>JAIORG010000234.1 GCA_021108255.1 Anaerolineales bacterium | reverse complement strand
GAATAGGATCTACCGGCATCCAGGGAATGCCGTCCATGATCTCATCCGGATTGACGGGAATGAGCGGCAGCCGGGGACCGTCATCTGCGCAGAGAATTAATGCCTTTCCAGTATTTGTGTGATAAGTGTAGGTTTTTCCTTCCGCCTCCAGGGTAATCCGGTAGCCCGGAGTGATTACCTGGGTGTAGTTTATGCCCAGCAGCGGGCAGCCCAAACCTCCATCTGGCCAATCCATACTTACAATTGAGAGGACTGTTATACTTTCTAATTCAATTTTCAGCTGCAGCGCCAAATCTCGAACAGCGAGAGTAAGAATCGGCAGATAGGACTGTTGGCCTTTTGTTCCTTGTATCTCGGCCTGGGTTGCAGGGGCTGAGGGTCCAGTTGAAGGGGCCGTTGGCGTGGGGAATCTCGGGTCAGCAGCAGGAGGTGATGATGAGGGGAGGAGTGTGGAACTGTTATCCGCTTGATCTGCGGGTGGCGCACAACTGGATAGTAAGAAAACGATAACTAAGGATATGAGCAGGATTTTCTTCATAAGTTAAGGACGAAATAGAGTTATTTTTAGTTCCCTTATAGATCGGGATTTGAGAGGGGTTTCTCCTGTTCGGATTCAGACTATAGACAAGTCGGGAGAAGGATCACATTTCAGCGACCAGGTTCCCAATATTGGTGATTACCTGACAGTCTGCATCCGGGAAGGTATTCCGGGGGTCAATTAGAATGGGATAAATACCGATGTCCCGGGCGCCCAGGACATCCGTATAGTAATTATCCCCGATATAGGCAGTTGACTCGGGGCTGCTCTCTGCCAGATAAAGCGCGTGTTCAAATATGCCCGGATCGGGTTTCCAGGAATTGACTTCTCCCGCTGTAAAGGAAAAATCAAAATACGGCAGAAATCCCAATTCGTTGATTTCACCCTCAATCGAGCTTGACCGGTTGGATACCAATCCCATAACGTAACCTTTTCCGCGGAGAGTCTTCAAGGTGGGTCGAACATCATCAAGAACCAGTTTTTCCGGTTGGTGTCTTTCCATCAGTTCAGGCTGGAGAATAGGGGCTAAATCAGCAGCTTGAAGCTCGGTCAGGCCTGCAGCCCACAATTTTCGTTTCAGATAATGGATCCAGAAACTATCAGTTAACTCACCATACATCTCAATATCTTGAGCGACCTCGTCTGAGTTTGCCCAGTACTTGTAAACGAACTGCAATGTATCTCTGTGAGCGGATGCCATTAAAGGAAGTTGATGTTCATCCAGGACGGTGAACAAAACATCCAGAGAAGTTGGGTGCTGGTGGGTTAATGTTCCATCCAGGTCAAACAGGAGGGTAGTAATATTGAGGGGGATGGTCATGTTTTCTTATCAGTAAATTCAGCTAAATTTCCGACCAACAGCTTTCGACTGTGCCGTCAGGTAGAATTACAATATAATATATACAATTATACAATACCATTGGCGCAATAGAAAAATTTAGAGAGCATATTTTTCAGAGGAAACTTACGACCTGGATGTCTGAAAGCCCCTATCTATGAGCTATCCAAATCAAAAACAAAAGCGTTTGCAAATAATTTTTATAATCCTGATTGGAGCAACCATTCCCTGTTATGGATTAGGGTATGCCTTTGTGAAGATCAAACAGAGGAATGAACCCCCGGTTACCGTACAGTCCACCCGGACTGCTACCTATACATCTACACCGTTTATTACTACTACTCCTGGAAGGATTATCCCTACAAAATATCCCACTTTCACACCAACATTGACAGCGACAATCACTCCCACAAGAACGCCGTCTCCTATTCCATCAGACACACCCACACCGAGCTGGACACCGGAACCGACTGGGACTGATACCCCAACGGCAACCCCAACAGCTACCGAGCTTCCTCCGGACACCACTGAACCGACAACAAACCCATAAAAATTTTTATTCGTAAGGATTTCCTTTTTTTATTTATCGAAGGCATTATTTTGGATTTTATTGATCAAAGGGCAATGTTTGCAGGTTGTTGTGAGTTGAAACAGTTCCCTTGACCAGCTTCATTAAATCCATAGCAAATGAGTTCCCACTGGAAAAAACTGTGGTTTAATGGGGTTTCTTTGAAAGAGAAGGAAAATTTGATGGACAAGATTGGAAAAAAAAGTCAACGATCGATTTTTATGAAGCTCATCCTGGGATTTGGTATCCTGATCCTGCTTGTGATGGGGATAACCTCCTGCAATTTCCCGGATATTCAGGGGTTACTCTCACCGAGCTCCCCTACGGAAATTCCCAGCGTGTCCCCGGCTACACCTACACCAAACCCCTCAGCGACACCCAATGTCCCCGTTCTGGGATCCGAAACCCTGATCCTCTGGGTCCCGCCGCAGTTTGATCCCCTGGATGGGTCTACTGCCAGTAATTTGTTTTTATCCCGATTGGATGAGTTTAGCTCACGCAGACCGCAGACTAACATCCAGGTGCGGGTAAAGGAGCTTTCTGGTGAGTATGGCCTGCTGGAGTCTCTCCGTACGACCCGGATCGCAGCTCCCATCATCATGCCGGATTTGATTGCTTTACCGCGTCCATTGATGGAACAGGCGTTTTTGGAGGGGTTGGTTTTACCCCTGGATGAAATCACCGAAGTGATGGATGAAAAAGATTGGTTCAGCTATGCCCAGGAATTGGCCCGGATTGGAGATCAGACCGCAGGGATTCCTTTCGCCGGGGATGTGATGATCCTGGCTTATAAAAATGACACTGAAGATCCCCCCCCGCCGGATTGGGATTCTGTTCTTGCTGTCCAAAAAGCGCTGGCTTTCCCGGCTTCAGATCCCCAGGCTCTGGTTACACTAGCTTTATATCAAAGTTTGGAAGGTGATCTGGTAGATCCCAACGGGGATCTCATTATTGGGGAAGAATCATTACTGGAAGTTTTGACTTATTACCAACAGGCACAGGCCGCCAATGTGATGCCTTATTGGCTGACCCAATTTGAAACCGATCAGCAGGCCTGGCAATCTTACAAAGAACGTCAATCTACCCTGGCTGTTACCTGGAGTTCAACCCTTCTGGGCTCGGATTCTCCTAATACTACTCTGGCTGCCGTGCCGACAAAAGACAGCAAACCGTTTACTTTTGCCGACGGCTGGGTTTGGTGTGTGATTCCATCTGATATTGAGACAGAACAGGTAGCTGTAGAGTTAGCAGAATTTATCACGGCTGAAACTTATTTGTCTACCTGGTCTCTTGAGAGTGGGTATCTTCCCACCAAGCCATCTGGGATGGATAGCTGGTCAGAAGTATCTTTTTATTCCACTCTGCAGAAGCTGCTGCCCTCGGCTGTCCTGATTCCAGATAGCCATTTACTGAATGAGCTGGGGCCTGAAGTGCGGGACGCAGTTGTAGCTGTGCTAAAAGATCAGGTTGAGCCGACGAGCGCACTTGCTGACCTTGTAGAAGCTATCCATGGTCCCTGAGGCGGGATTCCGGAATCGTGATATTAATTCATAAAATCCTCAAGCTCCTCTTAGTGAATTGATACGCAGGGTAATTCAGCAACCTTCCTTCTCAAATCAAACCCCCCGTGTTATAATCACCAGCCGTGTTTGAAGTTGATTTGTGATTTACGAAGAATTATGAGTTTTACCAAGAAGGATACAAAAGATGAATGACCTGATGAAGACCTTGGAAACACCAAAAAACCCCAATGTCCCTGATATTCGCAGCGGGGATAATGTGACCGTGTTTGTTCGGATTAAAGAAGGCGAAAACGAAAGAGTCCAGCAGTTTAAAGGTACAATAATCCGGACCCATGGCATTGGGAACAGCGAAAGTTTTACTGTAAGGCGAATTGCCAGCAATGGTATCGGTGTGGAAAGAAGTTTCCTTACCCGGTCTCCCATAGTTGAGAAAGTAACCGTGCACAGCAGTGGATTTACCCGACGGGCCCGATTGTACTTCCTGCGGGATCGCAGTGGTAAAAAGGCCAAGCTGCGGCAAAAATTTTCCTAAAGATTTATCTTCTCTAGAAATCTACCAGGGTGCAGTGATTATCACTGTACCCTTTTTGGTTTAAAGGGAACTTTCCGGACAGGGTAATAAACCTGAGTATAATGTTGTTATGAAGATCAATAAATACCACAGACCGATAGGGATATTTGATTCCGGCGTAGGCGGATTATCTGTCTTGGAGGAAGTTCGCCGGCAGTATCCCCTTGAGGATTGGATCTATATTGCGGATCAGATCCATGTTCCCTACGGACCCCGGTCTCGGGAAGAGGTGTTGGGGTATTCAGAGGGGATCGTCCGCTATTTGCTGGGCAAGGGCGCAAAATTGATCATCGTGGCCTGCAACACTGCCTCCGCGGTTGCCCTGGCTGAATTGAGGAAGAAGTACCCTGATGTCCCCTTTGTGGGTATGGAACCGGCGGTGAAACCGGCGGCTGAAGGAACCAGCAGCGGAGTGGTAGGGGTGCTGGCTACCCCGGCGACATTTCAGGGAGATTTGTATTCATCGACAGTAGAAAAATTTGCCCGGGGTGTGGAAATCTTAAAAGATACCTGTCCAGGTCTGGTGGGTCAAATTGAGGGTGGAAAAATCGATGATCCTTTAACCAGGAATATCCTGGAAAAGGCTTTAACCCCGATGCTGGAAAAAGGAGTAGATGAAGTGGTGATGGGCTGTACCCACTATCCATTTGTAATTCCTATCATCAGGGAGATTGTAGGAAAGGAAGTCCGGGTGATTGATCCTGCACCGGCAGTAGCCCGCCAGGCGGGAAGGTTATTGGAAACCTTTGATCTCAAAGCGGACAGGGACCGAGAAGGAGAAGGTCATTTCCAAACCACCGGGGATCCCGGGAAATTGGAAAAATTAGTTGGGGAGCTAATTGAAATTCAGACAGAGGTGAATAAGTTAGTTTGGGATGGGGGAAATCTCCAGGAGGAGTAACTGGATCCGTATTAATCTTTCTTCTTGAGGCTGAACACTAATGCAGTTAGCAAGGTTCCGCCGGAAATGATCACTGCCAGGATAATTATGGTCGGGTTTTTGCCGCTGCTCTGAAACCGGGGCTCGACAAGAAGATATTTTGTGGCTTCTGCCGTTGGGAGGGTAAACAGAACCGGGGTCCCTTCAGGTGCTGTTAAGGAGGGAGTGTGGGAAAACCTGGGCGGTAAGGTAGCGCTGGGTTCTCCAATCGGCGTGTTGGTGGGGGTATAGGAAGGTTGGATGATGACCTCATCTCCGGGCAGTAAAACAGTGTCTGGCTCAAAGCCGTTAATTTGATTCAAAACCTCAAGCGGGATGTTGTAAACCGCGGCGATGGTCCATAATGTCTGTCCGCCCTGGACGATATGTTTGACTGTTCCGTCGCTTAGCGGAGTGGAAACGATAACCGGAACTACTGAAGGGAAGACTGAGGCGGAAGGGGTGCCGGAAACAGCTGGGTATTCGGGCGTGGGCGCTGGATCTCCAACATAATAACCGGTATCTACTGTATAAAAAACAACATCACCGGAATAGGCTACTCCGGCTCCGATATATTTGTAGTTGGGGCCGTACATAGTGTTGTGATGCTCAGGATCGTTCCAGTGAACATTGATGGCTTCCATGATCGACATATTGGTCCCGTAAGCGGCATTTTCAGAAATATAGATAGTTGCGCCATTTCCAAAACCTGCCGCGATTGCCCGGTCCTTGGGGCGGGATCCGTCCGCACTGATGTGAGTCCAGATCCCTATGGATGCCTGGTACTGGCTGTGCTGCTGGGCAATCTGCATTAAGGCAGGATCAGGAAGAAGCGGCGCCAGCCCTCTTTGGGAGCGCAGCTGATTGATAGTATCGATCACTGTCGTAGTGGAATCCCCCTGAGCTTGAATGATGGCAACAAAGGAAAAGGTCAGCAAAAGGGTAAATCCAATCAGGAAAAGCTGGATTCTGATTTTTTTCATCGGTTTTTTCGTTATGGAAAACACTCTCTTGTCCAGGGTGGAAAACCTGGGAAGGATAACACCCTGGACTAGTTTTTTTGGTCTAAAGTTCCCGTTTTAAATTCTCAATCGCAGCCACTGGTGTGGGATCGACATCATAGGCCATAGCCAGGTAATAGGCAGTGAAATCACCAAATTGAATCAAATTCCACATCTGGGCCAGGCGGGTTTTTCCTTTGGCCTGGATCAAATCCGTAGTTAATCCTTCACCCATAAAACCCTTTTTGGTTAACTCGATTCTTCGCTGGTTGCGGGGATGATTGGAATCTGCCTGCAGGAATAAAGTCATGGTCTTTGCCAGGATCTCTTCCGGGTTAACTACTCCGGCCAGGGTATTGTGATCCGCTTCCGGCAGGGCTTCAAATTGCCCCCAGGCTTTGGCGATCTCACTGATCTGACCTTTCCAGCGCCTTGCAACAGGAGCGAGTAGATCGGCAGCGAATATGCTTACCCAGCGATTGATAAGCTGTCCCGCCATGCGTTTCGCGGGGTTCTGATGATCAGGAAGCTCCGGCGCCAGCAGATCCCTGCCTTCTTTCAGCTCATTAACAGCGTCATTTATTTCCTCAAGAGGATCAGGAAGGAAACCCAACCGGTAAAAAACGTTCAGCAGCAAGCAGAAAGAGTAGCCCACAGCCGCTCGAGGTTGTCCTTTGTGTTTAAAGATCCATAAGTCAGTGCCATTCTTTTTTGCAACTTCGGCTATTTTCCCGCCAGTGGAGATGGCTAACAGGCTGCATCCCCGCTCGAGGGCGGCTTCCATTGCCGAGAGGGTTTCTTCTGTATTTCCGGAATGAGAGGAAACGATCACCAGTGTGTCAGGCCCGTTTGCCCAGGCGGGAAGTCCGTAATCCCGGTGAACCTCAATTGAAACTGAAGCCAGGGGAGCGGCGTAGGCTTTCAGCAGGGAGGCACCGATGGCGGAACCCCCCATGCCGGCGATTAATACTTGTTTAACACCGGCAAAATTCGAGAGCGAAAGTGCTTCCGCTTCTCTCCAGGCAGTATCCAGCTGTTCGGGCAAGCCGTTCATTTCTGACAGCATATTGTGACTGTCTAATTTAGGAAAGTCCTGATATTGATTTAAATCCATTGTGTACACCTTATCTTGTTCATTGGAACCTGGTTCCTTATTCCATGGGAACCGGGTTCCTGCTTGGGTAAAAATTTAATCTTGCATAATCTGTAGGAGCTTATTAGTTCCTGTTAATTACCTAACCCCTGCATTAAATCATAGATATCCCGCCGCGACCAGCCTGATTTTTCTGCCAGGATTTTTGCGAGCCGGGTAGGGCTGAGCTCTCCCAATTTACTCTCTTCCTGTATAGAGAGGAGGAGTTTTTCCTTGGACCATACAGTTTCGTTTCCCCTGCCAGAGATGATCAAAGTGATTTCTCCTTTAGGTTCGAATTGAATGTAATGCTCCCGGGTTTCGCTGATAGTTCCTCGATAGATTTCCTCGTGGAGTTTGGTCAGCTCCCGGGCTACAGCGATCTCCCGATCACCTAACACCACCAGCAAATCTTCCAAAGATTGGATCAATCGATGTGGTGTCTCCAGGAAGACCAGGGTCCAGGGGTGCTCTTTTATGTTTTCTAGAAAATCTTTTCGTCCTTTAGTTTTTCTCGGTAGATAACCCAGGTAAAGGAAGTTATCGGTGGGAAAACCGGAAGCAGACAGGGCAGCAACCGGCGCACTGGGACCGGGGATGGGGATCACCTGATGGCCAGCTTCCACCGCCGCCTTAACCAGGTAGAATCCCGGATCATTGATAGCGGGAGTGCCGGCGTCGGATATCAGAGCCATGTCTAGTGATTTGAGATGATCCAATAATTTTGGAGTTTTATTTTTTTTATTGTGATCGTGGTAAGAGGTCAGCTTGGTGTTTATTTGATATGCTTTCAGCAAGGTTTTTGAGGTCCGGGTATCTTCGGCAGCAATAAGAGGAACTTCCTTCAAAATCCGGACTGCCCGGAAAGTGATATCCTCCAGGTTTCCGATTGGAGTGGCCACCAGGTAGAGCTTGCTCATGGCGCTTTTTCCTCCTGGGTCAGATTGTTTTTAACGTTTCGAGCCAGTTTTCTGCGGGATAACATCACTTGTCTGCCGCATCCCAGGCATTCGATCTTAATATCCGCGCCCAAGCGGATGACCTTCCAACGGTCTTCTCCGCAGGGGTGGCTTTTTCGCAGTTTCAGGATATCTTCTAATTCCAGGTCGGGCAGCATGCTGGCATTATATCATTTGGGAATTAGTCAAAAGTGAATTTGAATCTCGATCCAACCAATCAGTGTGCCAAAGAGATTCCCTCTATGTCGGATTACCCGATTCAATTGAATTATGTTTACTCTGCATGCCAAAACCCGGCACAATTAACAATTCATTTCTGATATGCTATTAGCAGCAGACAGCGATTGAGCATCTCAACCATATAATTCAATTGGGCACTTGCAGGAACAATACCGGGGCAAATAGGCATTGAGCTTTACTGGAATTGCCTGATGGGAACCCAAATAAATTCTACGATCAAAGGAGTTCAGGATGACAGATCCACGCACAACAAACCTGGCGAAAACACTCGTAAACTACTCTACTGAGGTAAAAGAAAAGGATCTGGTGGCAATCATAGCTCAACCGCCGGCTACGCCCTTGATTCAAGAGGTATTTCGCGAGGTGATACGCGCTGGTGGTTATCCTTATCTTCTGCCCTATTCCCTCCCTGGCCCAGTAGCGGGATTTGAAGGACTTGATCAAATCTTTTTAGAAGAAGCCAATGAGGATCAATTGCAGCATCAGGACCGGTTTTGGAAAATGGTCAATGAGGATTTTGATGTCAGAATTTTTATCAAATCCCAATTTAATACCCGATCATTGAGCAGTATTGAACCGCGGCTGATGAGAATTCGCCGCCAGGCGTACAAGGACATATTTAACACTTATTTTGACAGAATGACTTCCGGATCATTGCGCCGGGTGAGCACACTTTATCCCACCCAGGCATATGCCCAGGATGCCGAGATGAGTTTAAAGGACTTTGAAGATTACGTTTACAGTACGACCTTTAGTGATAAAGAGGATCCAAAAGCGGAGTGGAAAAAGATCCATGATCAACAGCAGAGATTGGTCGACTGGTTAAAGGGGAAAAAAGCAGTGCAGGTGAAAGGGCCGAATGTTGATTTAACCCTCTCGATTGAGGAACGAGTGTTCATTAATTCTGATGGAAAGCAAAATATGCCCAGCGGAGAGATCTTTACTGGTCCAGTCGAGGATTCTGCCACTGGCTGGGTGCGCTTTACTCATCCAGCAATCTCCTCCGGGCGTGAAGTTGAAGGAGTGGAGCTGCATTTTGAGGGGGGAAAAGTTGTCAAAGCTTCCGCTGCTAAAAATGAGGAATTTTTAATCACAATGCTGAACACCGATGAGGGTTCTCGATATCTCGGTGAATTTGCGATCGGAACCAATTACAAAATTGACCGCTTTATAAAAAATATCCTTTTTGATGAGAAAATCGGGGGGACAATTCACATGGCCCTGGGCCAGGGGTATCCAATCACAGGAAGCTTGAATAAAAGTGCCATCCACTGGGATATGATTTGTGACATGCGTGATGGCGGTCAAATATTTGTTGATAACCAATTGTTTTATGAGTCGGGAGAATTTAAGATTTAGGATAAGTTCTCAATACAGTCGAGTTATTTAGAGAGATTTGGGTCTTGCTGCACAGGAATCAGTAGTGATCAGGTAAAAAATAAATTTGATTAGTATCCGACATTCCTGTAATTTGCGGAATGCCGGATACTCTGCCTTCTAAAGGGGGGAATAAGGGGAGTGTCAATCTATAGATACAACCGATTTTCTCCTATTTGCGCTCTGACAACACCAGGAAACTGCTGAAAACGAGCCGGGTGTGGATGGTTTGTTGAAGAAGCACAGGATGGTATAATCTGCGGCAGGAGTTTTTTATGTTAGGTCTCAATCCTGCGATACTGATTTCAAGAATCATAGTCCTTTTAACCGCCTTTTCCGTGCACGAGTTTGCTCATGCCTGGACAGCCAATTATTTTGGGGATGAAACCCCCCGGATCAACGGCCGACTGACGCTGAATCCACTGGCGCACCTGGACCCCATGGGATCGCTGCTGCTGGTTGTAGCTGGATTTGGATGGGCCAAACCCGTCCCCGTAAATCCTTATACACTGAGGCGCAGCTCACCTTCAGCGATGATGTGGGTTGCCTTGGCTGGCCCGCTGTCCAATTTCCTGATGGCCCTGCTGGCTTCTATCCCCTTTCAATTGAATCTGGTTAATCTGGATGATCTTTATTTATCCTTTGCTGCTCAGGGGAGTTCTATCTTCCCGACTCCGATAGAATTTTTATGGGAGTTTATTACCATCAACCTGGTATTGATGCTGTTTAACTTGATACCAATTCCACCGTTGGATGGCGATAAGATCCTGGACTATTTTTTGCCTGATGCCTGGAAGGATCGAATGGCGCAGATTCGCCCCTACGGACCAATGATCCTGATTGTGCTGTTTATGGTTGGTCCCTATATAGGAATAGACGTCTTGGGCTGGATACTGGGACCGCCTTTGCGTTTTCTGATTAATTTACTGGTGGGGTAATGAAATCCAAGGTCAATTACCGGGTTTGGCAGTTCTGGCAGGGGTTTAAGAGATTTCCCCAGGAGGGGGATCAAGAGGTAATAAATACTGTTTTGTTTCAGGAGGAGCAGGACCTCTTTCAGCAGTTACCCGCAGCTGATCAAAATCACAGTCTTCGAGTGTTCCGGTCATTACAAACCCAGGGGGAAGATGATCCGGACCTGCTGAAAGCCGCCTTATTGCATGACCTGGGTAAAATCCGTTATCCGCTTCGTCGCTGGGAACGGGTCTTTGCTGTTTTGGTGGCGGGGTTATTTCCCCGGCGAGTGCAAATGTGGGGAGAAGGTAAACCGATTGGTCTGCGGCGTCCCCTGGCGATTGTTAAACAGCACCCCCAGTGGGGCGCGGATTTAGCGCAATCAGCCGGGAGCAGCCCCCGGACGGTATGGTTCATCCAAAATCATGAAAAAGACCTGCCTGAAGGATCTCCATCTGACGAGGAATTATTATTGAGGAAACTTCAAGAAGCAGATAATACCAATTAGGATAATCAAATGAAAATTCAAATTACGATTCTCGGTTTGGGGCAGATTGGCACATCTATAGGGATGATTTTGGCAGATCACAAAGATCAATTTGTACGGGTAGGCCATGATAAATCCCGCGGAGTTGCTAACCAGGCTAAAGAAAAAGATGCCATTGATAAAGTCACTATCACGCTTTCCGGGGCTGTGAAAGATGCTGATATTGTCCTCCTGGCTTTGCCATTCCAGGAAATTTATCCCGTGCTGGAGCATATTGCACAGGATCTTAAAGAGGATGCCCTGGTATTGGATACCAGCCCCTTGAAACTACCGGTATTAAAATGGGCAGAGGAACTTCTTCCGGAGAACCGGTATTATGTAGGGTTAACCCCGGCGATTGATTTTTCTTATCTGGAAGATTTAGCCTTTGGTCCGGAAACCGCCCGCAAAGATCTGTTTTCCAACAGCTTAATGGCGATTGTCAGTGGTCCTCGCTCTAATGAAGCAGCGGTTAACGCAGCTGTCAGCTTGGCACAGTTGCTGGGCGCAGCTCCCTATTTCACTGACCCTGCTGAAATCGACGGGTTGATGACCATGACTCATATTATGCCGCGACTATTAGCAGCAGCACTCCAGAAAACAACCCAGGATGCACCTGGTTGGCGGGAAGCCCGCAAATTCGCTGGCAAAGCCTACACTCAGGTAACCAATCCACTCACGCAGGATGATGCCCCGGGAGCTTTGGCTGCCGCGGTGATTTATAACCAGGAAAATACTTCCCGTGTGCTGAATGATGTTATCAGGACACTGGTTGAAATACGGGATTTGTCCGAAACACTGGGTCAAGAAGAGCTGGAAGAATTGTTTACCAAATTACAGAAAGACAGGGACCTGTGGTGGGCTGACCGACGTGAAAGCAATTGGACCGAAATGAAAAAGAGTGAGATTCCACGGCGCACATTGATTTCGCAGCTTTTTGGAATTCGCAAGCGGGGCCCTCGACGGAAGGATAAAGATCAGTGAATGAAACTCAGGGCGTGGGATATTATTGTTATATGGTGGAATGCGCCGATGGGACTTACTACACCGGGTGGACAACTGACCCGGAACGGCGGGTTAAAGAACATAACGCGGGAAGAGGTGCACTTTATACAAAATTCCGCCGTCCGGTTGAGTTGATTTATCTGGAAGAAGTAACTGACCGGTCCACCGCACAGCGCAGGGAATGTAAAATTAAGAAACTAACCCGGGAGAAGAAAGTCGATTTGGTCCGGGAATTTGCAGAAATTAACTGAGCTTGTAAAGTTGGAATATTAAAGAGGATTGATTATGACGAAACCATTGGATTGGATTGAAACCGAATTGCAAGCTTTAAGAGATACCGGTCTTTATAACCAGATCCGGATTCTGGAATCTCCCCAGGGAGCCTGGCTGGTTGTAGATGGGGAGAAAGTGCTGAATTTCTGTGCCAATAACTATCTTGGCCTGGCAAATCATCCCCGCCTGGTAGAGGCAGCCAAAAAGGCTGCGGACAAGTACGGAGTGGGACCGGGAGCAGTGCGCACTATTGCCGGCACCATGGATTTGCACCTTGAGCTTGAAAAACGCCTGGCAGCATTTAAAAAAGTGGAGAACGCGATCACCTTTCAATCCGGGTTCAGCGCTAACCTGGCAACTATTCCTGCACTGGTTGGAAAAGAAGACGTGATTTTTTCTGACCGGCTGAATCATGCCAGTATCATCGATGGCTGCCGGTTGGCTAAAGCCAAAATCATTCCCTATGATCACTGCTCCCCGGCTTCGCTAAAACGGTCTTTGGATGAATTCCGGGCGGATTTCCGGCGGGCGCTGGTGGTGACTGATGGGGTCTTTTCCATGGATGGTGATATTGCTCCCCTGGATGAGATCTATGAGGTCACCCGTGATTACGATGTGATCCTGATGGTGGATGACGCTCATGGAGAAGGTGTGCTGGGTGAGGGTGGCAGGGGTATTGTGGATCATTTTAAACTGCACGGCAAAGTAGACGTGGAGGTCGGTACGCTCTCCAAAGCATTCGGAGTAGTGGGCGGCGTAGTAGCCGGACATCCCCTGGTTGTGGAATGGCTATATCAACGCGGCCGGCCGTTCCTGTTCTCCTCTGCGATGACGATACCTGATGTTGCTGCTTGTATTGAAGCAGTGAAAATACTGGAATCTTCTACAGAATTGGTTGATAGGCTTTGGGAAAACGCGGCTTATTTCAAAGGGGAAATGAAAACCCTGGGATTTGACACAGGGAAGAGCGCTACTCCTATCACACCGGTGATGCTGGGAGAAGCCCCATTGGCTCAAAAATTCAGCCGCAAGCTCTTTGAAGAGGGTGTTTTTGCCATGTCGATTGGCTTTCCTACTGTTCCGCAAGGGGAAGCCCGTATCCGGGTGATGATCTCCGCCGCGCACAGCAAAGAAGATTTAGATCAAGGTCTGGCCGCCTTTGAAAAGGTCGGCCGTGACTTGGAAGTGATCGGCTAAATAGCAATATTTAGATATTGGTGTTTACCAGCGCCGGCATTTTTAATAAACAACAAACCGTAATCCTCTAGGGATTACGGTTTTTGCCATTATTGCAGCAAAATAAAGAGTCTGAGGTTCGGTTTACTCCCTTTTTTTCTTGCAAAACCATCTTATCTACAGTATGATGAATTAAAATAATAACCCCCCTTTAGCTGTTGATTGGGCTTCCCCGTTGTAACATTTTCTCTGATTATCTCGTTATTAATATAAAAGAACACGATCATATCTCTCTGGAGGATAACATGTCAAAAAAAGCACTGCTTATTGCATTATTCTTATTCATATCCATCCTGGGACTAAGCGGCTGTGGACCGTCACCTCCCCCTTGCGATGCCGGTTCCCTGGTGCCGCCTGAACTCGATGATCCAGATCTATGGGAGATTTTAGATCCCAGTTCGGTAGTTCTTAACTGGCATATGGATCCAGCCTGTGAACCGGACCAGTTCGAGATCATCCTTTCTCGGGAGCGGGATTATTCTGTGATCGATATCACTCATTTAATTAGTGGTGACAATACTTCCTGGTCTCCCCCAGCACTGGACATTGCGGAAGAATATTTTTGGCGCGTTGCGGCAATCCAGGATTCAATTAAGAGTTCATACTCGTTTCAGATGAAGTCGTTTTTCACAGAACCTGTTTGTGATCCCGCGGATTTAGTGATGCCTTCGCTCCTTTCGCCTCCATCTGGAGGAATCTTTGATCGCGGTTATAGTTCGCTGGAGTGGGAATGGCCGCTCTCCACCTGTATCCCTGAAGCCTACAAAGTTGAAGTATCCATGGATCCTGATTTTGTGGATACAACTTACTTTGGGGGAACAGGCAACCCAAGTACCCGCTGGGGATTTGGATCAACCCCCCCCGGAGCAACCCAATTTTGGTGGCGGATTATTCCTTCTGCAGACGAAGTTTATGGTCCACCATCGAATGTTTATTCATTTTTCACCGACCCGGTATGTACAGCCGCCTCACTGGTTGCGCCAATCCGGTTGACGCCCCTGGACGAGGAAATTGTAACTTCCGCTAATCCGGAATTTACCTGGGATTACCCCGACCCCAGCTGCGCGCCAGAAGGGTTTCATTTGCTAATCTCAACAACTCCTGATATGAGTACAATGGCCATGGAGGCTGACAATCCCAATATTGCTACTCGAAGTTTCCAGGCAGGTATTCCCCTGGATGATTGCCAGACTTACTATTGGCATGTGGCGGTAGTGAGTGAGGGAGTAGAAGGACCTTACAGTGATGTGGGTGAATTTTCAATTGAAACAAGCGGCGCCTGTTTTTTACCTGCCTGCACTGACCCGCTTGATATTCCTCAACCGATTCTGACCTCTCCGGGAGTTTATGAAATAGTAGATACAATCCTTCCTATCCTGGAGTGGAACAATCCTGGACCCTGTGATCCGGAAGGATATGCAGTGCGCCTCTCGGTTGATTATGATTTTTCAGATAATAGTCTTTTTGGCGGAACTGGAACGATCGCCACCTCCTGGGCGCCCGGGGTTGACCTGGAACCAGCCACTCAATATTGGTGGAAGATCGCGGGTGGTATGGGGACAACTATGGGAGAATTCAGCAGCCAACGTGCCTTTTTCACCGGACCAGAGTGCTCCCCGCTTGCTGGTCTTGTGGCACCTGAAAGATATGCCCCGGTGGATGGAACAGTACTGGATTCACTGACTGCTTACTTGCGCTATCGACCAGGGGAACCCGGGTGCATCCCGGATGGTTACTTTATCAACTTGCAGACCGATCCTACTTTCAGCGGCGCTAATTTATTAGGTGAATTTGGTCTCCCCGGGACTACAGTTATTACCGACCCCTTGACTGACTGTACAACTTATTACTGGAAAGTGGCAGCTGTTCAAGATAGTGGACATGGTCCAGAATCGGATGTGGGCTGGTTTTACACCAACGAATCTGGCCTATGTCCCCCAGCACCAGCCCCCGGGACGGCTAGTAAGAATGCTTTCTGTAGGGGAGGGACGTTCCCGGAACATTTTCCCGCTATATATACCATTGAAGAAGGGGATTTTGTGCAGGTTATCGCCCGGAATCCATTTTCCACTTACTTGTTGGTTGCTATCCCGGGAGCAGACGGCGTCACACCCTTGAAACCTCTGCAATCCTGTTGGACTATAAAAGACGCTATCAGGTTATGGGGTCCTGCTCAAGTTCTCGAAGGCCTTGAAGTGGTAATACCGGAACCAACACCTACTCCGGTTGTTTGCAGTAGTACGATGGGACCGGAGAGCTGCAAGGCTGCCGGTGGTGAGTACAATGAAGATGGGAAATATTGTGATTGCCCCTGATCCAGATCAGGCACAATAAGCCTGGATAATTGCGTAGCCAGGAGAGGTTAAACCAATTGATATAGAATACAGCCAGCCCTGTATATAAGCTGGCTGTATTTTTATTTCTCAATTAATTCCTTGCTCAATATCAATCTTATTTAATAATATGCAACTTTATGATTGATTTTGATGTATAGAAGATAAAGGGAAATATTATGAACTTATATTTAAGAAGGATTATTTTGCTCTGGTCGGCAGTCTTCTTCCTTCTCTCAGGCTGCACCCTGGGAGAACGGCAGCTGAGTGGGGATTCAATGCCTGATGGATGGCAGGAATCCAGCCTGGAGGTGGGCGGGAGCACACGCTGGTACATGATCTATACCCCGGAACCGCTAGCAGACGACCTCCCGATGGTTCTCCTGCTGCACGGCGGAACGGGAAGCATGCGATCAGTATTACACCCCAATGCGGGGGGTACAAAAGAGTGGCTGGTCCTGGCTGAACAAGAAGGGTTTATCCTGCTGGTACCCAACGGAACAAACCCTGAAACCGGGGACCCCTTCGGGGATGATCAAAATTGGAATGACCACCGGTCAGATTCAGCATCCGGCCAAACCACGGCAGATGATGTCGGTTTTATTCTGGCTTTATTGGAGCAGATCACTGCCCAGTATCATGTGGATCCGGAGCGGATTTATGTCAGCGGAGGATCGAACGGCGGGCTGATGACCTACCGCTTGTTGATTGAAGCACCGGACCATTTTGCGGCGGGAGCTGCCTTTATCGCCAATCTTCCTGAACCTGCCCTAAACCTTCCTGTTTTGGGCAAACCGACCCCGTTAATGATAAGCAACGGTACAGAGGATCCATTAATGCCCTGGGAAGGCGGAATGGTCGGAAAGGACCGGGGAATGGTCATTTCTGGGGAAGAAACCGCTGCCTGGTGGGCGGTTGCCAACCGGGTTAACCCTGATGAAAAAACCTCGGAGCTGCTCCTGGATATTGATCCGGAGGACAACTGCCGGATCCAAAAGGATTATTACCCAGCCGGATCCGATGGAGCTCCGCTCTTGTTTTATACAGCTCAGGGCGGCGGTCATGCTATGCCTTCAAGGAAACACCCCCTTCCGGATAATTTTCTACTCCGCTGGGTGATTGGCCCGGAATGCCATGACGCAGAAGGCGTTACCCTGGCCTGGGAATTTTTCAATCAGACTGATGCAGCCCATCCTTGATAAATAATTAGTTTTTACAACGTTTTTACGCCTTCTTAACCTCCTTTGTATGGGTTATCTGTATTATCGAAACAGTTATCCCATTTTAATTTTGGTTCAAAGGAGCAGACCATGAATAAAAAAGCGATCACCTTTATATTTGTTTTTGTTCTCTTAGCCTCAACCCAGTTTGCCTGTTCATTCTCCGATTTACTTGGAAATAGCAGTGAAGAACAGCCACAGGTTCTACCAGGAAATACTGGTGAGAGCCAATCATTACCCGAAAGTGATACTGAAGAGAACTCCTCGACAGAGGAACAATCTTCGCTCCCACCTGCCGACCAAACTTCCTGTACTAAAGCCTTTTTTGGAACAATCAATCTCAGTGATGGACAGGAGTTCCAGAGCGGTGATTCCATTCAGGTAATTTTTACCCTGGTGAACACTGGAACCTGCACCTGGAATCCAGGCTACAGCCTGATTGAAATTGGCGGGGATATTGCTCCCTCCAGCGGAAAGCTGGCGCTTCCGGGTGAAGTCGCGGCGGGTGAGTCTGTTGACTTGAGTGTAGAATTCACTGCGCCATCCCAGGCGGGTCCTTATCTTTCAGCCTGGAAGATGGAAGACCAGGAAGGTGGGGTGTTTGGACAAAATGATCCAGCGAATGCCCCAATAAAAATCACTATCCGCTCGATTCCCTCTGGAAATCCTCAGCCCAATCCCACGCCTACTCCACAGACACCTCCAGCAGCGAACCCGGATGCCTCGCTGGAAATGGATGGGGTAACCTTGCTGGATGATCACTGCTATGACCTCAACAGCGGAGTAGAGGTGGATTGCAATGACAGCAAAGCGGACA
Source organism: Anaerolineales bacterium (assembly GCA_021108255.1). Lineage (GTDB taxonomy): Bacteria > Chloroflexota > Anaerolineae > Anaerolineales > UBA11858 > B10-G9. The sequence goes on along the minus strand of JAIORG010000234.1, from coordinate 1,835 downwards.
TTGTGTATAACCACAGTGGCCTTGGTTTCAATATGCATGCAAATACCAACTCTGACTTTTCACCCAACCAGGATGATGAGCCAGATAAAAATGATTGTGAAAATGCCTCCTATGCCCCCATGCCGCACGCCCTGCTGGATGGAAAATTCTTCTGCTTCAGGATCGAGACTGTGACCAGTACAACTTATGGCTGGATCCGGATCGAGCGTTTTGACGAGGACGGTGTGACCTTTGACTTCCTGACCTTCAAGGCTGACGGACCATCGGTGACGGTCAACACCAACCTGTTTGTTGAAACCCAGGGAGAGCAGATTACAATCCTCAAAGACGAATGTTATGATGTCCAGAACGGGGAGATAAATTCCAGCTGCAGTGGAATATTTGCCGGTTTTCTCTATGAAGAAGTGACAAAAAAGAGCCTGCAGGTCATGCAGATTAACCCTAACGAAGCTTACTTTGCGGTTGCAATGAGCTCAGAGCCCAGTAAATCTGACTGCCAAAATGCGAGCTACAGCACAACTCCCATCTGGCCTATCCAGGAGACCAGCTATTACTGCTACCAGTTTGTACCTGGCACAACCGCATATTACGGCTGGTTGCGTCCAACCTCGTTTAATTCCAGCGGTATGACCTTTGATTACCTGACCTGGAAATCCTTGCCGTAAGATTGCCATAACTAATGGTAAACAAGCCCTCAGTGTAAGCTGGGGGCTCGTTTTTTACTGAAGACTGGGAGACTATGAGACTTTGTGACATAGGCCCTGAATGACCAGGAGAAAAAAATTGGTGTGTCAACTCCCAGAGCCCTTCGATTTCCATCTCGGCTTCCCTTGATGTCCACTCAGGTCAGCCATCATGAGTAGCGTGACAAAGGAACGCGTATCGAAGGGTGGCTAAAGTTAAAAACAATGGTGATTTTTCTGTCATTGCGAGGGTGCGGAGTACCCGAAGCAATCTCCTGATTAATTGAAGAGATTGCCACAGTCGGGAAGCAGAGCTTCCCTCCTCGCAACGGCAGCTGTTTTCTTAGCGAATCCCCAGCAGTTTGAAAATTTTATTGAACAGCCCTTTCCTGCTGGATTTCAAAAACTCCCCAAGAATCTCATCAATCATCTCTACAGCTTCTGGAATTGCATTCCTCACTGCCGGGCTGAGACCCTCTCCCAGGGTAAATTGAACCGCTTCCACGCCAATGATAAATATCCTCTCTGGTAAGTCCTCGGGGGCAAGTTTACGGCCGAGGGAGAGGGTCTCAGCGGTGCCCCATCTGTGAGTTGAACCGGTTCCTGCGCTGAAGTCAAGCAGGTCTTCTTCAGTGAGTTTATGTAAAGTCCCGGGAGGGGCGCCGCTTTGGACTGCGTCCACCAGGATGGCCGCGTCCAGCCCGGCAATAAGTCCCAGCAGCGTCAGCCCGGGGCTTTCTGCGGTTTCAGCTTCGATAGTATATTGGGGATAATCAGCCCCCTGGGAATCACGCCAGCGCCGGGTAATTTCCAGCCCGACCTCATCGTCCCCGCGCATGCTGTGACCGATCCCCAGGATTTTGATTTGCATGTGGTTAATTTAACCATAATTAGACTAAGTTGTGGGCAGGGTTGAAAAATTACCCCTTACCACCCAGTATTTGCTACAATAAAGAATATTGGCTAGAGTAAAGCCGATATCAAAACTACGCTCAGTAAAAGTAATAAAGCAAACGCCCGGAAGGAATTGGTTCTGCCTTGATGAGGGGGTACTTATGCTAAACATTAGACGTGGAGGAAAAAATCTTGAAGTTTCAAAAATCTGTAATTGACCTGATTGGCAATACCCCGCTGCTGGGTTTGGAAAGATTC
>JAIORG010000215.1 GCA_021108255.1 Anaerolineales bacterium | reverse complement strand
GCCTATCTAACCTACTCAAAGAGAGATTTATACATTTAGCGAAACCAGTACGGGACGCCCCTACACTCCTCTGTTGGGATTCTGAGCAAAGCGATTTCCATACCACCAGACCCAGGTGCAAGAGAACTGGGAAATGAGAGAATTAATTCGGGTTCTTCCCTTCTCGCTAATATCCTGCACCATCCACAAGAAAAATCCACCCATGTGGGTGGATTTTTACTTTACCTCTCCTGATCACTTCCCCAATCATAGTAAAGGATTATCAGCAATCGGTATTCCTCATTCGATCATACAAAATCGATTACCCCCAATCGGGCCAACTCATCGACGATGTCCTGGACCTCAGTCGAATAAGTTAGTTCAACAGCGGCTTTTTCCATCACAGCAGCGATTGAGAGCGGCTTGGCCTGGGGGAAGGGGAGGTGGAAGAGGAATTTTCCCTGCGAAGCGGTCAGGTTAATGTTGTGCACTTCCCGCTCGCGCCCTTCTCCTTCCCAGATAGTAACGGAGCTGAAACAATCTCCGCTGCGGGCAACGGAATAATTTGCCCCGTTATTTTTCATTTCCCGCACCAGGCGCTCCAGCCCTTCTCCCGGGTTTTCCTTTTTGAACGCCCCCAGGTCCACTTCCAGTTTTAATTTAGTAGTGGCCAGGTTATAACGATAATAGGGTCTCTTCTTTTCACGCACTTCAGTCTTATTGACTATACCCAGTGCTGCCAGGCCGTCAAGAAAATCTTGTGCGGTTCGGATATGCAGCCCAAGCCGGGAAGCCGCTTCAGAGGCTGATATATCCTGGTAGTTTACCAGCAGGACAAAAAAATCCTCACCATAGTCCTTTGCCAGGTATGAACTCATTAATGCAGCAGTTTTGTAATCCATCAAGCACCTCAACTTACATGAGCGGGTTTAATCTTAAGGCATCCATCATATCAATGATCCGCGTTTCCTGTCCACTCTTGGAAAACTCCAAAAATTCCGCGAAGACATCGCCCAGGGATTGGCAGAGTTGATCAAAATCCAGATCCTGTTTGAATAACAAGTAATCTTCCTGGGTGATGTTTACCGAGATATTTCCCTCGTAATCAATCGCCACCCAGGTATCGTTTATATAATCCTGCTTAATTCCCAGTAAGTAAGGCAGGTCATTCCCGGGTAAGGTAAGCACAAATACCACCCTGTTTTCCTCAGGAAATGCAAACGCAATTAATTTTGTGGTTAATACATCAACAAACCGGATCATTTCAGTTTTGCTGATCGGCACCTGTCCCGCTGGCCGGGGTCGAGCAGTGAAACTATCCCCAGTATCTTCCACCGGCATGGCTGCTAACTCAAAAACCTCTTGTCCCCGCCATTTGAGCTTCCTGTTTAAAGTCAGGTAACCGGTAACCAGCATCGACGCATACATCCCCACAAGCAAGACAGGAATCAGTCCAATTTTACTTTTATCATCAAATGCTGGTGGAGCGCTAACACAAACCAAACCGGCAAATATTGTAAACATAGTGGCTGCCAAAAAACCATTGTTTTGGGTCCTCCAGAAGGTGAGGAAAGGGGAAAGGGATAAAAAGAGATAAATCCCTCCCAACAAATAAAACGCCGGTTTAGGACCAGCTATCGATAAAACAACAAGAAACGTTGAAATCGTCACCAGTGGAACCCAAATAACTTTTAGAATATTCTGATCTTTTGTTTTTCTAATAAACATCATCTTGCACCTCTTTTTTCCTTCCCACATATGTTTTATACTTCATTTCATTTGAAGTATATCAGATAATCACTATATGTCAAGGGGGGTTAAACAAAGAAATTCTGATTAAAAGGAACCAAATAAAGATAGGTTCCCCTCAAGTTCAGTCAAGTTTTGCTCACTGGGCCTTAAAGGCAAAAAGGAAAGACGATAAAACCTTCAGATATTCTCGGAGATGACGCCCGCCTCCCCGAGATACTAAATATTTCTACTATTTACTTTGTTTTTCGGTGCGAGTTATGGTTCAGGAGTATCGGTAACCACCAGCGCTTCAGTTGAGGTGCTAGGAGTGAGATTTCAATAAAACGGGATATGGTTTGCAACTTATTATGAAATTTTTCCTCTTTTATTGTCCTGTCTAATTATCCTGTCCAGGAGTTGGATATGTTTTAGGACTGCTCCACAAATGGAACATCAAATCTGCGCTCAAAGGCATCATTTTCTTTAAGCATACTGTCAAAATACCCATGGGCAATCGGCAGGCGGAGGAATAAGCGAAAAACCGGATTCAGGGCAAGTGGATAACACTCAGGTTTGGCAATCTCTTTTAAGATTGCAGAATCCAATTGACCGCTGGAAGCAAAGCTTGATCCCAGGGAAATTAGTTTCTCAAATAACCCCTGAGTCGCTTCGGGCGGCATGATCCGGGTACCTTCTCCGCCGCCTTTGACAATTGTGCCCAAATAAGGCGAACCGAGCCTTAAAGCCAGCCTCTCCAGGTATCGTTCCACATAACGGGAATGCAGCCCTTCCGGGAAACCAGACTGCACCAGGAATCCAATCGGCGGATTGTTCTCGCGTCCTCGCAGCGGTTCCAAAGCTTCAATGAAGTTTTTAACAATCCCCGGCATGGCATCGGTGTACAGCGGGAAACCAATCCAGACGCACTCCGCCTCCTGGAAGGCATGAACTTGTTGATCACAATCCTTCACACGAACCAGGTGATGAATTTCGCAGTCACCGCCGAAACCCTTTATGAATTCTCCCAACATGATGGGTGTATTGCCCTTCTTGCCTCGCGGTGAGCCGTTAAAGACGGTGATCCTATTGGGAGGGGCTATCTGAGCACCCGGCACCGGACCCAGCTTCCTCTGGAACAGATGTCTCCCTTTTCGGGAATTGAGAATCATTATTATCAGGTCTTCAACTGCCAACTCCGTGGTCTCAAGAAAATCCAGCTTTGATTTAAAGTTTAACGCAGTCCGGGAAAAAATATCTGTCAGGATCCGCAGGTCTTTCGCATCTGTATCCTCTTCTTTTTCTATCAACATCCCCACTCGGGGATAGATTTTATATCGTTTTAGATGATGGGCTTCGTTCTGGTCCACCACCATGTAGGGGTGAATCAGTGGAAGATGTTTATCAAGCGCCATTTTCATCAGGGCGGCAGGAAAACCCATCTTCAGCGGTGCAGCCCAGAGAGTAAAATCCGAGTTGATCACCGCCCGATCCATCTCCTGGGAAGCATCATCTGCATCGCATATTCCAGGCGTCTTGACCCAACAGTCAAAACAGCCAATGCAGTATTTTAATGGCAGTTCCCGCAGATCAATCCGGGTCACTTGATGATTATTCGTTTCCAGGGCTGACTTCAGCACTTTCAGATATTGATCAAAACCTGATGGTTCTGGGTTTCCATTTAAGATGGTGATTTTCATCTTGATTTCCTTGTGTTCTTTAGGAGCATCATCTACCACTCATAACAACCCCATTGTAATGTATTCTGCCCGCTAAGTAATGATCTCAGGTGAGAATTTCAATTACTAAAATCATGCTTGATTCCCGAAATTAAACCAAGCAAATCTTGGTTGCAGGTGATTCTTTCCTCAACACTTGATCTGGAAATTTTAAATAAAAAAATACCCCGGGAGCATCCGGGGTATTTTTATCAGGATTTAGAAATATTCTTAGAATCCCTTCATAGTGTTGCCCAGGAACAATACAATATAGGCTACAACTAAGAACCAGAAGGCATACCCGGAGACAAACGGGATGCTGATAAAGCTTCCCAGGATGCCTAATACTGCCAGCACAACGGAAACATAAAACACATTCTTGGTTGGGGGTGTAAGATTCATTTGTTTCTCCTTTGAAATAAATTACATGTTTTTCTGACACCGTAATTAACCGCCATTTCACGTTTTAGTTACGTGAGATCTGGTGTCCCCTTCCAACTGTTTAGCCCCCCACAAGATTTTCCTCTTTCTGGTAGTTGACAGGGTAAACATACCATTGTGTACTCTGATATCGAGATTTCTGCGAAAAAAAATTGTTCGGGCTTAACCGCTGGTTGATAGAAATATCGCTCCCAAAAAAGTCAGGATAAAAGCCAGGATCATCCAACCAAGAACAGCCGAGTAATTTTTAGGATCTATTTGATCATTATTGTCCATCTTTCGAATTAATGGAAAAAGACGCCAAAAGAACGAGGAAATCGAAACAGCCAACGCGGCACCGGCAAGTACAAGAGTTTGATCATCCGTAGAAACAAGGATTACGATTAACAACAAAATGAATATAAGTTTCGTCCCTGCGACCCAATTGACCAGATATTTAACCAGATTGTGTACCTCGGGGTTCTGCTTCGATTTTTCCCAGGGTTTAAAAACACCCATGCTGTTCGCCAATTTTGAATCCGGGAAAAAATAAAGGGCCATCACATTGGTGGATTCTAAAATGAGAAACCCAATAATTACAATCTTTAACACATTCATTAATTCTCCAGTCTCTTTCTTACCCAGCCAAGTTGAAAAACATAGGGCTGAAATAAGGTATCAGCCAGATCGCCCAGACCAGGACGCTGAATTTGTGAAAGTTCTGAATGGCTTTTTCATTTTTTCTTTTCAGCACAACCGCTGCCCACACAGCATGAATAAACATCAGGATAATGGCAAGCAGACCGGAGATACCGTGCAGGTCAAATGTCATCCCGCCCACGAATTCCAACATCATTCCAGTTCCCCAGGTATCACAAATCAGACCCAGGACAAAGAATGCCAGGTGCCAGGGTTTTAGCCTGCCTTGAACCCGTTCGCTCCACACACCGATGGAATAAAAAAGAAGAGCTGCGGTGATAATGATGCTTGCTGATGAATCCATTTATTCTCCTTATTACTCTTTGATAATATATTCGAATATACCATAGCTCTTTCTCATCGATGATCTTAAATTGGAGCACAAATTAAAATCGATGACCCTCATACCCTCAGGGGAGAAAAGTTTGTCAGGTTAGCCTGAAATATCCACTTAAGGACAACCTGGGACCTTTGAATGTACTAGAAAGTGTGCAGCGAGCAAGATTGACGGTAGATAATATTCAACCCATCCCTGGGCGTAAGATTAAAAAACAGCTTAATAAATTTTTGGGGGATAAAGGTAATCTGGAAAGCATGATTGAGGTTTCCAATCCTATTCTGGAAGGTGCCTTTTATCCCTGGCAAGATAGTAAACGAAGAATTTTTTAAACGGCTTTGGGCAATTTGTTCAAAAAACAGATCACAGCAATCCTTTATTCCTGAATCGTCATTGCAATGAACAGTTGGTAATACCTGCATCAGAATAAAAGTCTGGGGGTCGTTGGAGAGAGAATTTACCCTGATTTTATCGAAGGGCCCAGGATGACAGAAAGGGAGAGCTGCCTCTATAAAGCGAGCAGTCAATCCTCTCTTCGACTACCACCTCGCCTCGACAACACTCGGTTCCGGTGTCCGCTCTGAGAGTTAAGCGCGTTGGTTCTAGCAAAGAAACTTAACTCATTGAGCGGAATGAAGCCCGTTGGGCTGAGTGCAGCCGAAATGCTGATTTACAATCCATCCTCCCTTCAACTAAGCCTGTCTTGAGCAAAACCGAAGGAATGAGTAACTGTGACTCTCCTAATTCAAACACAGAAAAACCGCTTTGAACAAAGCGGTTTTTCTAGTAATGAAACTCTTGCCGGAGATGAATTTAAAGGACCACGCTTTCAGCATAAGCAGCCTGGCGACGATAAATACCTGCCAGGATAGAGAGTAATGTAAATAGGGTTAAGATAGAAATTGCGGCCGCCAGGACTTCGGTTTGATTCTGCATTAAAAACAAGCGCATTTCCTGCCACATCAACAATATTTCCACCCGCAGACGGGCTGACCAATAGGAGGATCGAATGACCTGCTGAATCATGTTCAGCAATAACCCAATGATCACTGCCAGCACAGCGCTGAGTGAAAAATCTATCCAGGAAAACAGGAATGCGGGTTGGGAGATCGGGCGTTCAATCTGCGCCAAAATCCCTTTAAGGACCCGGTCCGGAACAGGTTCCAGCGGGAATGTCCGCAGGGCTTCTTTGACAAGTTGATCGATTTTTTGTTCCTGGTCATTCATAACAACACCCTTTCCTCGAAATATTCGTAAACCGCATCCTTAAGTCGCTCCCGGGCCCGGAATATCCCGGTTTTAACCGTGCCCAGCGGTACATCCAGAATTTCTGAAATCTCCGCATAACTGCAGCCCTGTTGATAACGAAGCAAAAGCATAATCCTGTACTGATCCGGGAGGTATTTGATTTGTTGTTGAATAAAAGTTAATGTTTCCTTGCCTTCCAGACGTAAAACCGGATCCATATCCAGGTTGGTATCGCTCAGCTCTAAATGGATCGAGTCCTGATCCAGGGCATTAATGTCTTTCCTCAGCCTGGGCAATTGGTTATAACAAAGGTTCATCACAATCCGGTACAACCAGGTACGGAATCTCGAATCATGCCGGAAGCTAGTGAGTGATTCCCATACTTTCACAAAGGCTTCCTGCACGATATCTTCCGCATCCTGGGTATTATTCAAAGCCCGCAGAGCTACGTGGTAGGCAAATTGCTGATGCGCCCGCACTAACTCCGCAAAAGCTCTAGTATCACCTTCCCGTGCTTTCTGCACAAGATTATCTTCTTCCGCTAAATTCAATATCAATTCTCCTATCCTTTAGACCAAAATTATCAGTAAATGTTTCAAAAGTAAACTTAAAATCTTTTAATATACTTATTTATGAAACTTATTCTGCGAATCTCTGTCTAAGGAAGTGATAATCAAATTGGAGGTAAGAATGAAAAATAAGTGGTTGTTTATCAGTATCCTGATTGTAGCCGAAATCCTGGTCCTTACTGCAATTGTCTTTGTGGTTTGGCAGGGAGTCAGCCAAACAGATCTGGGGACTTTCGGTTTCCGGCTGAGCAATCCGGATTTATTCTCCGCTGAATCGGAAGAAGAGTGGGAATTCGAAGCCGGGGAGATTACTGAGGTCGTTCTGGATTCGAGCGGTGGCGATATTCTTATTGAAGCCATCAAATCGGATGATTTCTTAATCACCGCTCATAAAACTTCCTGGCATTCGACCAAAGCCAAAGCCCAATCAGAATTGGATGATCTCGCAGTCACTGTGACCCAGACCGGCAATAAGATCGTTGTCAAATACAACCGGGATCCAAAGATGTTTTTTGCCGGACCACAACAAACCGACACAGTCGATTTTGTCATTTCTGTTCCTGAAGGCACAGAAATCAATGCTCAAATCGATTATGGGGATATTTACCTTAACGGCAAACTCGGTGACGGGCTGGTCTCTACGGATTTTGGAAACATGACCCTCTCTGGAATCCAGGGCAACCTGGAAGCCAGAAGCAACAGCGGTGACATCGCCGCAGAAGGAATTTCAGAAGAAGGAAGCCGCATCAACTTATCTTCTGATTTTGGGAACATCACCCTGGAAAAATCCAACTGCGGTTCTGTTCAGATTCACTCCAACAGCGGCTCTGTAATTCTGCATGATGTTAATGCCTCTGAAAAAATTGAGCTTTCAAATGATTTTGGAAAGCTGGAATTTAGGAAAGGGTCTGCGGATATCCTCACCATGGAAGCCAACAGTGGAAAAATATACTTATCAGGAGTTACCGTAGAGAGCAATCTGGTCGTCCGCAACGGTTTTGGGGACATCATCCTGGAAAATGTTACCGCGAATATTTTTGACCTGGACACAAACCGCGGGAAAATCATGCTTGAGTCAACCGGGGGAACCATCAAAGCGGTCAGCGATCACGGCGATCTGGAAATCAAGGTAACAGATCAAGCAATGCTGGATCTATACGCCAAAAGCGGGAATATTGTATTCTCCGGCCTGCTGGGGATAGGACCGCACAGCCTGGTCACTGATTTTGGGGATATTAGTATGTACCTTCCCAAGGACACGGCCCTGACCTTTGATCTTGAAACAGATTTTGGTAAGCTAAAAACTGAGTTTCCAATCACTCTGGAAGGTAATGTAAAACAGGATCATTGGCGCGGTACTCTGAATGACGGCGGCGCTGAACTAACAGCTACTACTAACAGCGGTGATATCTCATTTGAATTTCTCACCCGCTAAGGTATCGATGAGTAATTTGGAGGTAATTAGATGAATATCGTTTTTACAATCATTGGATCAGCAGCTGTCTTTGCGATAGTATTTGGCTTTGCAGCCTATACCCGCTATTTGCAGCATAAAGAGACCATGGCCCTCGCCGAAAAAGGGCTGCTTCCTCCGGAAAAAACAGGAGGGAAGGAGAAAACCTTAAAGCAGTGGGGCATGATCTTCAGCGGTTTAGGGGCGGTCCTGGTTATGGTGCTGATCCCTTTCGCCTGGGATAATTTCTGGCTACTGCTGCTGTTTGGACTGCTTCCCCTGGCTCTGGGACTGGGATTAATACTAATTTATCTGTTTATGCAGGAAGGACCCCAATCAGACGAAAAACCGGCAAAAGAAAAAAATAAATAAAATCTGAATTTCAGACAGGAACCGTAATTAATTAATATAAAAAAAACCGGAGCATTGAAAAATTGCTCCGGTTTAGCTAAGAGGATGTCTTTGTTTTTGAAATTTTAGTTTCATTAAATTGTGCGCTTTGAAGCGGTCATAGCCATTTCAGCACAGCGGCACTGCAGTTGGCTGCCCCACTGGACCAGCCGGGACCCCACTGCATCCAACATCCGAATGCTCATCTTTGTGAAATTTGATTCACAGGCTTCTGAGCCAGATTGAAGCAGGCGATATTGAGCTGCTTGAGCAATCTCGTTCTGTCTGCGTTGTCTTTCTATGTAATAGTCATTCCTGGTAAACATGGTATTTCTCCTTTTAGCGTTATAAGTAAATATTTCTTCAAGTACTGGGTTCTATTTGAACCATTTTGCTTCAATGAACTTTTATTTTGATCTCACCATTTTCCACCTCCAAAGTTTTAACTAATCGCAGAGCAAAAATGCCGATACTGCTTTCAACGTATCCTGAACCCGCTCGCCATTCAATGAATAACATTTTGCGCCCGAACATCGCCTTTCAATCAAATAACCTGTGGCACTCAACTGATTTAAGTGCCGGGATGCAGCTGACTGGCTGAGCTCCAACCTCTCCATAATTACCTGCGATCGCAATTCTCCTTCTTCTGCTATCAGCTTCAAGATATGAAGTCGGACATCATCTGCGAGGGCGCTGAGCCGGATGGTGATCTCATTGATGCTCAGATCCGGAGCGTGTATCTTTGTATCTTTTGGCAGGCGGGCCCCAAAAACCACACCCAGCGCGTTTTTATATTGAAACCTTCCCAGGTAAGGACCTGTATGGGTGCTGGGCACAAAAATCAGCTGGTTGATTTCCTCCGAATTTAGATTCCAATGCTCTTCATCAAAATCCTTTCCGGTAATATATTTAGCGGCTTCCTCCCGACTCATGCTGCTGAAATCAATCTCTTCAAAAGCCATCACTGCATCAGTCAGCATGGGTGTAATTCGCTCCCATTCCATCTGGTAGAATTCTTGCCACATGAACTTCAAGTGGGAGACAATCACCCCCTGCATTTTGCCGGGGTCATTCAGCAGTTGATGGGCTTTTAGTTCAATTTCCGGATCAACTAAATCTTCTCCAAATCTTGTTCCTAAATATTCCAGAAAATAATCCGCGTCAGCCAGAAGTAATTCCTGGTTCCCTTCAATCTGTTTTCCCGCATTTCCACAAGGCTCATAATTGAGGTAAAAATCCAGTACCTTATCCCGCAGAATAAGAGGATCACTGTTTTCCAGGTGAGCCAGATAAGTTGGAAAATCCTTCCACCGGCGGGAAGGTATTACAGCGTAGTGGAATCCGATCACTACTAATCTATGCGTAATTTTCTGCTCAGCTGTGAGTGCGCCGGCTGTCTCATAAATCCAGGGGCTGAGACCGGAAAGATCTTCACTCCTCACCATCAGGACTAAACTTTGAATGATAGCTTGGACTGAATCGAGCCGAACATCGACTGTGGCTACGCCTGGCATTACAACGGATTCTGGTTTAGACATTGCTCTCTCCTGTGTTTCTGACTTATTCGGGTTACCCACTCTATCGGGTTATGCTCATATCATAGCTCATGAAAAGGCCTTTGTCAAGACCCATTTTGGGGAGTTTAACCCCTAAAACTCCCTTATTAGCGAAAAACTGACCGGGAGTTTATGGATATTTTGTAAAACCGTTGAAAAAAGTGAGAAGTTGTGTGTTACCTGCAGAATCTTAATTTTGCGATAATAAAATAGTTAAACTCCCCCATTATTTTATTTTCAGGAACCATCAACCATTTCAAAAAACGCTTCAATCACCTCGGGGTCAAACTGGCTGCCAGAGAGCTTCTTAATGTAATCGGCTGCTTCGGCTTTGGACCAGGCTTCCCGGTACGGGCGATCTGATTGCAACGCATCCCAAACATCCACCACGGCAAAAATACGGGCGGCCAGGGGGATATTCTCTTTAGAAATCTCCCTGGGGTACCCAGAGCCATCCCACCATTCGTGATGGCAGTAGGGAATATCCAGTGCGGGTTTTAGATATTGAATAGAAGAGAGCATCTCATAAGCATAAACCGGGTGTTTCTTCATAATCACCCATTCTTCATCCGATAATTTCCCGGCTTTTAATAAAATCCCGTCAGGAATGGCCATCTTCCCAATATCATGGAGTAGCGCTCCCCGGCGGATATGAATTAATGCTTCCCCAGTCACCCCCATCTTTTGAGCCAAATTCAATGACAGATTCACGACCCGCCGACTATGCCCTTCAGTATCCCCATCCCGGAGTTCAATGGCTCGTGCCCACCCTTCAATCGTGGCATCATAAGCACCCACAAGTTCAACATTGGACTTCTCTAAATCATTGAATAAATTAAGACGGTCAATTGCAATCGCCGCAAGTCGTGCCAAAGCATCCAGGAAATTTAACCACTCCAGATCTGGTTCCAACCGGCTGCGGTCAAAAACCTCCAGCACTCCAACAAGTTCACCCTTCGCGATTAATGGATTAGCAAGATAAGTAATAAACTCTTCCTCTCTGAAGAGGGGGGCTTTTTGTAGACTGGTAGGCTGGGTGGTTAAATCAGGAATATGGATCAAATCGCGTTCCAAAGCCGCCTTTCCCGCCAAACCTTCGCCAAGCTTGAGGGAGGTATGTTTTAATGATTCTGTTTGGAAACCGCTGGCACTAACATAATCCAGGGTTTGTGTGTGCGGATTGTAGAGAAGCACACAGGCTGCATCCACCCCCAGAGTGCCGATCAACTGGCTGATTAGTACTTCCATAGTTATTTGGATATCAACACTACCCGAGATCGCAAGATCGATTTCCCGCAAAGATGAAATCCTCGATAACCTTCGTTGGGCTTCCTCAAACAAGCGGCTGTTTTCCAAGGCGACAGCTGCCTGGTTGCCCAGTAATTGCAATAATCTGCGATGATCATGGTTGTATGCTTCGACCTGGTAGGACTGCACTACCAGCGCGCCGACCAACCTGTCACCCACCAATAAAGGAACACCCAACCAGGAATGGATAATTTCCCCTTCTTGCAGCGGTTGTACCGGCAGCGAATCAGTTTCCACGTTCCCGATCAGCAGTGGGGTTTTCTTGCGGATTATCCAGCTTAATAAAGAGTTCTTTTCGTTAGGGGAAATTTGAAGGCCCTCAACTTGCGTCTGTCTTATTCCAGCTTCTGACGCGAAAGATATCTGGATCATTTCCGAGGTTGAATCGAGGGTTGCCAGCATAAAAGCATCCGGCGCGAAAAGGATTTCTGCCTGTTGGTGAAGATATTCGAATAATGCGTCAGGGTGCAGCTCCTGGGTCATATTCAAGGCAGATTCGTAGACCACCTCCATCTCTCTTGTGTGCCGCTGGATGTCTTCAAACAACCTGTTATTTTCAATCGCAACCGCTGCCTGGTTAGCAAAACCTCGCACCAATTCTGCATCAAGCTCTGTATATTGTCCCGGTTCATAATGATCGAGAGCAATCATGCCTATCCGAGACCCTTTTATCTCTAATGGCACGCCAAGCCATGATTGTACATTCTCCATTTCCGGACCCTCTAACCATTCCAGATTGTCACTTCCCTTTTCAAGAAAAACGTTCTTTCCCTCTTTCAATATGGGATGGCATATTTTGTTCCCGGAAATATTAAAAGATGTCCCAATCACTAACTCTGGATGATCGGTTCCTCGAAAAGCCTCTATCACGATCTCTTTTCCCCGCACAAGCTGAACGGATGCACTGTGATAAGGCACAACCTTTTGAAGTGCGACCAGGATCAAATCCAGTAATTCTGTCCGATCCATCATCCTGTTTATCAGCATTCCGACTTCTCTGAGCGTTTCAGATTCCTGCCGCCGCTGGTTTTCTTCCCTGAACAAGTGAGCATTTTGGATAGCAATTGCCGCTTGAGCAGCGAAGAGCTCAAGCATCTCAATATCACTCTTCGATAGGGCCTCAGAAGGATCAAGAGCAACTTCCAGCACACCAAGCAACTCTTCACCCCAGCAAACAGGAATGCCAGCAAGATAAAAATTGCCCATGGGCACCCAATCCTGGGATCGTCCCTCCCATTCCGTATAGTTATCAACGATGATTGTTTCCTGTTTTTCCCAGACTTTACCTGACAAACCCTCACCAATCCTTAACTCAGTATTCTCAGGTAATTTATCAAAGCCCGTATAAGCAATATATTCCAGGACATTTCTGCTCTGGTTGAGGAGATAGAAACCGCTTGCGGCAGCATTTACGATCAAGGATGCTTTATCGGCAATGGAATAAAGCAACTCATCCAGGTTTAATTGGCTGGTGATAGATAGCTCAACTTCTCGGAGAGCCTCCAATTGGGCTTTACGTTCAAATATCTCCTCTTGGACCCGGCGACGTTCAAAAATAACCGCAAAATGATTAACGATGGTTTCAATCGCCATCGGGTGATTTACCTGAGACCCCTGCTTAGTAAATAAAACCAAACCCCCAATGGAATTCGTCCCCAGGCCGAAGCCTGCAATATAGACCTCTCCGACTCCCAATAACCGCTCTGCCGATTTACAGAGTTTTTTAGGAATCATCCCTCGGGTCAAATCATACAGACCGCCGGGGACCTGCTCCAATTTCCCACTTGTATATAGAGTATTAAGATCGCTATCAAGGTCATTCTCCATTACTTTCACCCGGAGATTTGATGGTTTTACACCCAAGATGCTAAATACCCGGTCTGTCATTTGACCCAATCCGGCTATTGCCCGGACGCGAATGTCATCTACCTCGGGATCATAAAGGGAAACCATCACATAAGAGTCGGGATTTGCTTCGTGAATCTTCTCTGCCAGGAGCTGGCTTATGTCATCAGCATTATCAAGCCTGCTGCCTTCCACAAAGGTTTTATAAATTAGTTCCAGTTCACGAATATTTAATTCCCGGTCTTTTTCCGCTTGCACCCGTTGGATTATTCCACTTAGTTGTTCCGCAATGGCAGCAAAACGAGCCTTATCTCTATCAGAGAAAACCTGGGAACCGGACATATCAATGATCCCAACAGGTTTACCAGCCATCATTAATGGCACTTCAATTATTGACCGAATTCCTAAAAGTTGGTAGATATGAGGTATGAGCTTGCCGATCGTTTTCTTTAAACTCTCGGGCAGGAATGCGGCTGCTAAAAAGGTAGAAATTAAATCAATGATCACTTCTTTTTCAACCAAGATCTGAGGCTTCCCGGAGCTGAGTATTTCCTGGTAGACATCTCCCGACCCTATCGACACCTCCAGCCGATCCGGCAAAGTCACTTTTATTAATTTTTCTATCTGTTCTCTAAAGCCCTGGTCTAGATTGTTGAGATCAACATATAGATGATTTCCGTCCTCACTTAATAAATATACGGTTGTGTTTTTACATCTAAAGATACGCTTCAATTCCTCTGAAAGCAGGGAGAAGATTTCCTTCAACTCTTTTCCCTGGTTGGCAGCCACATTAAGGGTATTAAGCAGCGCCAGGTCTTCCATTTGCTGTTTTAATAACCTTTCTGCCCGTACTTGTTCGGTAATATCACGGACCGTTGCCTGCAGGAAATATTCTCCCTCAATGTCCGCCCTGTTCAACTGAACCGTTGCGGGGAATTCTTCTCCATCAGCTCTCTGGTGAATCCAGTGGAAAAAATTTGAACCTTCTTCAACAGCGATCTGGATCATCTTCTGGGCTTTCTTTTCCGATCTCTGTCCGTCAGCCTGGTATTCAGGGGAAAGCTGCCAGGGTTTAAAGGCCAGGAAGTGCTCCTCATCCTTTAATCTAAACATTTCAAGCAGGGCTGAATTCCCAGAGGTAAAATTCCAATTTGGTGGAGATAAGGTCATCAGAGCATTGTGGGATGTTTCAAATAATTTCAGGTAGCGTTCATTGCTCTGTTTCAGCGCTCTGGATGCCTGCTTGCTATCCGTGATATCTACCGCTATTTGCATTCTCACCAAACGCTGATCGGTCCAAATTATTGCTCGGTCGTAATTTCTGTACCAGCGATCGGTCTTCAGATTCTGCTCTTCCCAAATATGCACTTCGCCTGGATTATTCTTAAATTCTAGGGTTTGAGTATCTGTGCAGTTGGCGCATTTCTTCTTTTTTCCCCGGAACACCTCGTAACAAGTCTGTCCAGTAAAATCTCCACCAAAATCCTCGATCATTCTTTTGTTCATATAAAGAATTTCAAATGTTTCTAAATCGGCCACATATACATGAGCGTCAATCCCTTCCAGCACGCGTGTCAGGGTATCATGGGTTTGGACAAGATTGTCCGCAGCTTGTTTGCGCTCCGAAATGTCACGGGCTATTCCCAATAATACAGTTTTTCCACCAATCTTTACTGGGTGAGAGCTAATTTCCACCTCAATGAAACTGCCGTCCTTTCTGGTAAGGATAAATTCTTCCGGGCCAGCGGATTTTCCGATCAGGTTTTGCGCCAATATCTTCGCTGCCTGCGGACCTTGAGATTTAGAAAGCAAACCCGCCTTCAGGAAATTTTTTCCTATTAATTCCTCCCGATCATACCCGCTGATTTTCTCGGCCGCACGATTTCCTTCAATGAAATTTCCCTGCAAATCGCTAATATAATATCCATCCGGGGCATGTTCAAATATCATCTGCAGCTGCATTTCACTTAACTCTAAGTCACCTGCATATTCAGATTTCTCAAGAGCTAATGCTACCAGGAAAGCAAACGATTCCACCAGGTGCTGGCTTGGGATCATTTGTGGCCGTTTGGTGAAAATATAGAAACAGCCCATCGCCCGCTGATTTCCCTCCAGTCCAATTGTGTAGACATCCTCAATTCCCACAGTTTTCGCTATTTGCCGGCTAATTTTTGGGGGCACATGGTTGGTAGCAAAATTTTCCAATTCCCCTGGATGTAAGGTTAACCGACGTTTGCTAAAAGCATCCTTAGTGTGATCTTCGATTGGAAATGTTCTTCCTGTTAAATCTCCCCCGAGCAACTTCCAGGCTTTTAAGAGGAACCGATTTTCAATCCCATAAACCCCTTCCAACCGGAGAGTTGACGCGTCGCTATTAGTAAGCGTCAAAACAAGACAATCTTCCAGTTTCTCCTGGAGCGCTCTGCCCGCGAAATCCAGGATATCTGATCCCTGATTAAGCGAAAGCAACTCTCTTCCTTGCTCACTTAACCAGCGCAAATCCTCCAATTTGTTTTGTTGCCCTTGATCTTCAAGGTCATGGTTAAGAGCTGAGATATCTTTCAGCGTCCAAATGATTTGGGAAACAAATCCGGTGTCATCCTGAACTCCCGCGCCAGAAAGCACTACATTTATGATCGACTCATCCTGCGTCACTAAACTAAAGACGCTTTCCTGCGATTTGTTCCCCTGCAGGATGGATTGGCATAAGGTTTGATAACTTGGTATTTGATCAGGGGAAATAAATCGTTCAAAATCAGATCCCAGAACCTGTTCCTCAGTTTCACAGCAGAGCAAGTCAAGGGTATCTTGATTCGCATATTGGATAATGCCTTTATCATCCAAAATCAAGACAGCTGCAGCTATTTGATCAATTAAATTCCGATAGGTATCAATTTTCATTAAATCGGGTCTTTTCACGCTAATAAAAAATTAATCGCGAGATATATTTTAACGAGGGAAATGAGAACAATTAATAGTACATCCATTTTACTGTCTAAAGGCTGAATCATACAATACAATACTTTACTGTTCTGTAAGTTACAGGAATACAATAATTACTCCAAACATGGATAATCCTCTTAGGGCACTTTATCTCATCGGGCCTCAATTATTCTACAGAGTATTTTAGTATACAATAAACAAATATGTTCAAATAGAGCGAAGGGGCTAATTATTCCACAATCACGGGGCAGGATTTTGTCCTGCGCCATACTAATCAGGATTGTGGTATAAAACCCATAGACGGTAAATCAAGCTTTTCCGCAAGGAGTCCAAGATGATCACTCAAACAAAGCTGTATCTAGCAGTATCCTTACTTTTACTTGGGGCATTTTTCCTAACCGGATGCGCGGGATCACCAGCCGAGTTAGACCCTACACCATTTATTGAAAAAGCTGAGGGTGAAGAAGGGGATCCTTTCATCGGTACACCTAACCCGGCATCTTTTTACTGCCAGGAAATGGGGTATGAATTAGAACTGAGAGATACCGACAAAGGCACCCAGGGTATCTGCATATATCCTGACGGAAAAGAATGTGATGAATGGGATTTCCTGGCCGGCCGCTGCGGCTCTGAGTATTCATTCTGCCAGAGACAGGGATACACCATCATAGCTGGCGACAATACCGGAACCTGTGTCTTCCCCGATGGATCATCCTGCCCGGAATATGATTTCTTTATCCAGGAATGTGAACCACCCAAATGAGTAAATTGTACTCCCCGTGGTGATTTTCTCAGCATGCGAACCAAATCAGACACAACAAATATTAAAGCTTGTTGTGTCTGATCTTATTACACATCCCATCTCCTCCCAAAATTAAGGAGAACACCCCATGGCTTCTAAACAATCTCCCCAAGACAAGGATCTGCAGCAAATCATTGAATCGGCTCAACGGTTAGGAATTGAGTTGAACGAATCAGATGCCCTGCAGTGGCTGACTGCAATATCCGCTGCCCAGGAAGAAGATGATGTGGTTTTTGATGAACGAGCCGGCGTATTCGGCCACAAGGTATCGATGCTTGATTTCAGTTCTGAAGACCTTGCCCACTTTAGAAAATTGGGCCAGCTGGTTGAATTTATTGATATTCCAGGGAAAGTTGAGACTGCCCTGGCTCTTTCTGGATCCGCAGCCCAATCTAAAATCCAGATCTATCCAGGTGATGCGGATTATTTTGAGCGCATAAATATTATTGCCGAAACTCAGAAAGAATCCTGTCAGGTGTTGGCTGAATTGATACGCGAGAAAGCGCTGTCAACAGAATCGGGACCAACTTTCCAGTTAATGGAAGTCCGTTTTGGATCTTACCCCATGGATGTCATTAGAGGAGATCGCGCCTATGCAGCTGGCAGTTCTATCTCCTGGACAGTTGATCAAATCCGGGAGGGCAAGATCAAGGCAACTTCTCCCTCCGGTGATCCGCTGGTTATTGACTGGTTTGAAGCCTCCTTGGACTCCGGCTGGTGCAAATTGGATTGGGTGGTTGCGGATCCCATCCGGGGAGAGTTGGTAAATGCCAGCAATATGCTGGATGTTACCTGGGAAGCTCCGGATGGATCAATCACCCCGCTGGATGGTTTCCTGGATCCTTATTTCCAGGAGATTTACCTGGACGAAGGTTCAATTCCGATCTTTTCCAAACTCGCCCAGCATGTCTCCGCAAATGCCCTGGACCAATATGTCACCCAGCTGGAGAAAGAGGTTAACAAATACCTCACTAAAGACATAAATTATGGAAAAGCTGCCAAAAGGATGTACAACATATTTCGATTAACCGGCAAGTACAGCGAGGCTGCCTTGATCCGGGAGCTGTTCGATGAGCCTTCATCTATGCTTTACCAGGTCTGGGCGCTGATCCGCACCATGGATGAATGCAGTTTTCCTGAATCGAGCATCTCGATCGATAGTGTAAAATCCCAGGCTGACCAGCTAATTCTGGAAGTAGTCCGGGCGCTGGAAGGAGATGAAGAAACTGTTGTAGTCCAGCATTTACTTCAGTTAAGAGGTACACTGGAGGATCAAAGACAAGGCCAAAACCTTCCTCTCCATGTGGAAGCTGCCCGGGATGAAGTAATCAATATCGTAAATAATTTCTTTTACGAGAAATTGACCACAGTCCCTGAAATAAAAAGCTACATGGATGCCATCCAGAACTGAAAAGCCAGAGAGGAAAAAACCTGCTTTAAGTGTCTGGGTCCTTGCTGCCAACTTGCTTTTCCGGAAAAAGACGCTATAATATCCAGCAATAAATACAACGCAGTGACCGGGACGAGTAGCGGAATTAGTCCTCAACAGGGAAAGAAAGTCAGAGACTGAAAACTTTCTTGGCAGACTATCTGTGAAAACCCCCCGCGAGCGGAAACCTGAACCCCATTAGTGGATAGTAAGGAGAACCGATTGGCCCCGTTACAGGCCCCATGAGATAAGTCCGGCGGCAGTCTAAGCTCTGGCTTAAATCTGGGTGGAACCGTGAGAAACTCTTGCCCCAGTTGGCAGGAGTTTTTATTTTTATGGAGGTGTGTTATGGCAAAAGAAAATTATCTGGGATCTGAGCTGTGGAAAATCAGGCATTCCACTGCCCACGTGATGGCTCAGGCAGTGCGGGATCTATTCCCTGAAGGCACTGCCAAGATTGCCATTGGGCCCCCTATAGCTGATGGTTTTTACTACGATTTTGACCTGCCCCGGCCCTTGACTCCGGAGGATCTGGAAGAAATTGAAAAAAGAATGCAAAAAGTTTTCTCTGAGGGGCATGAGTTTACTCGCAGGGAATTATCAGCCGAAGAGGCCCGTGAGATTTTTAAAGATCAGCCCTACAAACAGGATTTGATCACCGGCCTGGAAGCAGGCGGCCTTGATGAATATGGGGAGCCGTTGGAAGAAGAAACGGTAATCTCAATCTACACCCATGACGATTTTGTTGACCTGTGCCGGGGTCCCCACGTTGAGAGCACCAAAGACCTTAATCCCAAAGCGGTCAAGCTACTTAACGTTGCCGGCGCTTACTGGCGTGGAGATGAGCGGAACCCCATGCTGCAGCGAATTTATGGTACCGCCTGGAAGACAAAGCAGGATCTAAAGAAATACCTCCAAAAGTTAGAGGAGGCGAAAAAGCGCGACCATCGCCGGTTGGGAAAAGATCTTGATCTCTACAGCACCAACCCCGATGTGGGTAGTGGTTTAGTGCTCTGGCATCCCAACGGGGCTTATGTGCGCTACAAAGCGGAACAATACTGCATGGATGAGCACCTGAAGAACGGGTACGAGTTCGTTTATTCACCCCATATCGGAAAAGCTCAGCTGTGGGAAACCAGCGGACACTTAACCTGGTACGAAGAAAACATGTATTCCCCAGTGGATATTGATGAGGAATCATATTTTCTAAAACCAATGAACTGTCCTTTCCATATCATGATCTACAAAAACTCGCTTCGCAGCTACCGGGATCTTCCCCTGCGCTGGGCGGAGTGGGGGACGGTATACCGTTACGAGCGCAGCGGCGTTCTGCACGGCATGCTGCGGGTCCGTGGATTCACCCAGGATGATGCCCATATCTTCTGCAGCCCGGAACAAATGCCGGAAGAAATAGACCGGGTGCTTAACTTCTGCCTGCATATCCTACGCGGATTCGGGATGAAGGAATTCCATGCTTACCTGGCAACCCGCGACCCTGACAAATCTGCCGGGGATGGCGAGCGCTGGGATGACGCTACTGAAGCACTGCGATCCGCTCTGGAACGGGCACAATTACCCTTCGACATTGATGAAGGCGGAGCTGCTTTTTATGGTCCAAAAATTGATCTTAAAATGATTGATGCCCTGGACCGGGAATGGCAGTTAAGCACCATCCAGTTTGACTTTAACCTGCCCGATCGTTTTGATCTGACCTACATTGCTGAAGATGGAAAACAGCATCGTC
>JAIORG010000019.1 GCA_021108255.1 Anaerolineales bacterium | reverse complement strand
GATTGGCACCGCGAATATGAGGAAGTATGGTTGGACAGGAAAGAATAAGGGTCAATTACGAATTACTGGCATATTGATGTCTGGATAAAAAAATCCGGTTCCTTTACTGGTATGCACCCTGTAAACCGGACAAATAAATAGAACCCTCTCTGAGTATATTATACAAACTGGCGTCTGAATTCTAAAGGCGTCAGTTTTGTTTTAAGTAGGATCCGATCATAATTATCCAGAGTTGGTTGGCTTTTTAAAGCCCTCTCTGAGGGCGCAGTTTTTTGCCTGGCGATTAATCCCTAGCAACATGAATTTCACAGTGAGGATTAGTATCCAAACCAGGTGCCAGATAGGGGAAAAATCCCAGATGCTCTGAGCGCCCGTCTCCGGGCGCGTTTGGTAATATGTCCTCACCCGAGGACGGGTGAGGGAGCACTGGCAGCTGGAGAGAGGAAGTTCCTTGCCTGAAAATTAAAACACCTCCCATAAAATTTATTGTACGAGAGGTGTCTTATTTTTGTGTCCTGTTTTTGGAGTTCAGTGCATACCTGGAACCGGATTTGTATTGTTTTCAGAGTGAATTACAGCTTTTCATCAGGGCTGACAGGAAGCATCGCAAATCCAGTGACAATTTTTGGGTAAAAATCAGTCGATTTCTGAGGCATCTTCTCACCGACTTCAGTGCAGGCAGTAACTTGCTCAATCCGGGTGGCATTAAGGATAAACAGATAAGATGTCCCTGTTTCTTTCACCTCTTCATACCCCATATCAGGCTCTCTGAGATATTTGATGTTTTCCAGGTTGTCAATTTTCTTCTCGTCGATTTCCATAATATGGCTGAGAAGCAGTTTATGTAAAACACTAACATCCAGGTCTCGCCAGGCCAGGACACGGTCCGGAGCAAGGGATTCCATGATATCCGGGTTGTTTAAAGTCAGCAAATAAAACCCTTCCTGGCAAGCAAAACCAATTTTTCCTAATTTATCCGCTGCCTGGGTCATTTTTTCTTCCAAATCAGCCCGGTTTGATAGTTTCTCTACATTAAAGTATGCCCCGGTTTTTTCTAAAATTTCCTCATTGCTCATTTTTTGATAATCAAAAATCAATCTGTGGGTGGGAAGAATGGTCAGTCCAGGATTACTCATACTTACCATGGCGACCATCCTGTGATTAAATCCGGCAGCCGGAGGAGCATCCGGGAATTTTCCCTTCATTTCTTCCTGATAATTCAAGGCGGTTTCATATCGATGATGGCCATCAGCTATGATCAGGTTGTTTTTTGGCGCCATTTCACTGTTTACCTGGTCAATTATCACGGGATCAGTGACGACCCAGACCTGATGAAGCACGTCTTTCTCATGTAGTTCTTCGGCTTCAATGTCGGCTGGACGATTGATTGCCTGGTCAAAAATGGCATCAATCCTGTTTTCCGAATCTGGGTAAAGCATAAAAATATTCCCAAAATAAGTTTCTGTTGCCCGGGTCAGATTCAGGCGATCGATTTTGGGTCCTGCGTGAGTTTTTTCATGAGGCAAGACAATGCCTTCCTCGAATCCTGCCAATTCGAAAGCGCAAATGAAAGCTTTCCTGGTAATTTTTCTACCTGAGGGCAGGGGGAAGGTTTGGTGGTAAACATAATAGGCGGGCTTGTCTTCTCTGAGAAGGATTCCGTCTTTTAACCATTGACTGAGGAATCCTTTCGCCCGGGTATATACATTGTCGTTTTCGGAATCAGTATCAAACTCTTTCCCCTTAATGATGCGGGTGACATTGTAGTCGCTCAGGGCGTAATATTCATCCTGGAGGCCGTACCTGACCCGATCATAAGGCTGGCTGATTACATGATTGATGTCCTCAATTTTTTCCTGGTTGTATCGAATTGCTTGAAATGGTTTGATGTTTGCCATAATTTTTCTTTTAACCCTTTAAGGTATCAATAACTTTTTGGGCAGCAACCTGTCCTACCCGCTCTTTTGCTTCACCAGTGCCTGCTCCAATATGCGGTGAACCGATCACCTGGTCCAGGGAAAACAGGCTGGGATTGGTGAGGGGTTCTTCTGCGAAGACATCCAGGGCAGCGCCGGCGACTTTTCCGTTTTGAATTGCCTGGTAAAGTGCGTCTTCGTCGATCGTTCCACCTCGACCGCAATTGATAATTCGCACGCCATCCTTCATTTTTGCGAACGCAGCAGCATCAAGGATATTATGGGTTTCATCTGTATGAGGAATGTGCAAGCTAATATAGTCTGCTTCTTTCAACAAATCATCCAATTCCACCAGAAGAATATTGGGAAGTTCGGTAACGTACGGATCATAAGCCAAAACGGTCATGCCCAGGGCAATCGCCCGATCGGCAACGGCCTGGCCAATTCTTCCCGATCCAATTAATCCCAATTTTTTCCCTGATACCTCGCTTCCCTGGAATGATTTCTTTTCCCATTTTCCAGCTTTCATGGAAGCGGTCATCAGGGGAATGTTGCGAGCAAGCGCCATCAAGTAAGCGATGGTTAATTCGGCTACTGATTGGGTCGAGGCACTGGGAGTATTGAGGACTAAAACCCCCTTTTCCTTCGCATAGCCAACGTCAATATTGTCTAATCCTACCCCCGCTCGGACAATGGATTTGAGAGAGGTGCCGGCGTCGATAACTTCCCTGGTGACCTTTGTTCTGCTTCGGACAACCATACAAGGAAAATCCACAATAACCTCGAGAAGTTCTTCGGGGGTAATGTCGGGTTGGTTCACCACTTCAATACCCGATTCCTCAATAATTTGCAAAGCTTTTGGATCAGTTGCGTCACAGATAAGTACTTTCATAGTTTCCTCACAATAGATAAAAAGAACAGGCATTACCTTAAGAGACAACGCCTGTTTGGAATGTTACAGGCCTAAAATGTCATCAATTTGTTCGGTAAGCCACTTCACATCGGCAACCTGGAGGTCACCCATATGAGCGATTCTAAAACATTTGCCTTTTAGGGCACCATACCCATTTGATAACATGGCACCGCGTTTAGCAAGTTCAGCGTTTAATTCCACCACATCAATGCCACGGGTGTTGTCTACATTAGTTACAGTAGTAGAGAGATAATTTTCATCACTGTAAAGATCAAAATTCTTTTTTGTCCAGGCCCGGACAAATTCCGCCATATCAATATGGCGCTGAAAACGCTTTTCTACGCCCTCTGCAAATATTCGATCCATCTGGACATTAAGCGCATTGATAAGGCTGATTGCCGGAGTTGCCGGTGTTTGATCTTTAACGGCGTATTTTTCCAAGACTTCAAAATTAAAGTAGTACCCTTTATTTTTAACCTCGGCAGCGCGAGCGAATGCTGCCTCGCTGACAGTGACCACACATAATCCGGGGGGCAGGGCGAAAGCTTTTTGAGTTCCGGCCAGAACTACATCCAGACCCCACTCATCCACTTTGATCTCTGCTCCTCCCATAGAGCTTACTGCGTCTACCAGGACCAGGACGTCAGGGTATTTTTCTTTTACCAATTTGCCAATATCCTCAATCGGGTTCATAACCCCGGTAGAAGTTTCATTATGGGTAATACAAACAGAGTCGAAACCACCCTTGGAGAGGTATTCATCCACCATTTCAGGGGTAGTTGCCTGCCCCATATCCACCTTGATGACATCGACTTCTTTGCCGTTTAATTGGGCAACTTCTACCCAGCGCTTGGAAAAGGCACCGCAATCAGTCATCAGGGCCTTTTTATTGACACAATTGCGGAGCGATCCTTCCATCATTCCAGTTGAGGATGAAGCTGAAAGGTAAATACGGCCGTCTGTTTGTAGAAATTTTTTCAGCTTGGTAACGACATCTCCATGGAGATCTGAGTAGAGTTTATCCCTGTGCCCAATCATCGGTACTGACATGGCTTCAAGAATTTCATCATCTACATGGGTTGGGCCGGGAATAAACAATTTTTTATACATGTGGGCCTCCTCCGAGGTATTGAATTTCTTCCAATTTATACATGAATAAACAAGGTATGACCTTAAGTTCAAATCACCCTTTAAAGATAGTTTAATCGAAGAAAAATACCATGTCAATCTGTAGAAAATACCTTAGTACTTTTATCCGGATTTTGACGATGTTCTACGCTGGATGATGACTGGTTTATTAAATGACTGGAAGAGATATACATTTCGTCAGATCTCTTCCAGGAAAATTTATTTAGGTGATGTTTTTTAGGTAAATTTTTCGCTAATTAACTCTTGATAAGTCCCTTCTGGATTAACATGGGTCGGGGATCAACGATGTTTTTATGAAGAGCAGCTGCTTTGGGCGGAAGATCAAGAGCGATTGCCATCAATTGGGTGAAATATAAAATTGGCAGCGGATTGTCAACATCCATCTGGAACTGGCGTGCATCCAGGTTCATGTGGCAGAGAGGACAGGCGACAGCAATTGCCTCCGCTCCTCGATCCAGGGCATGTTGAACCAGAGAACCGCTTAAGTCCACAACGATATCCGGCCTGGTGAGCGAATGTCCGGCACCGCAGCAAGTTGTTTTATAAGACCAATCCAATACTTCTGCTCCTAGCGCTTTCATCAGCAGATCCATATCCTGGGGATTCTCCGGATTTTCGGCTTCGGTGACTTCTGGCGGGCGAGTGAGCAGGCAGCCGTAATAACATACCAGTTTGAGATCACTTAGAGGTTTCTTGGTTTTTTCTGCCAATTTGCCAGGACCAACATGTTTGTAAATCGCCTCGATCATAGTGCTGACATGAACCTGGTCTTGATATTCATAACCCATGATCTCATCTACCGTTTGTTTTTGTTCGGGGTGCTCCCTGATTTCATGTTGGGCAGCTTTATGGCGATTGAAACAGGCGGCACAAGGCATGGTAACTTCTTTATAACCGCTTCTTTCTATCAGTGCTAAATTCTCCAGCGGAAGATGCAGTGCTGCTGCAGGATCGGCTCTATGGGCAGCTGAACTGCCGCAGCAAACCCAGCCCTTTGGTTCTGCCAGCGAGAAATCCAATGCCTCACAAACAGCTCTAGACGAAGTGTTGAATTCAGTCGCAGTGGTCTCCAGAGAACATCCGGGGTAATAGGCGACTGTGTCGGCTGCGTTTGGCACAGGTTTTACCTGTTTCTTACTGGGCATTTTGGTAGGGTGGGGAAGGAAGCCAACTTTTCCTTTTTGGAACATTTTCAGATAGAGCTGAAAATCGTCCACGATTGACTTGGGATTTTGCAAAATCAACTCAGCCATCAGCCCTGGTTCATAAGAACGACCCCAGAGGTTAATTTCTCTCATGAAGGCTTTGTTAAACTGATTGGTTTCGGGGACTTGAGGTTTGAGTCCCCTGGCAATGATTTCCCGAGTTAAGAACTCCATGATTGCCGTAATGTCCAAACCCTGCGGACAGCGTGTTGTACAAGTCAGGCAGGAGGCACACAACCAGGGAGTTTTTGATTCAAGGGCAATGTCTTCCTGGCCCAGCTGAATTGCACGCATGATCTGGTTAGGCTGCCAATCAAAATACTGCGCCACGGGACATCCGCTGGTGCACTTGACACACTGATAACAAAGGTAGACGTTTTCGCCGATCTCTTCTTTTATCTTTGCAGCCAGATTTCCATCGATTGTGATTGTTGGCTTTGCTGAGAGCTTGGTTTCCTCTGACATTTGTTTTCCTCTAGGAAATATTACTGATAAGAGAATTAATTTACTTCAGGACGCGGATAAAGACCAGCTCCTTCAACAATTGGCTTAACTGCTTCTTCCCATTCAATTGCCATGATGTGGACACCTGCCACGCCATCAATTTTTTTGATATCCTTAATAAGGTCGATACAGACCTGAATACCTTCTGTCTGCCAGGCTTTTGAGCGGGCTTTTTTCTCTTCCGGAGAAAGGTCAGCAGCTTTTTTCCCTTTCCATTCTTTACCTGCCTCGGTCATTCTTTCGATAACTTCGTCCGGGACAAGAATGCCGGGAACATTATTTTTCATATACTTGGCCATTCCAGGGCTTTTGAGAGGACCTACTCCAGCAAGGATAAAGGTTTCTTTGTGAACACCCAGTTCTCTGACTTTTTCCATGTATTTGGCAAATTCTTTGACGTCATAAACCAGCTGGGTTTGAATGAAATTTGAGCCGGCTTTGACTTTTTTCGCCAGGCGCAAGGGCCTGAAATCAATTGGATCGGCAAATGGAGCAGCCGCAGAGCCTAACAGGAACCCGGCTGTTGACCCTTTTACCTCATCTCCGCATTGGAAAACTGCTTTATCGCGCATTTCAGTCAGCATATGAACCATCTGTAAAGAATCCATGTCGTAGACATTTTTTGCCGTGGGATGATTGCCAAAAATTTGGTGATCTCCAGTCAGGCAAAGCAAATTACGCATACCCAAAGCATGGGCACCCAGTAAATCAGCTTGTATTGCCAGTCGGTTGCGATCGCGGCAAGTCATCTGGATGATAGGCTCTAAACCTTCCTGAAGAACCAACGTGCCGGCACCGATACTGGACATCCGTACAATTGCTGTTTGATTATCGGTGATGTTAACTGCGTCTACATATCCTTTAAGCAGAGCAGCTTTTTCACGGATGACTTCAGGATCTGCGCCCTGAGGGGGTCCGAGTTCTCCTGTAACAGCAAAATGACCTGCCTTGAGTACTTTTTCTAAATTTGAACTTACCAGATATCCGTTGTTTTTACCGCTCATCAATGATTTCTCCTCAACTCAGGCTTCGTCTGAGATTAATCTCAGGTCTTCGCGGATGATTTTCCTGGGACCGCCATCCCTGGAAACTTGCCAATTCTTCGGTGGTTGCAATTCCAGCAGTGTATCTTCTTTCCCCATGCTGGTAAGACGATCATAAATTAACTGCCAGGCGCAAGGAACCTCCGGGTCGATTTCGCAGTGTCCGTCTTCTGACCCACCGCAAGGTCCATTCAGCAGAGATTTTGAGCAGCGGGCGATGGGGCAAATTCCCCCGGTCAAACCCAGGATGCAGTCTCCACAGGCTGCGCAGCGTTCTTCCCAGACTCCCTGCTCCTGGGGAATGCCCATGAATGTTGTATTGAGACCGGGAACTACCCAGGTATCAGGGAAATGCTCAGCTATGGCTTGAACGCCAATCCCACAACCCAGGGAAAGCACGATATCCGCCTCGGCGATTTCTTTTTCGATCTCGTCAAGATATTCCCACTCACACTGACGTTGAACAGTTACATCAGTTACATCTTGGGGGTGATCATTTAATTTTGAAGCCATTCGCAAAGAAGCCGATAATATTTGCGCTTCTCTGGATCCTCCTGCAAAGCAGACAGTGACACAAGTGCCGCAACCTACAACCAGCACCTTTTCGGCATCTCCAAGTAATGCTTGAATTTCTTCTAGGGGTTTTTGTTCGCCGGTAATCATTCCATTCTCCTCTAATAAAGTAGTTCCACCTACAACAGGGGGAGTTCTATCATCTTAAGATCAGGTGTCAGATTTTAATGGGTTATGTCCGATAGATTTTATTTTTTCTACCATTGTTTTTGTGTTTTCCATGAACTCGGCTGCCATTGCGGCCGACACATTATACATTTGCACTCTCTCAGGGTTAATGCCAATGATTTCCAATAATGACTGGAGATATTTTACTCTATTTGCTGCGTGTGTATTACCGTCCAGGTAATGGCAGTCGCCGGGCAGTCAACCTGATACCATCACACCATCAGCGCCTTGCTCAAAAGACTCAAGTACCGTTAAAACGTCGAGTCTTCCAGTACAGGGTAATTCAACGACTTTGATCGCAGGAGAGTATTGCATTCTCAGCCCTCCTGCCAGGTCAGCCGCCGCGTAAGCACAGTGCGTACAGCAGTAAGTTACTATCTGGAAATCATCAATTTTGTTGTTCACGTGATTTATACTCCATTGCTGAGTATTCGGCAATCTGGACATCTGTCATGTTTAACTAAATTACCTCTAGCAAAATCATTTCAGGGTTTAAAAGCGCAGTGACTTTTGAGCTTAATTGGTCTTCAGTGTAATGCATCAGGTCAATAGCCTTTGCCGGACATTCTGCTACACAAATACCACAGCCTTGACATATTGCGGGTTCAATATAAGCTGCTCCAAACACATTGCCCACACCTAGAACATCAGCCTGAATCACAGGTACACCGAATGGGCATACCCTGACACAAGTTAGGCAACCAGTACAGAATTGTTGTTCAACGACAGCAATCGCTCCACCGGCTTTAAGAAAATCCTTACTGAGTAACATAGAAGCTCTTGAGGCGGCAGCCTGAGCTTGGATCATGCTCTCTTCAATTAGCTTGGGAAAATGTGCCATTCCTGCCATGAAGATGCCTTCTGTAGAAAAATCAACTGGACGCAGTTTTACATGAGCTTCCAGGAAAAAACCATTATTATCGAGGGAAACTTTAAATTTGTTTGCCAAATCCTTCATATCGGGATGGGGGATAACCGGCATAGACAAGACAAGCAAATCCGCGTGGAGTTTAACTGCCCTTTGCAGCGATTTATCCCAGACAGATATGGTTAATGCTGAGGGGCTGGTGCCAGGCATGGATTTAGTATTGTGTGGTTCCCCAGTAGATACTTCTGGTTTGTGATCATCATCATAGCGGAAAAACAGTACACCTAAATTTCTGACGTCAGTATATAACTTTTCGTTAAAACCGAATACTCTGATGTCCTTATAGATGATGCTGACCTGAGTATCTGGAAGTTTCTCTTTAATTGCCAATGCGTTTTTGAGAGCGACTGTGCAGCAAATTCTGCTGCAGTAATCCTCTGCCGGTCCGATGCATTGAATCATAACCACAGACTTGATTGAATTAGGGTCTAGGCCACCAGATTGGTTTGTTATGAGTTCTTCAAAAGATTGCTGAGTTAGAATCCTGGGATCAGTGCCAAATCCATATTCTGAACCCTCATATTCTTTTCCCCCCGTAGCAAGGATTGTAACCCCATGATTAATGCTCTCAGTATGTTCATCTTCATTCTTGATATCACTGGAAAAATTTCCCTTGAATCCACTAGTTCCAATAACTTGAGAATTAAGATGGATTGTTATATTTTTATGATTTCCAGTTTTCTTGAGAAGTTCTTTCAGGATTGATTGGGGATCTTTGCCGTTTAATTGAGTGTGAATATTCCGGAGTTGACCTCCGAGTTCAGATTCCTTTTCTACCAGGTGGACAGGGAATCCATGATCTGCTAAGGTCAGGGCTGCGGTCATTCCAGCAGTACCGCCTCCAACTACAAGGCCTGTTTTCTCAACAGGGACATCAATAGTGCTCTGGGCAGTCTGTTTGATTACTTTCGCAACAGCCATTCTAACAAGATCTTTTGCCTTGGCAGTGGCCTGGGGGTTGTCATTTGAATGGACCCAGGAGCATTGATTGCGGATGTTCGCCATTTCAAATAGATATGGATTTAATCCAGCATCACGGATGCTGTTTCGAAAGAGGGATTGGTGGGTCAGGGGAGTACAGCTCGCGACAACAACCCGGTTTAAGTTTTCCTCTTTAACTGTTTTGGTAATGTGTTTGATACTATCCTGGGAGCAGGAGTAGAGATTGTCTTCTGCGTGTACTACTAGCGGCAAAGTAGAGGCATACTCGGTGACTTCGGGAACATCAAGGTATCCTCCGATGTTCGAACCGCAGTGGCAGACAAATACACCTACCCGGGGAGGATCACACTGGACGTCTCTCTCAGTTGGAAATTCAATCGCTGTTGTTTGAGTAAATCGTGCTTTGTTAAGAAAAGTGCCGATGGCTCCTGCTGCCCCGCTGGCTTCGATCACAGATTCGGGGATATCCTTGGGTTCTCGGAAAGGACCTACCGCGTAAATCCCGGGAAGACTTGTTTCAATGGGGTTGAATTTGACATTATGGCAAAATCCGTATTCGTCTAAATCAATTCCTAACCGGCGCCCTAATACTTTGACATCCTCCGAGATCTCCATTCCCACAGAAAGGACTACCAGGTCAAATTCATCCTTGACTGTTTTGAAGAGATCTCCATCTTCAGGAAGATGTTGAAGAATCAGGTTATTGGTTTCAGGATTTTCAGATATCCCGGAAATCCGGCAGCGGTGGTATTGGACCCCATATTGTTCTTGAGCTCGTAAAAAATATTCCCAATAGCCTTTTGAATATGCTCTCATATCCATCATGAAAACGTGGATCTCAAGTTCAGGATGGTGCTGCTTAGCGATTACAGCCTCTTTTGTTGCGGCCATGCAGCATGTCGAAGAGCAGTAATTGTGATCCTGGTCTCTGGAACCGATGCACTGAAGAAATGCTATTCTTTGAGGAACTTTTTCATCTGAGGGGCGGTTTATATGCCCAAATGTTGGTCCTGAGGCGGATAATAGGCGTTCAAACTGGATAGAGGTCAGGACATTCAGGTACCTGCCAAATCCATATTCTTCAGATAATTCTGCCCGATAGGTTTGGTATCCAGGCGCTAATATCAAACCGCCCACATTGAGCAGCCTCTCTTTCGCAACCATATCATGATCAATGGCATCAGCACCACAGACAAAAACGCAAGACATACATTCAGAACATACTCCGCAAGCCAAACATCGGGCCG
Source organism: Anaerolineales bacterium (assembly GCA_021108255.1). Lineage (GTDB taxonomy): Bacteria > Chloroflexota > Anaerolineae > Anaerolineales > UBA11858 > B10-G9. The sequence continues at coordinate 10,015 of JAIORG010000019.1, read as the reverse complement.
CTTCTTCTTGAGCTCGTTCCTCATCGTATCCCAGGACAACTTCATCAAAATTAGTTATCCGGTTTCCAATTGGAATTTCTGGTAAAGGTACACGAGGTTTCCGTTTGAGTTCACCTCGGGTTACACGGTCTTCAAGATCCTGTTGAGACAACTCAACCACAGGTAGAGGAGGTTTTGGGGCTGGTTCTAGATGTTTACCCTGAAGATAACGAATGATTGACCGGGCTGCTGTGTGGCCGCTGGCAATGGCCTCAATTACAAAGGCAGTCCCTGCAATACTATCCCCGGCAGCAAAAACACCTTCCCGGGTGGCAGCAAACGTGTTGGGATTAATCGCAATAGTCTGCTGTTCTGTTATACCGACACCTGCATCATCCGGAATGAATGCAAGACCTGCACGCTGGCCAACCGCGAAGATAACTGTATCACAAGGAACAAAGTGTTTCGAATCAGGAATTGCTACGGGTTTGGGTCTGCCTGATTTATCAATCAATCCAGATTCTGTATCTACACACCACATCCCGCTAAGGGTTCCGTCGCCATTGCCAACAATCTCTGTGGGGTTTGTCTGAAAATGAAAGATAATGCCTTCTTCTTCTGCATGTCGGATTTCTTCCTCACCAGCTGATGCGTCCTCAGCCCGGCGCCGATAGACAACGTGCACTTCAGCGTTAAGCCGCACTGCAGTGCGGGCAACATCCATTGCGACATCTCCGGCTCCAATTACAACAACACGATTGCCTATTTTTGGACTTTGGCCTATTCTTACATCCCGCAAGAAACCGGTGCTGACTAGTACACTCTCTAAATTTGATCCTGGAATTGGCGGACGGACTCCTTCATGAGCGCCTACAGCAATAAGTACCGCATTGTATCCACTGTCAAAAATATCATCGATGTTATCAACCCGGTGGTTTAACCTGAGGTCTACACCCAGGTCTACAATATCCTGGACTTCCCTGTCAACGATTTCGGAAGGTAAACGATATTCCGGCACACCTACTCTCAGCATTCCTCCAGCTACAGGCAGCGCTTCATAGACAGTCACCGGGAAGCCAGCCTGGATGATATCCTGTGCTGCAGTTAGACCGCAAGGTCCTGCGCCTATTATGGCGACTTTCTTATCCTGGTTAATAATCTCTACCGGTGAGATTGGCTGGCGGGGATTTTCATAGACTTTGTCGGTTACATATCTTTTTAGAGCCCTGATGTTGATTGGTTCATCGAGTTTTGCACGATTGCAGGCATCCTCGCAGCGGTGATTGCAGATTCTTCCACAAATCCCTGGAAAAGGATTGTCCATCTTAATTACCCGAAGAGCGTCCTCCCATCTGCCATCCCGGATCAGGGCGATATAACCTTGCGCTCTTTGCCCGGTTGGACAAGCATCTCTACAGGGGGCAATCCCGGCTTTTTCGATTGCATAGGCATTGGGTATAGCTTGAGGGTATTGTTTAAAAACAGCAGTTCTTGAGACCAGGTCCTCATTAAATATGTCTGGAATAATGACCGGGCAAACCTCTACGCAATCGTTGCAGGCGACACATTTTTCAATGTCGATAAAGCGGGGTTCCTGACGGACTCGCACTGAAAAATTTCCCCTCTTGCCTGAGATGTCCAGAACGCTGGTATTGGTAATAATTTCTATGTTTGGATGGCTTCCTGTCTCTACCAGGATGGGGGAGATATTGCACATGGCACAATCATTGGTGGGAAATGTTTTATCCAGCTGGGCCATTTTTCCACCAATCGCCGATTGTTTTTCCACCAGGTATACCTTGAATCCCTGATCTGCGAGGTCCAAGGAGGCCCGCATCCCGGCAATTCCACCTCCAACAACAAGGACTGAACCAACAACAGATTCATTATCCTCATTGGGGAAATTATCGGTGGAATTGGGAGAGTAGAGTTCTTGCTCCATACTTTTTCACCAAGTTTATTTTGATTGATCCGGGTTATTTAGAATTCAGCTTCTGGTTCCCAGTTTCTTCTTCGCATATCTGGAGTATTCAAATTAAGAGGGATGATGACTGAAAAACGACTTCCTGTTACTGACCCATCTTCTGAAGTGAGATTTTTAACACGAATCTCACCCTGATGGGCATCCATTATCTTTTTTGCGATTGAGAGACCTAAACCTGCTCCGGGAGAATCACCAACATTACTTGCCCGGAAGAAATCAGTAAAGATTAAGGCAAGATCTTCCGGAGGTATGCCTGGTCCGCTGTCTTCAACTTCAAAAATCAAGGCATCGTCTTCATACCAAGCCTTAAAGAGGACTAATGAATCTGCCGGAGAAAATTTAATTGAGTTATGCAGCAGGTTTGTAAAAACCTGGCGCATTCTTCGACGGCTGCCGACGATTGGTTTAAATGATGGAGGTGGGTGTATTTTGATTTGGATATTTTTCTCTGTAGCAGCCAGGCGGGCATCTTCAATGGATTCTCGGCCAACTTCGCCTGGATCAAACCACTCAAAATCAGCCTGGATTTGCTCTGGGCGCATACGGGCTAAATCTACAACATCACTAATCAGAGCCGAAAGATCTGTAACCCTGATTACACATCGATTTAACATCCGTTCCTGTTTTGGGTTAAGTTCTCCTGCAAATCCTCCCAGAATTGTTTGTAAATAGTTCTCGATTGCAGCCAGGGGAGATCGCAATTCGTGCGAAACGATGGAGAGGAAATATGTCAGGGTATCTGTGGCGCTGCGGTAGCGGCCTCGTACCAGGCTTGTCAGGGCGCTAAGGACTAAATACCCTGCCTCAGTATTTGATGATAGATAATCCCGGATATTACTTCCATCGATAACTAAAACTCGGGTGGGTTCAATGGCAGTTATTGTAGCAGAATGAAAATGGGGAGGGGCGAGTGTCGAAAACCCGGCAACTTGACTGGGTGCTACATAGGCAATGGTAGCATTTCGGGGAGTTGAGTGCCTCCCTAATTGGATCTTTTTTTCAATAGCCAACTTCCCTCTTTCAACAATCATAATCTTCTTTGCTGGATCCCCTTCAATGAAGACTTTTTGACCATCCTGGTATGTTTCCTCGTAGCAGAAATTGGCAATATCCAACAAATCAGATTCAGACAAAGTGTTGAATATCTCAGATTTGCTTAACCGTTCAGCTATAACTGACAGGGATGGTGTTAGGTCATTTTCCATTGCAGATGTTTCTCAATTTGCTCCAGTAACTGTGTGGGTTTTGCCGGTTTTTCTATATAAGCTTGAATATCCATCGAAACACCGGTTTCCAGTTCATATCGACGCCGGCTGGCATCTTCAATAACCGTAGTTAGAACCATTATGGGCATATCAGAGAACTGGGGTTGACTTCGAACTTTACGGATAACTCCCCATCCGTCCATGCGGGGCATGAGCATGTCCAGGATCAATAGGTCGGGTTTTTCTTCAGCGAGGAGTTCCAGGCACATCACACCGTCTCGTGCTGTCCTGAGGTGATAGTCTTGAGATTCCAGGATCATCAGGATTCCATCAAGGATATCAGGATCATCATCGACTATCAGGATGCTTGGTTTTTCTTGCATATGTCCCTCCAGTGAAACATTCTATGTTATCAATACAGAGGAGTCAGCGCAGGAATATTATAAATTATTTTATTTACCTTTGATAGGATTAGGGCCCAAACGTCTGATCTCTTCAGTCATCTCTGCAGCGTTAAAGGCAAACTGTCCCCCCATAGCTGCTGATACATTGATCATCTGGATCCTCTGACCCTCTAATCCTATTTCCTCGATTATTTCTCGGACGTGTTCAACTCTTCTTCTAGCTTGGTGATTACCTTCCAGGTAATGGCAGTCGCCTGGTAGTCAACCTGCCACCATAACGCCGTCTGCGCCATCTTCTAGTGCCTGCAATATGTAAATTGGGTCTACCTTTCCTGAGCAGGGAACTTCAATTATTTTTATGGATGATGGGTAGTCAAGACGCATTGATCCAGCCAGGTCTGCAGCGGCATAAGCACAATAATGGCAGCAGAACGCAACTATCTCGGGTTTGAAGTTATCTTCCATGGTTTCCATCAATTCATATCTGTTCTAATAGGGAGGAGTAAGGCGTGTATTTTCTCCAGAGTTTGAATGTCAGTTCCATACCTGACTTGAATGGCCTGGGCTGGACACTCGGCAGCACAGGATCCACATCCGTGGCAGACCGCTGGCTCAATATATGCTACTCCGATGATACCTCCCACGCCTTCATTGTCTGAGGTGATTCTGGGGACTTCGTAAGGGCAGATTCGAACACAAGTCAGGCAGCCCACACATTTTTCTGGATCAACATGGGCAACTCTGGCATTGGTTAGTGTTTTTTCCTGGGAAAGCACACGTGCCGCCCGGGAGGAAGCAGCCAGGGCCTGGGCAATCGATTCATCGAGGAACTTAGGATAATGAGCCATGCCAGCCATAAAGATCCCGTCCGTGGCGAAGTCCACCGGCCTTAGTTTGACATGGGCTTCCATGAAGAATCCATCCATGTCTGTGGAGCATTTCAAGATATTGGCGAGCTGCATTGTGCCTGGATCTGGCACGATGGGGGTGGATAAAACCAAGTAATCTGAAGTAAGGTCAATTTCCATTTGTAGAATTGGATCCAGAACCTTGATTGAGACAGCCGCAGCACCATTCCCGGGGTTCTCATTCAGGGTTACGGTGGGTTTACGGTCAAACTCGTAGTGAACAAATCGGATACCTGCTTCACGGGCTTCGGTATACAATCGCTCTCTAAAGCCATAGGTTCGAATGTCGCGGTAAATGATTGTGATTTCGGCTTCCGGCTTCAGCTCTTTTAACTTCAAGGCATTCTTCAGAGCAGTGGTGCAGCAAATCCGGCTGCAGTACTGCTCGGCGGGACCGATACATTGAATCATGGTAACTCGATCTGGAAGAACTGCTGGTGGGGTCGTGATTTCTTTACCATTCCCTCCAGGAATATGTTTGGAGAGGAGTTCTTCGAATTCCAGCTGAGTTTTGATCCGAGGTGATTTCCCGTATTCGTATTCAGAGCCCTTATACTCAACACCTCCGGTGGCTACGATGATAACCCCATGCCGGATGGATATGATTTTATCTTGTTTTTCCAGTTTAGAAGTGAAATTTCCTTTAAATCCATCCGTCTCAAGCAGGTTTGTGTTTAAGTAGGTTGTAATTAAAGGATGGGAGTTTATTTGATTCGTTAAGTCAGCCAGGTAGTCAGCAGGTTTTGTGGTAATTTTTGATTTTTCGGTAGAGACAAAGTAGTGTAAATTTCGCAAATTCCCGCCTAGGGAATCTTCCCTCTCAACAAGGTGGACAGGGAAGCCTTGGTCGGCAAGATTAAGGGCAGCATGCATGCCTGCAGCGCCGCCTCCAATAATTAAAGCCTCGGTAACAACCGAAATTTCTGTAATTTCCAGGGGGTTAAGTTTTCCTGCTTTGGCAACAGCCATCCGGGTAAGAGCTTTAGCTTTGATTGTTGCGCCATCCCAGTCTTTTGGATGGACCCAGGAACACTGGTTGCGAATATTTGCCATCTCAAAGAGATGGGGGTTCAAGCCAGCTTGGCGGATTGCATCCTGGAAAAGCGGTTCATGGGTGATTGGTGAGCAGGAAGAAACAACCACACGGTTAAGACCGAGTTCTTTTGTTGTTTCTATGATATGAGCAACCGTGTCTTGAGAGCAAGTGTACAGGTTATTTTCTGAATGCACAACATCGGGTAATGATTTAGCATATTCCGCTACATCGGGAACATCGAGGTAACCGCCAATATTGGTACCACAGTGGCAGACGAATACACCAATACGGGGATCTTCTTCAGATACTGATCGTTCCGGTGGGAATTCTTTTTTTACAGCAAGGCTGTGCCTGGCTGGAGAAAGAAGCTGGGAGGCTTTGGCGGCTGCCCCGCTGGCTTCCATGACGGTTTCTGGAATATCTTTTGGTTCCCGGAATGGTCCCGCAACATATAAGCCAGCCCGGGATGTCTGCAAGGGATCAAAGAGGGTAGTGTGGCAGAAACCATACTCATCCAGTTCAATGCCCAACTGCCGTCCAAGATCTTTTACAGAATCAGATATTTCCATACCCACAGAAAGGACAACCAGGTCAAATTCCGATTCTACCGGTTCTGGGTTGCCCTCATAAGGGGAGCTGTAGCGCAGGATGAGATTGTGGTTTTCCGGGTTTTCATTTACCTCACTGATCCGGCAGCGGGTGTAAACCACGCCATATTTTTCTTCAGCCCTCTTGTAATATTCCTCATAACCTTTGCTGTAGGCGCGGGTGTCAATAAAAAATATCTGGCAGTACACATCACCTCTGTCAGGATGGGTCCGGGCCTCCGCCTGGGCATGTTCAATGGTCATGATGGCTTCTTTGGCGGCATACATACAGCATACTGACGAACAATAATCGTGATTTTGATCCCGGCTACCAACACACTGCAAGAAGGCTATTCGCTTCGGGCTGGATTGATCTGATGGACGCCTTGCATATCCATCTGTAGGTCCGCTGGCCGTGAGCATGCGCTCGTACTGGATGGAGGTGATTACATTGGGGAAGCGGCCAAATCCATATTCATCGGAAAGTTTCGCCTGGTAAGTTTGAAAACCGGGCGCGAGAATGATTGCTCCAATATCAAGGTTTCTCTCTGTTGCCACCATATCATGATGAATGGCGTCTTTACCACAGGCAAAGACACAAGACATGCACTCGGAGCAAATACCGCAAGCCAGACAGCGGGCGGCTTCTGCTTTGGCGCTTTCTTCATCATATCCAAACTCTACCTCGGCAAAACAAGATATCCGTTCTTCCACTGCCATCTCAAGCAGCGGGACCCGGGGCTCATATTTAATTTCTCCTCTAGCGAATCTTTCCTGAAGATCTTTTTCTGAGAGATCCACAACTGGAAGTTCGGGTCCTTGGGGAGGTTCAAGGTCCTCTCCTTGAAGATAGCGGACGATGGAATTGGCTACTTTATGTCCGCTAGCGACAGACTCGATTACAAATGCAGTTCCAGAAACGCTGTCTCCGGCTGCAAATACACCCTCTTTGGTGGCAGCTAATGTATTAGGATTAATGGCAATGGTCTGGTTTTTGGTTATGCCAACCCCGGCATCATCGGGGATAAAGGCCAAACCTGCCCGCTGACCAACGGAGAAGATTACTGTATCACAGGGAATTTCATGGGTGGAATTGGGAACTTTTTCTAGATGAAGCCCGCCGCTGTCATCAAAGCTGAAACTGGATACGTTCATCAGTTCCATACCCCGAACCTGACCATCTCCAGTATCCAGAATGCGTTCAAATGAGCGTCCTGCGTGAACATGAACGCCTTCCTGCTCCGCTGCTTCAATCTCCCAGGCATGAGCTGGCATCTCGGAGTAGCTTTCCAGGCAGGCCAGATGGACTTCTTTGCCTAAACGAATGGCAGTACGGGCACAGTCGATGGCGACATTACCGCCTCCCAGGACAAGAATGCGGTCACCCAGCAGGGGAGCATCGGTCTCTTTCCCGTTCTGATATTTCCCCAGACGGACATCTCTCAGGAACCGGGTATTGATGATAACTCCCTCAAAATTTGATCCGGGGATGGGGAGCCTGATTCCTTCATGGGCTCCGACTGCAATTAATACTGCCTTAAAGCCTTTCTTAAATAAATCATCAAGATCATCTATTCGGTGATTAAGTTTAAGATCAACTCCTAGATCCACGATGTCCTGCACTTCCCTCTCAATGATTTCAGTTGGCAAGCGGTATTCAGGCACTCCAAGCCTGAGCATGCCGCCTGCAACCGGCATTGCTTCAAAAACAGTTACCGGGAATCCGTTCTGGATCAGGTCCTGAGCTGCAGTTAAGCCGCAGGGACCTGCGCCAATAATTGCGACACGTTCATCGGGGTGAAGAATCTCTGCTGGTTCTACAACTGGTCTGGGCTGATCATAAATCTTATCGGTGACAAAACGTTTCAGGGCTCGGATATTGATGGGTTCGTCAAATTTTCCCCGATTGCAGACTGTTTCACAGCGGTGATTGCAGATACGGCCACAAATTCCCGGGAAGGGGTTATCCATCTTGATAACCCGGAAGGCATCATCCCAGCGACCATCACCTATGAGGGCAATATATCCCTGCGCTCTCTGCCCGGCTGGACAGGCGTCTCGGCAGGGGGCAACGCCGGCCTTGGTGATGGCATAGGCATTAGGAACGGCCTGGGGATACTGTTTATATACCGCGTGACGCTCTATCAGATACTCATTAAACAAATCTGGAACGACCACAGGGCATACATCAACACAATCATTACAAGCTACACATTCATCAAAATCGATGTAGCGGGGTTCGGTGTGGATCCGGGCTGAAAAATTACCAGCCTGGCCGGTGAGATCAACGACTTCCGAGCTGGTTAGAATTTCAATATTGGGGTGGCGTCCAACCTCTACAAGCTTTGGAGAGATGGTGCACATGGCACAATCATTTGTGGGGAAGGTTTTATCCAGCTGCGCCATTTTTCCCCCAATGGCGGTTTCTTTTTCAACCAGATAGACTTTATATCCCTGCTCTGCCAAATCCAGAGAAGCCTGCATTCCTGCGATACCCCCGCCTACGATCATCACGGCTCCAACAGGATTATCAGGCTGAGGTGGCCGAGGTATTGAAGTCGACATTGTGCTTTCTCTCCCTTCTACACCGGTATAAGTTACTAACGGGCCAGGCGATGATGGCAGCGATGGTTAGTAAACAACCAACAAAGTCCTTCGGATAAACAATTTGTCTGGCTCGAGCAGGAGCGTATTAGGGAATGAAAATCTTGAACCAGCCAGTTAATTGATGTGAATTTAATGACGCATCCGCCTATACTCAAGGATTGAGGAACGGCTTTCCATAAAAATTTATAGTTCCCTGAACTTTGGTGTCCAGGGATTGGCTCAGTTTTGCATTTCTTGATGAAAAGGTTTTTCTAGCTGTTTTCTCTGATAGCTAATTTTAACGTGGTGTGAATCACTTGTCAATCAGGTGATTGATCCTGCTTGAGTACCAAAGGGCTAATTTCAGGAGGAAAGTACCCTTTTCTGCGGTGTTTTCCCCGATCGAGTTGCTTCGGCCGGCACTTATCCCATTTATGGTTTCATCAGCCACTGATTGGGCAGCATCAACTCCTTGCCGGTGTGTGAGGAAAAATGGTTCAGGTTAGCAAGCCTAGGACGAATGGATGGCGTCAACTAGCTTGCTGACCCCAGCCAGGATCTCTCTCCGGCTTTCATCGTCCAGCAGGCTTTTGATTTCGATGTCGTCGACCAGTTGGAAGGGACTTTCTTCCAGCTTGGACTTCAATTGCTTGCTGACCATGCCTCCCCAGCCAAAAGTTGAGAGCAAGAGCATTGGTTTTTCATAGGCGACTTTGTGCAGTATTTCGTCAATGATGTATGCCATTAGGGGGAAAATACCAGCTTCGTAAGTCGCGGTGGCTAGAACGACAGCTTCGCTGTCGGGAATTTGACCTAGAATGTCAACCAGATCGTCGCGATGTTCGTCGGTGATTCGCAAAACTTCAGGATTGAAGCCGCGTTTTTTCAAATCGTTAATGATGACTTGTACTGATTTTTCAATAAAGCCATACATGGATGAGTAAACGACGACTACCTTTCCTTTTTCAGGAGTTCCTTTAGCCCAATTGGTGTAGGCGTCCATGATTTGGGACGGGTTCTTGCGCCAGAGCAGGCCATGTGCTGGAAGAATCATCTTGGGAGCGGCTGCTTCGCCTTCGAGTTTGAGTAAGTTCTTAGTGACGTAGGATTTGTAATGTCCAATAACAGAGGCGAAATATTCACGCGCTAGATGCAGGAATTCATGCAGATCGTCGCCATCATCGTCAAAAATACCTTCAGGGATACCGTAGCTGCCAAATATATCGCCGCCTAATAAGAATCCGTCTTCCGGGATATAGGTAATCATGCATTCAGGCCAGTGAAGCCAGGGCATTTGCCGGAAGGTCAATTTTTTGTTGCCAATTT
>JAIORG010000227.1 GCA_021108255.1 Anaerolineales bacterium | reverse complement strand
CAAAGCTTGGAGGCTTCTTTTTTGGGATCTTGATGGATTCCTCGTTCCTCGGAATGACAAAATAGGAGTCTGTCATACTGAGATCAGGCGTCAAGGCAATCCACTTATCAAAAATCAGGCCTGAGTTAAAAGCAAAAGATCCCGGAGTTTTAGAAACTCCGGGATCTTAGTATTTCTACTTACGATAACTCAGTGACAAATATCTCTGGAAGGTCGTGGCATTCCCCGCAACCCAGCTGCGGTTCCTGAACGTCCTGATGGGTTTTTGTACAGTACGCTTTAACTTGAACCTGTTGGGGGAGAAATAGAAAAGGCCGTTTGAGTTCCGGTTTCAACTCCATATGTTCACAGGAATTTGCCCGTAATATCTTCGGGACAGGACAGTTATCACATAATTTTGCCTGCCAGGGCAGGGGAGGATATGCTGACCCAAGCAGCCGGCATTCTTCATGGTTTTTTCCGCGGTGATAATCACCGAAAAAATAGGGGCATTCAATTCCGGTAGGAGTTTTCATACCCGGGTGACGTATTCTCCGGTCCTGGTATCAATCCGGATGGTATCTCCCGCTTCGACGAAGTTCGGCACATCCACTTCAAGACCGGTTGAGGTTGTCACAGATTTAGTGACACTGGTGGCAGTATTTCCTTTAACGGAGGGATCAGCCTGCACAACCTGCTGATCTACTGTGGTCGGCAGATCAACATCCAGAGGAGCACCCTCAAAAAAGGTTATTTTCACTTCCATTTCATCAGTAAGGAACTTGGTGGCGTCTCCTAGAATATCACCCCTGAGTGATGGCTGTTCATACGTTTCAACATCCATGAAGAAGTACTTTTCCCCGTCATTGTACATGTACTTTGCATTCTTGAAGGTGAGCCGGATATCCTGGACTGAATCGCCGGAGTTAAATTTTTTCTTCAGACGTGTGCCTGTGCGAAGATCTCTTACGTCTACCCGGATAGTGGCTTTCCCACGTCCAGGTTTGTGATGATCATACTCAAGCACTTTATAAATATGTCCATCTAATTCAAATGTCACGCCTTTTCTTAATTCGTTAACATCAATCATTTTTTGCCCTTATTGTACAAGTTGACGATAGATATGCCTCGTGATTATATTCTACAGTCATAATGGTGACAAGGGAGAGAAGGAGACCCGCTTTTTTCCTTTACTAAGTCCTGGTTCAGGGAATTTCGGCCGGAAATCCTTCTGATCATGCTCCCTGTAGTAAACCCGGTAAGTAGGTGTTATCCCTCTTAAATTATGGTAAACTTACAGTTGATTAGAAAGGGATTGGACAATGGCGGACAAAAAACGGATCATTTGCATTGAAGATGAGCCAGAGACCACAAACCTGATGAAATTGATTCTCGCCAGAGAAGGATATGAAGTCCTGGGAGCAAATGGCGGTGAAGAAGGACTGGCTTTGGTTAATGAAGAAATTCCTGATCTGATCCTGCTGGATTTAATGATGCCTGAAATGGATGGAACGCAGGTATTTCAACGCTTAAGGGAAAACGAAAAAACACGGGATATCCCTGTTATTGTTGTTACGGCAAAAGTCCAGAGCATTGATATTGTACTGTGGCGGCAGGTAGCAAAAGTGGATGACTATATCACAAAACCTTTCCGCCCTGAAGAATTGGCTGAACGTGTGAAGTACGTGCTCTCTCAAACAGGGGAATAAACTTCCCTGGTTCCAGCAACTATCCACCATGATGAAAGTTAATGTCATTAATGAAACTCGAAGTTTGGAGAAACCGCTTCGAGTAAAAAATTGTGATACATTTTTCTGCCGCTTGCGGGGTTTAATGTTCCAGAAAGAATTGGATTCGGCCGATGGGTTGCTGCTGGTCCAAAAGTATGAAAGCCGGGGCAATGCTGCTATTCATATGTTTTTTGTGGGAATGGATCTGGGTATTGTCTGGTTGAACAATAACCGGAAGATCGTCGATATTCAATTGGCGGAAAGCTGGAAGCCAATGTACAGGCCAAAACACCCTGCTCGATATATACTGGAAATTACCCCGGACAGGATTCCCGATTTTAATCTAGGAGATAAACTGGACTTTGAAAAAAATTATCCGGCTTAGTATTCTTTTGGTCTTGACCTTCAGTCTCTTTAATCCTGTGTTTGCTCAGGAAAGCCAGACCGGAGGACCAACTTATATTGTCCAGGCTGGAGATACGCTGTGGACTATTGCTAGAAATCTTCATATCTCTTATGACGAACTCCTGTCTGCGAATCAGTTGACTGGTGAAAGCAATATTATCCCCGGAAAAGAATTGGAAATTCCCGGACTGGGAGATATTTCTGGCGTACTTTCAATAGTCAATGTAGCGTATGGGGAATCTTTGCAGAGTATCAGCCGGCGTTATGATGTTCCGGAGGATGATTTAGTTAAATTAAACCGGTTAACCAGCCCGGTGGAACTTTATGTTGGAGTATCCACGGTGCTGGTGGCAGAAGATAAAGTCATTGACCAGGCAGGAAAGCGAGTCTCACTTGCGCCTGAACAATCTTCCCTTGAATTAGCTGTGGTTGAAAACCTCAATCCCTGGGACCTGATAATCACAAATGCTCAGGGTGGAGAATGGGATCTGATTCCCGGAGAGGTGCTCTACGTTCGGGGTACTGACCCCTCGGGACCGGGTGCTTTTCCAGAAGAGATACAAAAAATAGCCTACACACCCAATCGCTTTGTTCAGGGCCATACTTCAGTCTTTAAAGTAACGGCTCCTGAAGGCACAATCATCCAGGGATCACTGGGTGATTATCCGCTATCTTTTTTCTCGGAAACCGGTGTGAACTACCTGGCGCTGCAGGGTTTACATGCCAAAGAAAACCTGGGATTAAAACCACTCTCCGTTTTCGGGACGCTGCCGGATGGAACACCTTTTGCCCATACACAGATGGTGCAGATTAGAAGCGGGGAATACTCTTATCAGGATATATCCGGTGTTCCCTCCAAAACAGTCAGCGTAGAACTTACCAATAAGGAAACGGAACAGCTGCAGGACATAGCTGATGATCCGACGGCCAATAAATTCTGGGAAGGGGAATTCTTGAGTCCGGTTCCAGTGGAACTGAGCAAATGCTGGGTGTCCTTTTATGGCACTCGCCGCTCCTATAACGGCGGTGGATTCTTTTATTTCCATTCGGGATTAGATTATTGTGGGGCAATGGGAGGCAATATACTGGCGCCTGCGCCTGGAAAGGTTGTCTACACCGGCAACCTGCTAATCCACGGCAATACGACAATGATTAACCATGGCTGGGGGGTATATACTCTTTATGCTCACCAATCCGAATTTCTGGTAAAGGAAGGGGATCGGGTGAAAACCGGGGATCTGGTTGGGAGAGTAGGAACAACCGGCAGATCCAGCGGTCCCCACCTGCATTGGGAAGTTTGGGTCGGTGGAATTCAAGTTGATCCGATGTACTGGCTGGTTGATAGTTATCCATGACCTACGGCTGCTATCACGTCCTTGGGGGAATCTCTCCCTTCAAAGGTTGTCTGGCAGAAAGAGTAGAGTATAATATACAGGCTTGAAATCAAAAAATTTCACTTGTTTGAGGCAGATTTATGGTTACAGCAGTACTATCCCTCCGAGAGAATTACTGGGAGGAATATGAGTTGGAAGAAGAAGATATAACCTATCTCTATGAGTATCTTCTGGAAAATGAAACACCATTAACTTCAGAAGAGCTGATGCCTTTCCTGATTGACCAGAGGATATCCAGGGAGAAAATCCTCCTGGAGAAGAAACGTCTGGATGGGAACGATATCTTTTATCCAAAAGATCAATATGAGGTGGGGAAAAAGCTGGTTTTCCCCGCATTTGAGTGGCAAAAAGGTGAAGTAGTAGGTCTGCGGTCCGGCGAAAATCCTTCTGCTGGTCAATTCAGCGTTATTCAAGTTGAATTTGAAGGTGGAGAACAGCATGAATTTGCTTCGGGCCTGGAAGATCATTTGCTGAATATTCCCCCGGAAGCGTCAGAGGCAGATTCGTTAAAATCGGAAACAGTGATCGCTGAATACAGCGACTTGCTTGCCAACCAAATTGAGCTGGGATTATCCGGCTCTGAGGATTTTGTTCAGATTGCGGGACGTTGGTTCCTGCAGGCACTGCTGGTTGATGTGAACGCAGGCCATTTGAATCTGGCAGAAGCTGTCCTGGATATGAGCCAGGGCGGCCCACTTTCCACTGCTGATCTGGTAAAACAAATAGATTTACCAGCAAATGTTAATCCAAATTTGATCAATTTTTCTCTCGACCATGCACTGCAGGAAGACCCCCGGTTTGATGAAGTGGGTCCAGCAGGAATTGTTGCCTGGTACTTAAAAGCCCTGGAACCAGAGAGTGTTCAAAAAACACCGATGTCCCTGCAGTATATGCCAATTGAGTATGATCCTGACTCGTTAACTGAGGAGATGCTCGCCTTGGAGAAATCTCTCGATGATGAGTTGACTCCCTGGAAAGAGCACCACCTGGAAGCAAAGAAGAGGGTTGAAGTCCAATTAATCTTTCCCCATTGGCGGGCAGGAACGCTTCCCTTATCTGAACGGGTACTCCCGTTGTTTCCGACGGCGTATGAATCACCCCGGATTCGCTTTACCCTGATTGACGGGAATACCGGTAAGAGATTCCCTGGCTGGGTTGTTCGAAATGAGCGCTATGTTTCGGGATTAAAGGAATGGTATGAAAAGAACGGGTTGATTCCGGGAGGCATCGTTTACATCAAACCCGGAAAAGAACCCGGTGAAGTAATCGTCGAAACAAAAAGCTCCCGTTCAACCAAAGAATGGATGCGTACAATCCTGGTTGGATCTGATGGGGAATTGGTCTTTGCCACCCTGAAGCAGATTGTTTCATCAGATTATAATGAAAGAATGGCGATAATTGTCCCGGATGCTGATCCAGTGGATCTGGTTTGGGAAAAAAACAAGAATGAGCCGCCGCCATTTGAGCAAGTTGTAGTAGATACGGTGCGTGAACTGACAAAACTTAACCCTCAAGGCCATGTCCATGTAACTGAATTGTATGCGGCTGTAAATACTGTCCGCCGCTGCCCGCCGGGACCGCTAATGTCCTTGCTGGAAACCAGGCCCTGGTTTGTCCATGTGGGAGATTTGCATTTCCGGTTTGATGATTCTGAAGGGAAATAATTTAAACCAGATCTGGAGGAAGGAGAGAAGCGGTGTCAAAACCTAAGTTATCGAGTATGTTGAAACCTACGGTTGAAACACCGTTTCAGATAGATTTTGAATGGTGGAAAGAAACTGACCGTTCCTGGCGGGTGCACTTGAGGAGTTGTCTCTGTGAAGAACACCAGGAACTGTATGCAGACCTATCCGGAGATGAGGAAGTAGATTGGATAGATCCTGAAACTGCGGAAGTTCAATCTGTAGATGGATTGCAGCACATCTTGATATCCCATTGCGCGCAGGAAGAGCAATTCATTACCGAATTCACTACACTCACCGAATCGTTATTCCGGCTTTTCCTGGCCAATGGAAACCAGCCCTTATCTCCGAATGAGCTGGCGGAAGTGCTTGATCATCAACCTCAGAAAATTTTACAGACCATTTCCGGACCGCGGGTTTATAAAGGGATCCGGCCCGCCACTAGAAAATAAGGGCCGGCAGCATGCCGTACAGCTGGGCAACATGCCCTCGTAGCTCAATGGATAGAGCACCGGACTTCTAATCCGGCGGTTGTAGGTTCGATTCCTACCGAGGGCGCTAATAACACCAGGATTAGTTCTAAAGCTTTCTTTACCTTGAATGTGGGGGTAATAGAAAGCTTTTTGTTATCTATGAGCAAAATATCAACCAATGAAATTTCCTATTAATTGACCCACCCCTGGATGAATTCCTCAGGAATAAGGCGGATATCTTCTCGCTTCAATAGATCTTGGGTCACTTATAATTGGAGATGGGGAGAAGATATCTTGATCCCTGATTTGTATAAAGTCAATAAATTTGCTATATTAAAGGTATTCCTGCTTTTTGCCAGGGGATTCTCTTCTTATAAAAAGAAGTTGAAATTCTCAGAGAGTAAAGGAGTGTAAGATGGACATAATTCGAAGTTGGCCTCGATGGCTCCAGGGAGGGCTCTTCTCTGTAGTTGCTGCGGGGATATTATTTTTAGTTGGATATCTTATTGAGCCCCTTGCCATCTTTTCTTTTGGTATTGTGGCCCCCAGCATTATTAGCATGTCACTATCACCAGTCCTGCCAGAGTCAATTTATATATTTATTGCTATTCATCTTGGATACTGGTTCCTTATCGGCGCGCTCCTGGGAGGATTTATCAAAAACCTGGGCCTGGATATAATAATTTGGTTAGTGGTCCAAATCTTCGGGGGGATAATCGCTATCTTTTTAATCGGCGGTATTTTGCACTAACCTATCAACCAATTCCAAAGTAGTTGATGAACGGATGGAGGAATGGTATGCTAATCTTTATCATCTGCGGAATTGTTAGAAGTTTTCTTCTTTCGGTTTGTCTTTTATCTCTATTTGCTCCGGCTGTAAGCAGGAGATAGAGAAGCTGGTTGGCCTGAGTTAAATTTTCTTTTGCAAGAAGATTTATCCTACCTGGAATCACAAGCAGAGGATTTATGACTAAAATTATGGCAGGGTATGATATAGAAAATGGGGTCTACAAGGTTTACTATTATATAGGTCAAACAAAATATTATTATTCTGGTTACCCCAGTCGTGAAGAGATGGAAAAAGCTCACCCTGAACTCATTGGGAGGGAGGAAGGGGATTAAGGACTGAACTCCCCAAATCTGAGTAACTGAAACTAGCAACAATTTGGTTCTATTGGGAGCGGCCATTCCCTGGTCTGGATTGAGCACCATTTTCCCTTTTTGAAAATCCAATCTGTCTGAAAAGAAAAATTTCTCAGTTTCCTGGAGGAATTGTAAAAAAAGTTCTTGTTTCTCGAAAGTTAATCAATTGTGAGGAATAAATAAGCTTGAAGCGATATTAAATATGGCTCTTTGTTTTTTTGTGTCAGACCTGCATGGTCGTCTGAACCGTTATCAAACCCTTTTTTCGAAGATCCTGGAAGAAAAACCTGCAGCTGTTTTTCTGGGGGGAGACCTCTTGCCGTCTTTTGGAAACATGAGGGAAGGTAATTTCATCCAGGATTATTTGTCCCCGGAGTTTATGAAATTAAAAATCAAGCTGGGGGATGATTATCCGCGTGTTTTCCTGATCCTTGGCAATGACGACAGCCGGAGCGATGAAGAAGATTTGATTTCTTGCATGATGAAAGAGGGTGTCTGGGAATACATCCATAACCAATCAGCTCAATTTGGTTCCCATACTGTTTTTGGTTATGCTTATGTTCCCCCAACCCCTTTCATGAACAAGGATTGGGAACGATATGATGTGTCCAGATATGTTGATCCGGGCTGTATTCCTCCTGATGAAGGATGGCATTCAGTTGAACAAGCAGAAAACATTATTCAGTATGCGACAATTAAACAGGACCTGGAGGATCTTGTCGGGAAGAATGATTTGTCAAATTCGATATTTCTCTTCCACACTCCCCCTTACCAAACAAAATTGGACCGGGCTGGATTAGATGGCAAAATGATTGACTATGTGCCCGTTGACCTGCATGTGGGCAGCATTGCAGTAAAAGACTTGATAATGGATCACCAGCCCCTTCTTACCCTGCACGGTCATGTTCATGAGTCAGCCAGGATAACTGGCTCCTGGAAAGAGCAGCTCGGAAAAACTCTTACCTTTTCAGCTGCTCACGATGGACCTGAGTTGGCATTGGTCCGGTTTGATCCGGATAAACCACAGGATGCTGTGCGCGAATTATTCTAAACCCCGATATTATTAACCTGATTCCCCCACTTTGGAAAACCTTATTTATTCAAAGCTGAGCCAACAGATAGCGGCATTGCAGCATCTGATACTGCTCCAATTTTCACTGCATAACTGCTGCGGTTCTTGATTTCCTCATCCGTGATGATGACAACATCCAACAATCCATCTGTTTTATAACCCGTTCTTAATTGGTTAATATGGCTGAGACTCAAACTCCACCCTTCCAACCAAATTCGCAACTCTTTTTCTTGATGATCACTTCCCTCAAAGTGGATTAATATATCGAGATCACTTTTTGGGCCGGAGGTGGCATTTTTAGCGCTTCCGAATACATAAAAACCCTTAACTCCAAATCTGTCCGGATCGATCATTGACGCTATTGTTTCCGCGCTTTTTAAACGCCAGCTCCAATGATCTTCCCGGGAATCCGTTTGCGGGATCGATTTTAGTTCACTTTTGATTTCACTTGTTTCATCTTCCTCTGTGATTATGGCAATTGCCTTGTTTTTCTCGGCGTTCATGAGAACTTGCAGTACATGACCACTAGAAGTGTTTTTCACGTCAATCACCCTGATAATTTTCTCCAGATGGGCAAAGTCTGGCAGTATATCCTTGATTGTGTTTTTTGATTCCAACAAGTAATCAGAATTAAAGATGATGCCATAATCATCAGGATATATGGGGATATAACGAATCGAGGATTCAACCAGGTCCTGGAAAAAGTGGGTCCCGAATGAGAGATCAGGAGTATAATCACCCCGTTTTTGGGCAACTTCAATTAAAGCAGCTGTATTGTTGATATCGGAATAAGTAACACTGACGCCAAGTTTGATATCACCCCGGCTTCCCCACCGGCCAGGTCCCATCAAGATGAATTTCCTTTTTGTGAGGATTTTGTTTAACCTGCTAATCGCACGGCCTACATCTAGCATATCCTGCCGCGTTGGAAGTTGGCTGTATTGTTCCGGGTCAACATATACGATATGAGTGATATTGGGAATCGTTCCATTGGATATGAAGCGATCGGCAGTGAATAGTACCCGTTCTCCAGGGATATCAGTCGGGATATCCGCTGGTATATTTTCTACCCCGTAACTCTGGGAACGGCATTGCAGCAGGTAAAAATCATCCCCATCATAGGCAAATTCAATATCTATGGGGTGGTTCAGTTTATCCTGTAGTTCGTTTAGCACTCCCCGCAATAAATTTAGAAAAGGGGATTTAGAAAACAATCCATCAAAAGTAAATATCAGTTTATCTTTTTCAAAATCAGGTCCCAGTCCTGTGGGGATCTGCGCATGGTCTTGGGTTATAACGGAAACTAGCTGCTTAATGTTTGGGTACTCGTCCCCATATTCTTTTAATAATTGTTGTATTTCAATTGTCTCAAAAGTTCTTTTTTCTAAATTGATTACATCGATCTTCCTGGGAGAATACCGGACAATTTCATCCAATGAGGTATTTACGCGCAATCCGGGTTGGCCAGGGGCAGCCAGGATTGGATAATCGTCACTCAACCGGTCTACAGCGCGGGTTCCTAATCCGGGCACAATCCGGACCAATCCATCTTCCTTCTTGATCCGGCTGGACCAGCGGAACTCATTTTGACTGAATGCAACTCCGGCAAACGCAGGGAAATAGTAGGGGCCAATTTTCTTCCCAACTACTTCCTGGATCAGGATTCCCATTTCTTCGTGATGGTCGATTAAATTATGTTCATGCCTGTATTCAATCGGGTCCGGGCCGTACATGGATGCATAAACTTCAACAATTGCATCTATCAGGCTTTTTAACCGCTCTTCTTTGGTTCCTTGATTGGCAACAAACAGGCTTTTATACTTACCGGCAAAAGACATTCCAACCTGGTCTTCTAATAAGCTCGAACTGCGGACAATGAGCGGTACATCCCCGAAGTCATCCAAAGCCATGGATAAACCCTTGACAATTTCAGGCGGGAGCGGTGAGGTTTTAAAGACGTGGACAATATAAGGGTATTCCTGGCGGATTTCCCCGATATCCAGGTACTTATGTTCGATGATTTCTTCAAGATTATTGTGCTCGATATATGAAAACATGGCGTCAGATATGATGTACCAGGTTTTAGGCATTTTTACTTGCTGCAGCAAATCTTGGTTAAGAACTGACTTTTTGATTATCTCCATTGCCAGGAAGATTCCAGCACTTTTCCCGCCTAATTTTCCGTAGCTCCCAGGTTGGAAAATAATATGTGACGATAACTTGTTGAAATCCTCAATACTCAGGTGGCATTTGGCGGTATCAATGAAATTTTTTTGTCCACTCAGCAAACGGCGGATAAGAGAAACTCGAACGCTCTGCTCTCTGGCAGCAGACAATTCTAAACCCTGTGTGGATAGATGCTGGTACCGGTCAAGAGCGTTAATAATTTCAGGTATCGAACAGCCCGGTTGGACAAGTGTATTTATTAGAAAACCGGATTGATCTTCCCGGATCCACTGCTGGATGCTGGTTAAAATTTCGTCTTCATCCAGGTACTTCCCGGCGAGTTTAAATACTTCGTCTATGGCGCCAATGGCATCCTCATCTGATTCGAATTGATAAGGAAAATTCGCTTCAAGAAGTTCTCTGTCTTCCCGGTACGCGGAGCTGAATAATTCCAATAAATCTGTGGCTTCTTTTATCCCACTCCCACAGAGGTGGTGGACCATTTTTCTAGCTATGGTTATCAGTAAATTGGGATCAGTCTTTTCCAGAAGACTCAGAATCACCTGCCAACCAGCTTTGGTTTCTATATCGGGTTTGGTTTTTCTTTCAAACACATCCTGTAATCGTTGGTGTAAAAGAAAGTTTCCCACTTGATCAGCGATGGTGTTAATCAATCGGCGCTCTTCTATGAGAAAGGGGCCTTCATCCAACTCGGGTTTTTCTTCCGTGTAGTACACACTGATTCTTCCAGCTAATTGATCCTGGACAATGACATCCGAGTGCTGTCCCCAGGGTGTTTTTACAAAATCTGATGACTGAAAAACTTTATCCCCAAAAATGATTTCTGATTGACAGATTTCAGGATACTGCCAACCGGGAGGAAGTATAGCTATGATTCTATTGAGGGCATCTTCGGTTTTGATACCCGGTTTACCCAGGGTTTCCTGAACTTCATATAAGCAATTAAGTTCTTTTGCTCTTTCCCTGAGTTCTTCAACTAATCGGTTAATAGGTTTTCCAAAGTTTTCAGTCATTTTCTTCTCGCGATTTTAATATTGCTCCACGTCCGCTTCTACCATCAATTTTAACGTATAAAGGGGCAATAAGGCGTACATGACGCACAAATTGAGTGGTTTGAATTTCTTCCTGAAGAGCCAGCCAATCCCAGTCCAGCTGATGTTTTCCAGATGCGGGGACAGAGATATAGCTGACACCAAGGCTGGTCATATTATGAAAGAAGTGAGACCCCTGGCTCATTTCAACCTTGAACCCTTCTTGAAAAGTCTCCACAATCACTCTGGCACCAGATATCTGCCCCCAGTTGGCGGGGATGCCCAACCAGGGATCGGAACTTCCCAACCGGCCAAAAACGATTAATAAATAAGATCTTCCTTTATCGATCAGGGAATCGTTAATTTTTTCGAGTTCATCAGCAATCTGCCGTGTGTTTTCAAGTTCAAATTTATGCGGGATAACATAAACGACGTCCTGGATATCATCAATTAATCCATTGCCCAATACATTCTCAGATGCTACAAGGGCATTTTCGTCGATCAAATCTTCATCAGTGACTTTCACAATGTCGGAAGCGACAACCATGGATCTAACCTGCAGCAAACCCAGGCTGTGAGGATTGAATGTCATCGCGAACTCAATTTCTACGGGGTTTTGCAATTCTTCCTCGCAGGCAGCCAGGAACGATTTAATCAAATCATTCAGGGGAATTTCCTTCAAGGTCAGCAGGGGGGCAAAGGTTAATGCTCGAGGTCCCGGATTTCCCATCCCGATGGTCAACCGGTTCGATTGCAAATCGTAGGTCGAACATAAGTGACGCAGCGAGCCGTCCTTTTCAGCTGTAGTTAAGTTCTCCTGAATTAAGTACTCGGTTTCTTGAATGGGATCATAGACCAGCGGAGTTCCCATGTTAATTGCCCAATACTCTTTTTGACTGCCTTTCAGGAGTTCTTCCACTGAGCCAAATGGTGGTCCTATTTTCGGATAGGCCGGTGAATAAGTCCATGAAACACCGCCATCAACTATGGTTTTCCCTAAACCTAAAGCAAGATTGACTACACCATCTTCCTGTTGTGCCCGACCGACTGGATAGAAATTGTATGATCGGGTCACTCCCGATAGTTCAGGATAAAATCGAAGACTATGCCGTGAGCCAACGACATCCTGAATGATCACTGCCATTTTTTCATCTGAATGATCGTGATTAGTCGCTTTCCGGAAACTTTTTGCATTATTAAAATAGGTTGAGGCATATACGAATTTGATTGCCTCAGTAAGTTTTTGGAACCGGGTGCCGGAGTCATGCTGGTGATTTGGAATCATTTTGGTGGCATAAATGCCGGCGAATGGCTCATAGGTTGCGTCTTCAAGTAGACTTGAAGAGCGGATAGCCAGTGGTGTATAAATCTGGTTTATCAGGGATTTTAAATCCCCCAGGACATTAAATGGCAAATCTGCATTTTGAAATGCCTGGGCAATCCGGTCATCAGGAGAATTGGAATTGGCGATGCCGTAGAGATCGTTCTCTGCCATGAAAGCATCGAACACATCAGTAGCAATCACGGTCAGGTTTGGAATCCCTACCGTGATTTGTTGAAAATCAGCTGTCTGAAAACGTGATAAAAGAAGGTCGTTAAGGAAGACCAATCCTTGTGCTTTGCCCCCAATTGAACCAGTTCCAATTACACGGATACAATTTTCCTGATCGTTTTCATTGCGATCGAATGGGATCAGGCTTTGGGGGAAAGTGCCCTCCGATTTAATATTCATCCTGCCAGGATTATACCCATCCGCGGGACCTGCAAGCTTGAGCTACACGGTCTACGGATATCATATATGCCGCATCACGCATGTAGATTTTTTTGGCTTTGGCAAATTTGCTGACATCAACATAAGCATTGGTCATCTTCAGATCAAGTTTCCCAAGGGCCTCTTCTTTTGGCCAATAATAATTGGTATTGCTCTGGACTTGTTCGAAATAACTGCAGGTCACTCCACCTGCGTTTGCCAAAAAGTCGGGAATCACATGAATTTCCCGGTCTGTCAGGACAATATCTGCATCCGGGGTTGTTGGACCATTCGCGCCTTCTGCGATGAGCTTAACTTTCTGCGATATTTTGCCGGCATTTTCACCTGTGATTTGATTTTCCAGCGCTGATGGGACTAATAAATCCACATCCTGCTCCAACCAGGCATCACCAGGCAGCATGTCAAAGCCTAAATCCTGAGCTTTGTTTTTATCGATTTCTCCAAAATGATCTGTGACTGACATTAATTCTTTGAGATCAAAACCGTCCTTTTTCTGGAAAGAATACGCTTTATGATCTTCCTGGTTCCAACAAGAAACGCAGATTGGTGTTCCACCCATCTGTTGATAAAGTTGGATGGCATACTGGGACACATTGCCAAACCCTTGGAAGCTGGCAGATGTATTTTGAATGTTGATTCCCAGTTCTTTCATTGCTTCCCGAACAGTGATCATGACACCATATCCGGTTGCTTCAACTCTGCCCAGGGAGCCTCCCATTCCAACAGGTTTCCCGGTAATAAACCCTGGATATTTAGCGCCGTGGATAGCTTCATATTCGTCTAACATCCACAGCATATGCTGGGAGTTCGACATAACATCCGGAGCGGGGATATCAGAGAGAGGACCGATATTCCTGGCGATTTGCCGTACCCATCCGCGGCAGAGGCGCTCCTGTTCCAGTAAACTTAAATCATGAGGATCACAGATAATTCCCCCTTTACTGCCGCCCAGGGGAATATCGACGACCGCGCATTTCCAGGTCATCCACATCGATAGGGCTCGCACTGTATCAACAGTTTCCTGGGGATGGAACCGAATGCCACCTTTCCCAGGGCCACGGGCATCATTGTGCAGAATCCGGAATCCCCGAAAGACCTTTACGCTGCCGTCATCCATCCGCACAGGAATGTTGAATTGGTATTCCCGCATTGGGTGGCGTAAAAAGTCCCTGGCTGCCTGATCTAATTCAAGCAGTTCAGCAGCTTGGTCAAATAACTTCTGGGCTGTTTTAAATGGGTTGTATGACTTGTCTTCCATAGATTTTTTCACCTCATAATTCTTCCGATAGAGTTAAAAATTAATCTTATAGAATAAGTATCACATTATTAGAAGGAAAAAACTAATGCCAAATAACATCTGTTTTTAGTGAAGTTATTTCCTCTTTCAGGAGGAAAATTACTCGATTGAGGAAGCTTAATCCTCTGAGGATTAAGCTTCCAGTTCTTTTCTCTAAATGGTTCAATCTTAAGCCTGTTCTCCCTCGACTTCTACCGGAGGCTGGCGCTGGCCCAGTTCGCGGTCCAGCATTAACAAAGCATGGTTGTTATCGCCTGCTCTTTTGATATTTTCCACGACTTCGCCGACATGTTCTTCCTCTTCTACCTGTTCGTCGATAAACCATTGTAAAAATGATAGGCTGGGATAGTCTTTTTCGTCCATTGCCAACGCGTATAACCGGTGTATATCGCCGGTGATTTTCTGCTCATGGGCCAGGGCGCCTTCGAATACAGCCAGGATTGACTCAAAATTAGCTTGAGGTTCTCCGATGGCTTGCAGTGTTACCCGCTCACCGCGGCTGTGAATGAAGTTGTAAAAACGAAAAGCGTGAGCCATTTCTTCTTCAAATTGAATTTTCATCCATTGGGAAAATCCGGGATAAGTCTCTGCCTCAAAGTAGGCAGCCATGGAAAGATAAATATAGGCAGATTCAATCTCATGATGAATTTGGTCATTCATCGCCTGGTGTACTTTTTTTGAAAACATGTTTTTCTCCTTATTTATTACAACCGGTAAATTTATTTCACTTGTACTGTTCCCTAAGGATATTTATTGGCTTGATTTGTTATCGTCCATTCTAATAGATTTAAGTCTTCCTGAGTGTTAATCTCGTATATAATCGCTCCACTCATCCAGGGAAGCCCCTACTCTGTGTTAAAATTAACCTTTAGAACGCTTCCTCTGGTCGGATTTCAGGAGGGAATTAATGAAGGATGTAATCATACGGATTGAACCGCTTAAAGCGGATTCCTTTACATTTCATCAACTGCGAGCGAGACAGGCAGTGTGGCAAGTTGTCGCAGGAACCAATAACTGGTGCCCTCCAATTGATGTTTATGAAACTGATGACCAATTTACTGTTCTGGTAGAAGCTGCAGGAATGAAAGAAGGCGAATTTTTTATCACACTGGACAAACAATTGCTGTTAATTGAAGGGCGGCGTCCCAGCTTGAGTGAAACTTGTTTCTATCACCAAATGGAAATTGGTTTTGGGGAATTCCGCAACGGTGTGGAATTATCATCTCCGGTGATTGCTGAGCAAGTGACCGCAGTTTACGAGGATGGATTTCTGGAATTGATACTTCCAAAACAAAAGCCTCGACAGGTAGAGATCAAGGATTAAGGGTTTATGCCATTATCGCGTTGGAGTATGGATATTTTAGAATTATTAGAATGGGTGAATCGAGAGGATCTTTCCCTGGAGGATATTTTCCTGGGATCTGTGGTCTCAAATATCTCCGACGTGGATGATGAAGATGGTGAAGAATTTAAACAGGAAGACCTGATTGGGCGAATCCCTTCCCAGCTCCCAATTTTGCCCCTGCGGGGATTGGTGGTTTACCCGGAAACAGCGGTTCCTTTATCCATCGGTCAGCCCCGGTCCATCCGGTTAGTTGATGATGTGCTCTCCGCAGACGACCGTTTGATCGGTTTGGTTACTTCCAAGGATCCCCAGAACGAACATCCCGGCCCGGATGACCTTTACCGGGTGGGAACGGTTGCCTCAGTCCACCGTTTATTCAGAGCGCCGGACGGTACAATCCGCTTGCTGGTGCAGGGTATCACCCGCTTTGAAATCAAGAAATTTGTGGAAGAAGAGCCTTATCTTAAAGCAAAAATTAAACTATCCCCGGTGAAAGTTGAGCATGATCTGGAAGTAGATGCCCTGACGCGCCAGGCCAGAGATCAATTTGCTGAGATCACTAACCTTGTGCCATCAGTACCCCAGGAATTAGTTGATGCGGTGATTTCCCTGGATGACCCCCTGCAGGTTGTTTACACGGTAGCAAATTTTCAGCGCCTGGAATTAGCCGAAGCTCAGGAGTTACTGGAGTTGAATTCCGTCTCGGAAAAGCTGCGTAAATTGGTGAACTTCCTGACCCGGGAATTGGAAATGCTTGAAATCGGACAGCGCATTCAGAACCAGGCCCGATCCGAGATTGAAAAAGTTCAGAAGGAGTATTTCCTGCGGGAGCAGATAAAAGCCATTCAGACAGAATTAGGGGAAGCGGACGATCAAACGGTAGAAGTTGAAGAATTCCGGCAGCAGATTGAAGAAGCCGCCATGCCGGAGGAAAGCGAGAAACAGGCCAAAAGGGAACTAGACCGCTTGTCCCATTTGCCTTCAGCGGCAGCGGAATATGGTGTGATCCGGACCTATCTGGATTGGATGGTTTCATTGCCCTGGTCGAGGATGACGGACGATAACCTGGATATTTCCCGGGCCAGGAAGATTTTGGATGAAGACCACTACGGACTGGAAGATGTGAAGGAAAGGATCCTGGAATTTCTCGCTGTTAGAAAACTTCGCAAGGAACGGGAAGGCGAGATTGAAGAAACCTATGAGGATGATATCCGCAAAATCCGGGAAGGAGTAATTTTATGTTTTGTGGGACCTCCCGGAGTAGGGAAAACCTCGTTAGGGCGGTCGATTGCCCGGTCATTGGATCGGAAATTCATCCGCATTTCCCTGGGCGGAGTCCGGGATGAAGCGGAAATTCGCGGACACCGGCGTACTTACATCGGTGCCATGCCGGGTCGAATTCTGCAGGCTCTCCGCCGGGTAGGGAAAAACAATCCTGTCTTTATGCTGGATGAAATTGACAAATTGGGACGGGATTACCGTGGAGATCCAACTTCCGCATTATTGGAAGTTCTGGATCCGGAACAAAACAGTGAGTTTAGAGATCATTATCTGGAGGTAGCCTATGATCTTTCGAAGGTGATGTTTATTACCACCGCAAATCTGTTAGAACCAATCCCTTCCCCGCTGCGGGACCGGATGGAAATTATTAAATTATCCGGTTACACAGACAGGGAAAAGAAATCGATTGCCAAAGGGTACCTGATTCCGCGTCAGATTAAAGAGAATGGACTGAGAACTGATGAAATATCCTTCACCGATCCAGCACTTCAGAAGATCATCCGATCTTATACCCGTGAATCCGGTGTTCGGAATCTGGAACGGGAAATCGGATCATTGTGCAGGAAAGTAGTTACCCAGATTGCAGAAGGAAAAGTTGGGGGTGTAAAAGTAGGTGTCAAGGAAGTTGCGGAATACCTGGGCCGGCCAAGATATTATGGAGATGAGGAAATTGCCAATCGGACCTCAGTGCCTGGAGTGGCTACCGGCTTAGCCTGGACATCCACCGGAGGAGAGATTCTGTTTGTTGAAGCTACCTCAATGCCCGGTAAAAACAATTTCCAGCTCACTGGATATCTCGGTGAAGTGATGAAAGAATCCGCCCAAGCAGCGCTTTCCTATGTGCGATCCAAGGCTGATAAATTGGGTATTGATGCGGGTTTTTTCCAGGATCAGGATATCCATTTGCATGTACCAGCCGGCGCTCAGCCAAAAGATGGTCCATCTGCGGGTGTAACCATGGCAGTTGCTCTTGTATCTTTGATTTCAAGACGCCCGGTCAAAGGAAATGTCAGTATGACTGGGGAGATTACTTTGCGGGGTCAGGTGCTGCCCGTAGGAGGCATTAAAGAGAAGGTTCTAGCGGCTTATCGGGCTGGATCAACAACAGTGATTCTTCCCAAAAAGAACCAGGCAGATCTTGAGGAAGATATCCCGGCAGAGGTTTTAGAGAAGATCAACTTTATCTTTGTTGAAAATATTGAAGAAGTCCTGGATGCCGCATTAACAAAAAAGAAGGCTGCCCCAAAAAAGAGGAAAACCAAGGCATAAACAATAATTTGGGAGGAAGAGCTTTCGGGAAGTAAGATTTGACCTGATTTGAAGTGCCCGTTAGGCAGTAAAGAACGAAAACCTGTTTGCCGGGTGAAATTTGATTATTATTAATATTACGATGAGGAACGCACATTACGTTTGAGGCGGATAACAAGACAGCTAGAATAAAAAATATTAAAAATCCACTCCAATACAGACCATTAGTAGATTTTATAGAGTGGTTATTAAAATATTCTGGTTACAAACGCCTTCTATTGTTCCCATTGTGATGCAATTTAGATAACAGATAGCAGGGATTTCAGCGAGAAAATTGAATTGAATCCTCAGACGGATTCAGTTGATTTGATTGTTTTCTCCTGATCCAATTCTCCTTGCTGCTAAAGTTGAGAGGATATTGTGCCTGAAAAAAATAACCGTACCGGATTAACCTGGTACACCATGGATTTACATTTACATACTCCGGCATCTGAAGATTATTTACAGCCGGAAATTGGATATTTAGATATATTAAAACAAGCTGAAAATAAAGGCCTGGATATTATCGCGTTTACGGATCATAACACTGTGGCAGGGTACCGCCGGATGCAGGAAGAGATTGAGCAATTAAAATTGCTTCAGCAGCTGAACCGCTTGCTCCCGGAGGAAGAAACCCGCCTGACGGAATACCAGCGATTGTTAAAAAGGGTACTTGTACTGCCTGGATTTGAATTTACCGCTACATTTGGTTTTCATATCCTGGCTATTTTCCCAGAAGATAAACCGGTCAGGGATATTGAGCACCTGCTGCTGGAACTGAACATCCCTTCTGAAAAATTGGATGTAGGCTCAGTTACTGTTGGTGCAAGTGTGGATGTGTTAACCGCCTATAAAGGCATCCATGATGCAGGCGGCATGGCAATTGCCGCCCACGCAAACTCGAATAATGGAGTTGCGATGCGCCGTTTTCCTTTCGGTGGGCAAACCAAAATTGCCTATACCCAGGATCCCCATTTAATTGCGATAGAAGTCACAGATTTAACAAAGAAAGGCAGGCATTCAACAGCCTCTTTCTTCAGTGGAAACAAACCGGAATATCCCCGCCGTATGCACTGCATCCAGGGTTCTGATGCTCATATGTTAACCAAGAAGCTCTCTGTCCAAAACAAGTTAGGAGTAGGGGACAGAACAACCGATGTCCGCTTGCAGGAGAGGAGTTTTCGAGCATTACGGGATCTCTTTGAAAGCAACAACTTCTCCCGGACCCGTCCCCACCAGCTGAGTTCTCAACCAGCCTATGACTTTATCCGGGATGCAAGGCAGGAAGGGGCAACCTTTGTTCAGGATTTTCACGAAAAAATCACTGTTCGGGGAGGTTATCTCTATTCCATCATCGCTGATGTATGCGCTTTCGCGAATTCGAATGGAGGTATCTTGTACCTGGGTTTGTCAGCCGAAAAGGGCAAATCCTTTGAAGGTGTACCGCGTCCGAAGCAGGGCATAGAAAAGTTAAAATCAGAGATCAGTAAACGCATCAGCCCCGAACTGGAATGTAAGTTTGAAATCCAGGAAACTGAAGGAAAGAAGGTCATCCAGATTATGATTCCCCGGGGAGAAGACCCGCCTTATGCGGTGGACGACAACAAAATATATCTCCGCACGGAAACAGAAACCGGCATGGCTGTCCGGGATGAAATTGTCGAAATGGTTCTCCAGGGAGAGAAGAAAAAAGCCACCCCGCTGGATCGGGCGCAGGCTGACCCCCTCCCGATTCCAGGATCAAAAGTTATTAGCAAAACAGTTTCTGATGAAGATGAAATACAACCCAATGATCCACCCCGCACCGGTGTGGAAATAGTCTCCGTAACCAAGCGGGAAGGTAACACATATTACACTGTCAGGGATTTGCGAAACGGAAGTGTGGTCAAGAACGTCACCTTTCAATCCTCCCGTCGCTTGTGGCATTATGCCATTTCCCAATATTCAAAACTTCCCAAGGATAAGGAAAATAAAGAAATTACCTGGCAGGGAGACCTGGGATTGATTTCCCGTAAGAAGCGGGGGAATTATACTAGCTATGATTTGATCCAGCGGACCCAAGAGGGTTACCGTTATTATTATGGCGTTACTGATGACGGCATTCACGGCAGCTGGGAAGGACTCATCTAAAAGGAAAATGAGATGTCGATAAAATTCGCCATCCTTACTGTATCTGACAGGTCATCCAGCGGCTTGAGAGATGACCTGTCTGGTCCTGCGCTGCAGGGCGCAGTAGGAGATTATGGATGGGAAGTTGCCCGGGCTGATATCGTCCCTGATGAAATTTCTGCGATTAAAGAAAGATTGTGTCAATGGTCCGATTCTGGAAAAATCAATGTGATCCTCACCACCGGAGGCACTGGATTTACCCCCCGGGATGTCACTCCTGAAGCTACCAAAGAGATTCTGGACCGCAACGCACCGGGATTGGCAGAAGCTATGCGGGCGGGGAGTTTAACAATTACCCCCCATGCGATGCTTTCCCGCGCTGTGGCAGGCATCAGGAAACAGACATTGATTATCAATTTGCCGGGCAGTCCCAAAGGGGCTTTAGAG
The DNA here is from genome assembly GCA_021108255.1 of Anaerolineales bacterium. Classification (GTDB taxonomy): domain Bacteria; phylum Chloroflexota; class Anaerolineae; order Anaerolineales; family UBA11858; genus B10-G9. The sequence goes on along the minus strand of JAIORG010000227.1, from coordinate 167 downwards.
AATTTCCGGATTATCGCTCCGGTTTTACCCCACGCAGTTCAATTACTGGAAAATGACAGCGGGGCGGAAGAAAACCATCAGCGTCCGCTAGCGGCATAACGGTATAGCTTCGCGAAGCCCTTCGATTCCTCTTTGTTTCACTCAGGACAGGCATCCTGAGCCCTTCG
>JAIORG010000212.1 GCA_021108255.1 Anaerolineales bacterium | reverse complement strand
AGGTTCACACAGAAGTCCCACAACGGTGGGACTTAGATTAACTAGGCCGCGATTTCAATCGCCGGCTAATAATGGAGGTGTCTAATCATATGGTTTTATGTTCACCATGCGAGCTTGTCCTGAACGCAGTCGAAGGAGTAACCGCTTCATAAAGATGAGATGCGGAAGAACTGTATAAATTACTTTTGGACAACCCCTTCCTGTGAATATAAAAATAAGAGGATGTGCCAACAACCTTTGGCACATCCTCTATATTGGCAGTTTTGATTTATTACGAATTAAGTAATCAGCTATCTTTCTCCGCTGGCAGATTGATCACGGCTACCCGGTATGCATCAGCAATCAGGGCTGACCCAACCAGTGCCAGATAAGCCGCCATAATACTTAGGGCAAATGGATAAAAACAGCACAGGACCACAGTAAGAACCAGGAAATAAGAACCATAAAATAAAATAGTGCTACCCCCGATGATGATCAGAAAAGCAACCAGGAAACCACTCCAATTTGCTTTAAAGATGTTCCGGATTTCACTAAACCTAAAAGCTGCAGCAAAATCCTTTTTTACAACAGCATGGGATCCAGCAACCGGAAGAATTACGCCGACAACCATGGACACCAGTGTGCCAATTCCCATCAATCCGAACCCCGCCAGATTTCCAGCAAGCATCAAAACTATACCTTCCTCGTCCCTCATCCCTCCCATTTCCGCAATGAACGCGGGGATAAACATGAAAGCATACCCAATGAATATCATTATAGTTGAGGGAATCATATAAAGGGCACCAGCGCCAAAGAGCCGGAAACCATCTTTGAAAAATTTACTCAGGTCATCCCATTCCGGGAGAGACGGCGATTCATGGTCTTCTGCGATCTGTCGGATTATCTCAGCTAAGTATCCAAGAAGAAGAACAAGCGGAAAGATTGGTATAAAACTGATAAATATTAATCCACTGGCAATCGCTAATTTTTTTACCCAAGCCTCATCTTTAAAAGGGAATGCTAGAAACTGAGAAATATCTGTAGTCAATTTTTTCTTTGCCATCAAGACCTCCCGTCAAACCAAGGAATTTCCTATATTATACTCAATTAAAATTGGCTCAAACTGGACCCTGCTCCTTCTTCAGTGGAAGTAATTATAACTTCTACCATTATCATTAACCTGGCCTAGATAAGAAAGGTAAAAAGTACTAAAAACCCCTAAATAAACCAGCTGTTTCCACCCGTTTTACGCCTCTCCCTACCCTTTGTCTTCCAGGGTACAGAATTTTCTTAAGCTGGTATAATCTAGCTGGTTAGATAAAAAGGAGTTTTTAGTGGCATTTTCTCCCTTCGATTGGCTGTTGGGATATTTTTCATTAGATATCGGGATAGATTTAGGAACAGCAAATACTCTGGTACATGTCCGGGGAAAAGGTATAGTTATCCAGGAACCATCCTGGGTTGCGATCAATAAACGTACCAGAGAGCCGATCGCCATCGGTGCTGCGGCCAAGGAAATGATCGGCCGAACACCAGCAGATATCATTACGGTTCGCCCCCTTCGGGATGGCGTAATATCAGAATTTGAAATCACCCAAGCTATGCTGGAATATTTCATCGCCAGAGCGCACCAGCAGAGCATTGTTCCAGTCCCCCGCCCCCGGGTAATTATCGGAATCCCTGCGGGAGTTACAGAGGTAGAAAAACGGGCTGTTTACGATGCGGCAATGGCTGCTGGTTCCCGTCACACATATCTAATAGAAGAACCTGTTGCAGCAGCCCTGGGAGCAGGATTGCCTATCGATGAAGTCGGCGGCAGCATGATTGTTGACATTGGCGGAGGGACTTCTGAAGTAGCCATCATGACTATGGGTGGCGTGGTATCCTCCCGCTCATTACGCGTAGCAGGCGACGAATTGGATGAAGATATCATCCAATTTGTCCGAAATAAATATAATATACTGATCGGTCAACGTTTGGCCGAAGAAGCGAAATTCAATCTGGGATCCGCTTATCCACTACCTGAAGAAAAAACTATGACCCTCCGGGGTAGAAATCTGGTTACTGGATTGCCGGATTCGATTGAAATTTCATCCATCGAATTACGAGAAGCAATCTCGGATTCTGTCCAGACTATTATCGATACCGTACGGGACGCCCTGGATGAAACGCCCCCTGAAATTCTTGCCGACTTGATGGATAATGGAGTTTGCCTTGCTGGCGGCGGAAGTTTGCTCCAGGGGTTGGATCAGAGATTAACAGAAGAACTCCAAATTCGAGCTTGGCTGGCCGAAGATCCAATAAGCTGCGTTGCCAGGGGTGCTGGAGTTGCCTTAGAAGAACTCGATAAGTGGAAAGGTCTATTTGTAGGTCTGGAGCGCAAGAGCGCACAGAGAGAATAAACCTTCAGAATTCAACAACCCCTCTTCTCCTCTGGGAACCTTCATCTTTTTTCCATAGACACGACACAGATCAAATCAGAGGCGGAGCATTAATTTTCGCGGACAGGTTAAGCCTTACAACAGGGTCATAAACCATATTCAGATGAATATACGTTTTCCAAAATCAATCCGGATATTGGCACTAAGCCTGGTAGCCATTGGAATCCTCGCCCTGGCGCTCAGCGGCGTATTTACCTCTCTTTCCAGATTGGTTGTCTCGCCATTAACTTCCCTTCAAACCTGGGTCTCACAGCAGTACCAGGGAGTGGAAATTTTTCTCTCCGCCTCCCAGGATATCCGGGAAATCCGTCAGCAAAACACGGAACTGGAAGCCGAAAACGCCCGCATGCAGGCCCAGATCGTTGAACTCCAACAACAGCTTGTGGAGTATAAAATTTTATCCGCATTGTTGGAATTTGCCCGGGCAAATCCTGAACATAAGTACATTGGCGCTTCAGTAATCGGCAGGGATCCCAGTCCATTTCTCAATTATATAATTATCAACAGGGGCTCGGATGATGGACTCAGACGCGGTATGCCGGTAGTAACCCAGAATGGTTTAGCCGGCAGAATTATCCAGGTAACAGCCTCTGGAGCCCGGGTCAGTTTAATAACAGACCCGGTGACAAGGATTAACGTTCGAATTGAACCTTCACGGAGCGCTGCAGTATTAACCGGATCAATTACAGGAGATATCACCCTGGAACAAATACCCCAGGCAGCAGATGTGAATCCCGGAAATCTCATCTTAACTTCCGGGTTGGGAGGTAACTATCCAGCAAACATAATCATCGGACAGGTTACTAGCATTAAAAGCCGGGAAAATGACATTTTCCAAAGCGCTTCAGTGCAATCGGTAACCGATTTCGATGATTTAAATATTGTCCTGGTAATTATTAATTTTGACCCAATCGATATCTCTCCTCTCCTACCCAACGCTGAAACACCCTGACACGGAACCTCAAAAAAAACCATGTCTGTAATTCTAAGCATACCTGTACTTAGTTTTATTACTGTCCTTCAGTCTGCAGTGGTCAGCAGGCTGCCGCTCAACCGCGGGACAGCGGATCTGATGCTGGTGGTAATAGTTGCCATCACGCTTCAGAAATCAGTGAAAACAGCCTGGCAGTGGAGTATTGTAGGAGGGCTGCTGATAGATTTCTTCTCTGGATTGCCCTTTGGTTTGTTTACGACCAGCTATCTGATAACCACAGGTATCGCTTTTCACCTGAGAGAGAGGATCTGGCGGTTTTCATTTTTAATGCAGCTGCTTGTCGTTTTATCCGGCACAATAATCATCCATGGTTTATCAATGCTGGTATTATTCCTCCAAGGCAGCTCATTTCAATTCAGCACCGTCCTGCAGGTTATCACGCTGCCAAGCATTATTCTTAATTTTATGCTTTCCTTACCGGTCTTTCTCATTATCCAGGATATAGTCCAGCAGTTAAATCCTCCGGAATAACTATGTCACCCTCAACCATTTCATCTCAGAATAAAATTACAAACAACCGGATCATCTCCTTCGCAGTTGTAATAGGAATCGTATTCCTGGTTTTTATCTTTCGTCTGTTTTTCTATCAAATCCTCAACGGGGATACATACGTAGCTCTGGCTGTAGAAAATCGTTTACGGGAAATCAGCCTGGCTCCTACCCGGGGTGTGATTTTTGACCGCAACGGTATTGTGCTAGCAAGGAATGTGGCCTCCTACAATGTGGTCGTCACAGCGGCAAACTTGCCTGACGATCAGGGTGCAATACAAAATATCATCCGCTCTTTGGCAGAATATATTGATGTGCCGGTCTCCCGGGGTGAGATTATCCCGGAAAATCCGTTTGTACCTTGTGTTTCAGATCATGGAATCAGCCAGATCATTGAGTATGGTGAACAAAGCGCTCCCTTCCGGGATGTGAAGATCGCCTGCAATATTGATCAGGTCAAAGCCCAGATCATCCAGGAGAAAAGCATGGATTGGCCAGGAATTTCCCTGGAAATAGAAACAGTCCGCGACTATCCCACGGGGTCTCTCACCGCAAGCATCATTGGTTTCCTCGGACCGATATCCAGTTTAGAAGAAGAATACTACACAGATCGTGGATTTGTTTCTAATCGTGACAAAATCGGATATGCCGGTCTAGAACGTTATTATGAATCCATCTTATCTGGAAAACCGGGAAAACGTGTTGTGGAGGTAGATGTCGGAGGCCGGATCATCCGTGATGCTGTGCCCGTGATTTCTCCCTTGCCCGGACAGAATATCTATACCACACTGGATACCCGCTTGCAGCAAGCGGCCGAATCGATCCTCCTGGGTGAAATTGGCGGTTGGAACGCTTATTTAGGTGAACTCCGGATCACCAGCGGGGTTGTTATCGCCATGAACCCGCAAACAGGTGAAATTTTAGCGATGGTTTCATACCCCACTTATGAAAACAATCGCATGGCTAGAGTAATTCCAACTTATTATTACCAACAGCTTTATGCAGATGTCCGCAATCCGCTTCTTAATCAGGCAGTTGGGGCCGAGCTTCCTGCAGGGTCTGTCTTTAAGCTTGCAACCGCGCTTGGCGCACTTAATGAAGAAGTTGTCACTCCGGAACAGGTGATAACTACTCCCCCCGAAATCCAGCTGGCGAATAAATACACTCCCAATGATCCAGGGAAGAGTAAAACTTACGTGGACTGGAAAGATGAAGGATTTGGGGAACTGGATTTTATTGGCGGCATATCGAATTCCAGCAACGTGTACTTTTATCAACTAGGAGGCGGGGACGCTGAAGAATTGGGTACTGGCATCCCCGGTGAGGTTCCTGAAGGATTGGGGATTTGCCGCTTAGGCACCTATGCCCGGGCTTTGGGATATGGAGATTATCTGGGCATTGAACTCCCTGATGAAGCGGATGGCATTATTCCGGATCCTAAATGGAAGCGCATTGCTCACGGGGAGAACTGGTCAACCGGCGATACCTACATTACCAGCGTCGGCCAGGGATTTGTAACTGCTACGCCGCTGCAAATTCTAATGTCAGCCGCAACTATCGCTAATGATGGAATGCTTATGCAGCCGACCGTCATCAGGCAGATTGAGGACGCAGAAGGAGAAACTGTTCTCTCGTTTAAACCGGAAATAAAATGGGATATTACCGTCGATCCAGTAATTGATGTGTACAGTGATCCCACCAGCGCTGGAGGTTGTGAAGCAAAATTAACCGGTGAAAAAATCACGGTAGATCCCTGGGTAGTTGAAAAAATCCAGGAAGGAATGAGGGCTGTTGTAACCGAAGGCACGCTGGAAGATGTTTTTTCTACCTTTGCAAACATCGGCATCGCTGCGGCAGGAAAAACAGGTACAGCTGAATATTGCGACACCTTTGCCAATGAAAAAGGGCTCTGCATCCCGGGAAGTTGGCCTTCCCACGCCTGGACTTTAGCCTATGCTCCCTACGATAATCCAGAAATCGCCGTAGTCGCTTTTGCATACAATGGGGGAGAAGGCGCAAGTGTGGCAGGACCCATTGTACGCCGGACTATCGAAGCCTACTTTGAGTTGAAGGCCATCGACAGCAGAGCATATCTTCCCTGAGGTATCATGCTATAATTTTAGCAATCGGTTAACCCCGATTGTATTTGTCTTTAATGCTGGAGAGCAGGCCATGCAAGCACAGGAAATTGAGGTTAAAGGCATCAAAAACGGCATTCTGGTCGAAGTAAAAAATGGCGATTGGAAAACACAGGAAAAAGCCGTTTTGCAGCATATCGATCAGAACCAGGGGTTTTTTGAAGGGGCAAGGCTTGTGGTTGATGTAGGAAACAGAGCACTAAAATCGCCCGATCTTGCTTCCTTAAGGAATGCTTTGTCTGATCGCGAGATCAAACTCTGGGCTGTATTAAGCACCTCATTAGTTACCGAGCGGGCATCCCAGGATTTAGGATTGGCAATCAAGGTTGATCAATCCATGCCAGAGCCGGAGGAAGACTCGATAAATTCCTTATTGGAAGGAGATGAAGCTGTCTTTCTCAAACGAACATTAAGGTCTGGACATAAGGTAAAACACCCAGGGCACATTGTTGTCCTGGGAGATGTCAATCCCGGCGCAGAACTCGTGGCCGGAGGAAATATTATTGTATGGGGCAAACTGAGGGGTATGGTCCATGCCGGTGCAATGGGAGATACTGAAGCGGTAGTGTGTTCCCTTGATTTATCTCCTACACAGATCCGCATAGCGGACAAAATCAGTGTTTCGCCCCCCAAGAAGGGAAAGGCCCGTCCTGAAATCGCTCAGCTGGAAGACGGTCAGGTTACCGCCCGGGATTGGTCAAAGTTCACTAAAGAATAGACAGGAAATATTTATGAGTGCTAAGGTACTTACCATCACATCTGGAAAAGGTGGGGTGGGAAAAACAACAGCAACAGCCAATATCGGCGCTGCTCTGGCAAAAAGAGGTCAAAAAGTTGCCTGCATTGACGCAGATATTGGATTAAGGAATTTAGATGTAGTTATGGGGTTGGAGAACAGAATTGTTTATGACCTGGTAGATGCTGTAGAAGGACGCTGCCGGTTAAACCAGGCCATGATCAAAGACAAATATATCCCAGGGCTCTATCTGATTCCATCTGCACAAACACGAGACAAAACCGCTGTTTCGCCTTCAGATATGATCCGGTTATGTAATGAACTTCGGTCTGATCTGGACTGGATTCTGATCGACTCCCCGGCGGGCATAGAACGCGGATTTAAGAACGCTATAGCGCCCGCTGATGAAGTGCTCGTGATCACAAATCCGGAAGTTTCTGCTGTTCGTGATGCAGATCGTATTATCGGAATTGTCGAGGCAGAAGAAAAAGGCTCACCCCGGCTGCTGCTCAACCGATTAAATCCGGAGATGGTTAAACAGAATAATATGCTCTCGGCAGATGATGTTGTGGATTTATTGGCCATTCATCTACTGGGTATCATACCGGAGGATAAAGCGGTGCTAATCAGCACCAATAAAGGAACGCCCATCGCCCTGGACGAAAAAAGTTTGGCTGGACAAGCGTACAGAAACATCGCCCAGCGTTTATTAGGGGAAGATGTCCCCCTGCTTGACCTGGATAAGGGCAGCGGCTTTTTCAACCGGATTTCAAGCGTATTCGGATCAGGAGAAAAATAGCATGGATAATTTCATCAAGCGCATCTTTTCAAAAGAACCGAGTAGCGCTGATCAAGCAAAAGATCGTCTGCGGCTGGTATTAATTAATGATAGGACAGATTTGTCTTCAGAGGCCATGGAATCTCTGAAAGATGACCTCCTGGATGTACTTTCTCGCTATATAAAAATAGACCCTAAATCTGTACGGATTGACATCACCCAGGAAGGCCGGCAGCAGCGGTTGATTGCTGATATCCCCATTGCCGGACCTGTGAGTCGAAAGTACTAAATTAATTATGCGAAATATCTCTTGGCGCCATTTTGATTTCTGGCTGCTTGGTTCAGTTGCCTTTCTAACTGTCTTCGGCGTGACCATGATCAGTTCCGCTATCGCAGGCAACATCGAACTAGTAGAAGCCAACACAGTACTTAAACAAATCATTTTCGCGGGAATCGGATTTGTAGTACTGATAATCACGGCGATGATCGACTACCGCTATTGGGGGGCGTTAAGCAGTTTCTTGTACCTGGCGATGGTAGGCGCTCTGGGCGTGCTTTTCATTTTCGGGAACGCGCTGTTTGGCTCTTCTCGCTGGTTTTCATTAGGCCCCATCTTGATTCAGCCCTCTGAGTTTGCCAAAATTGTCATCATCCTCATCCTGGCAAATTTTTTCTCCCAGAATATCGATAATATCAAAAAACCAATGACTGTTCTCCGCAGTCTGGTGATCACATTTTTTATCATCATTTGGATCATTCTCCAACCGGATTTAAGCACATCAATCGTTATCCTGGTCCTTTGGTTTTCTCTGCTGTGGGCCAGCGGCTTGGATATTAAAATGTTGTTAATTGCGGGTGGGGCAAGTATCGGGGTTCTTGGTATTGGTTTACCCTTGTTTCTTTTGAATTATGATCCAGAAAATACCGCCGGATTAATTAAACCCTACCAGCTAGACAGGGTCATCAATTTTTTGTTTCCAGACTCAAACGCCAGATATGGCGCTGATTACAACGTTCAGCAGGCTTTGATCAGCATTGGCTCAGGAGGTTGGTTCGGAAAAGGATATAATAGTGGAACCCAGGTTCAGCTGCGGTTCCTGAAAGTCCGCCACTCAGATTTCATTTTTTCAGCTCTTTCCGAAGAATTTGGATTCGTTGGTGCCATTGTTGTTATCGCAATTCTCGCCTTCATTATTGCCAGGTGTTTAAGAGCAGCCCGTTTGTCCAGCGACACTTACGGCGCATTAATCGCTTACGGAGCAGCAACGTTAATCTCCTTTCAAACTATTGTCAACATAGGCATGAATTTGAGGCTGCTTCCAGTAACAGGTCTCACTCTGCCATTTGTCAGTTACGGAGGGAGCTCGTTGATCACCTTATTTATCGCTATCGGCCTGGTTGAGAGCGTCTTACTCAGGCATAAATCTCTGGAATTTTAAGAACAATTAAAATAGAATCCCTTATCAAATCAGGATAAAAAATGTCACCTAAACAAGATCCCGCTCGCGTTCGTTTTGCTCCTTCACCTACAGGTTTCCTGCATATTGGAGGGGCTCGTACTGCCCTCTATGACTATCTGCTGGCAAGACAGTCTGGCGGATCATTTATTTTACGAATAGAAGATACAGACCAAAAAAGATATCAAGAAAGTGCAGAATCTGATTTTAAAGACGCCCTGTATTGGCTGGGTTTAGTCCCGGACGAAGGTCCAGATCAGGGAGGTTCTTGCTCACCCTATCGCCAATCTTTGCGAAAAGGTATTTACCAGGATCATGCAGAACAACTGATCAATAATGGAAATGCGTTTTATTGTTTCTGCACTCCCGAACAATTAAACCAGGTTCGGGAAGACCAGATGAAACGAAAAGAAACACCCCATTATGATGGCACCTGCAGGAACCTTTCTCACGAACAAGCAGCCGAACGGATCCAGGCGGGAGAATCCTATGTAATCCGGTTTAAATCTCCCCAATCTGGGAAAACAATAGTTCGGGATTTATTGCGGGGAGAAATCACAGTAGATAACAGCAACCTGGATGATATGATCCTGATCAAATCCAGCGGCCTCGCAGTTTACCACCTGGCTGCTATGGTTGACGATCACCTGATGGGCATTACCCATGTAATCCGCGGTTCAGAATGGCTGCCGACATTTCCAATTCATGCTCTAATTTTCCGAGCGCTCGGATGGCAAGAACCGATTTGGGTACACCTCTCGGTATTCTTAAAACCAGATGGCAAAGGAAAAATGAGCAAACGAGACACAGAGCTTGCCCAGGAAAAGGGTCTCCCTATCTTTGTCAAGGACATGGATAAAATGGGATATCTACCAGAAAGCGTTATTAACTGGATCGCCTTGATGGGTTGGAGTTTTGACGATAAAACCGAGTTCTTTACAATAGATGATCTAATCGAAAAATTCAGTCTTGAGAAACTCAATCCATCTCCTGCAGCCATCAATTTTAGCAAACTAGATCATTTTAACGGACTTCACATCCGCAATCTATCCCCTGAGGATTTCGCAGCCAGGATTAAACCCTGGTTTGAGAATGCAGGGTTCATTGTAGAAGAAAACAAACTTCTCCAGATTGCCAACGCCATCCAAACTAGAACAAAGAAGCTTACTGAAGTAGTTGATATGGCAGGCTTTTTCTTTAAGGAAGATATTGATTTGGTGATAGACCGGATCATTTCTGATAAGCTAAACGCAACCCAGGCTGCGGAAGCTGCTCATAAAATAACCCAGCTCTTCCAGAATTTAGAGGTAATCGACCTGGAAACCGCTGAGCAACCGCTGCGGGATATTGCAGTTGATCTGGAAATTAAAGCTGGACAATTGTTTGGTCTACTGAGGGAAATTCTTACCGGTCAAAAAGTCAGCCCGCCGATCTTTGACATAATACCCATTCTGGGCAGAGAAAAAGTTCTCTCACGTCTGGAAAATGCTCTGGGGATATTTCAGAATCTCTCAATGTAATAAAACAGGATGCGTAATCCTGAGAGGATTACGCATCCTTATTACTTCTATACGCTTACCTAATATTTTGGGCCTGCTGTTTTTCAATTTTCGCCCAGGAATCACGCAGAGAAATGGTTCTATTGAACACCAGTTTGTCATCCCTGGAATCCGGATCCACATAAAAATACCCCACACGTTCAAACTGGAACCGGTCACCCGTTTTTGCATCTTGTAGACTGGGTTCAGCTTTCGCTCCGGATAGAACCTGGAGGGAATCCGGATTCAGGTGATCCAAGAAGCTCTCCCCTTCTTTCACATCCAGAGGGAATGGATGGTTAAACAATCGATCATACAGCCTGACTTCCACATCCAGGGCATGGGGAGCGGAAACCCAATGGAGGGTGCCCTTCACTGGCCTTCCATCCGGCGCGGAACCTCCCCGGGTTTCCGGATCGATAGTACACCTTATTTCCGTTATTTCTCCATCATCGTCTTTAACTACTTCATTGCAGGTAATTAAATACCCATATCGCAGGCGGACTTCCCTGCCCGGAGCCAGTCGCCAGAATTTCTTGGGAGGATCTTCCCGGAAATCATCACGGTCGATAAATAGTTCACGGGAGAAGGGTACTTCCCGGACTCCTTTAGACTCATCATCAGGATGATTAGGAAATTCCATCATTTCCACCCGGTCTTCAGGGTAATTGGTCAAGACAACCTTTAAAGGATTCAAAACACAATTAGTTCTTGGAACTCGTTTATTTAGGTCATCCCGGATAAAATGATCAAATTTAGAGCGCTGAATTGTGCTGAGTGATAACCCAACCCCAACGTGTTCAATAAAATTCCGAATAGCCTGAGGCGTGATGCCCAATCTTCGCATACCAGCCAGACTTGTCATTCGGGGATCGTCCCAGCCATTTACAAAACCACCTTCCACTAACTTAACCAGGGCGCGTTTACTCATTACGGTATAGGTCATATTAAAACGGGCAAACTCGATCTGCTGGGGATGAAAAATATCCAGCTGGTCTAAAAACCAATCGTAAAGCGGTCGGTGATTCTTAAATTCAATCGAGCAGGTAGAATGAGTTATCCCCTCAATCGAATCGGATTGACCATGAGCCCAATCATACATGGGATAAATGCACCATTCATCACCAGTTCTGTGGTGATGTTCATGTAAGATCCGGTACATCACAGGATCACGAAGATTAATATTTGGCGAACTCATATCAATTTTCGCCCGCAGTACTTTACTGCCGTTTTCAAATTCGCCATCCCGCATGCGCTGAAACAAATCCAGATTCTCCTCGATTGACCGTTCTCTGTAGGGGCTCTCTTTCCCCGGTTCTGTCAACGTCCCCCGGTACTCCCGGATTTCATCCGCTGTCAAATCATCTACGTAAGCTTTTCCCGAGTTGATCAATACCAGAGCAAATTCGTAAAGCTGAGTAAAATAATCTGACGCAAAATAAAGCCGATCTTCCCAGTCGAAACCCAGCCATTTGATATCCCGTTTTATAGCTTCTACATATTCATCCTCTTCCTTGGCGGGGTTGGTATCATCAAATCGCAGGTTACACTTGCCATTAAACTCTTCAGCAAGACTAAAATTCAATCCAAATGCTTTAACATGGCCAATGTGGAGGTAGCCATTCGGCTCAGGTGGAAATCTTGTATGAACCCGGCCGTCGTTTTTTCCTTCCGCCAGGTCCTTCTTGATAATATCCCTAACAAAATCTGATAATTCCATTTCCTCATTCATACTGCACACTCCTTCTTTAAAACCTATCCCCAAATTTTAACATACTCTTTAATGTTTATATCCCAATCTCTTAATCACTGCAGGCAATGATTTCTCGCGATTTCTATTTTCGGGCATTAACACCTGAATGATTTGACTAACAATCTCATCAATGATAAAATTCCCTTCGCTGGTGGGGGCTCGTCTAACGGTAGGACAGCGGTCTCTGGAACCGTAAGTCGGGGTTCGAATCCCTGGCCCCCAGCTATCAACCCCGAAAACAATTCGGGGTTTTTCATTTCTGCTAACACTTTTCTTAACTTTCCGGTTATTAGAGCTACTTTATAGTAAAATCTCAAATGAGCGAACTATTGGAAATATTTTTCAAGAGGAGAAATTACCATGGCAGATATTATTGAGTACACGATCTTTGGTGATGACCTGCAAATGGTTGAAATTCAACTGGATCCGGAGGAAGGTATCCGGGCAGAAGCTGGCACGATGATCTATATGGAAAAAGGTATTGATATGCAAACCGGCACCGGTGGGGGTTTATTCAAGGGTGTTCAGCGTATGTTTACCGGTGAAAGTTTTTTCATCACCACCTTCCTGAATACTGCATCTGGCATAAAACGGGTTGCTTTTGCTGCCCCTTACCCAGGAAAAATTATCCCCCTCGATCTGACAAGTTTAGGCGGCACCTTCATCTGTCAGAAAGATTCTTTCTTGTGTGCTGCCAGGGGCATCGATATCGAAATCGCATTTAGCAAAAAAATTGGTGCTGGGCTGTTCGGCGGTGAAGGATTCATTCTCCAACGCCTGGTTGGAGAGGGATTAGCCTTTGCCCATGCCGGCGGAACAATCATTGAGAAAAATCTTGAGGCAGGTGAAATTCTCAGCGTGGATACAGGGTGTCTGGTAGCATTCTCTCCTTCCATAGATTACGATATTGAGTTTGTAAGCGGATTTACCAATGCTCTTTTTGGTGGAGAGGGACTCTTCCTTACCAAGCTTTCCGGTCCCGGAAAAGTATTCCTGCAGAGTCTACCACTCTCTCGTTTAGCGGACAGAATAGCAGTTGCAGCAAATCTCGGAAATACAGGTGAATCCAAGGGAGCTGCCGGCTTGGGCGGGGAGATCCTGGGAGATATAATCAGCGGGCTGTAAAACAAAGTAATCCAGAGATAATCCTACAAGGAAGCTACTGATGGACGAAAAAACCAAACAGAGTAATACCCTGATGTGGTTTGCCCGCATAGGTGGGGTAATAGTAAGCATTTTCTGGTTAACAAGCTTATTTGCCTCAGCAATCGGCGAGAGCATAGAGTCTCAGTTAAGCCTAACTCTTGAGGGAATCCTCTTGTCAGTTCTTATCGTTGCTTCAACCATCGGGGTTGGAATTGCCTGGAAACACCCGCTTACCGGCGGAAAAATCACAGTTATCAGCAGTCTCTTCTTGTGCATATTTGCTTATTTTTCCGCAGGTCACAACAAGATATTCGCTGTAGCTGTCAGCGGTTTACCTTATTTTCTGGTTGGGGTTTTATTTATTCAATCCTATCTAGCAAAGGAGGAAACGCCCTAATCCTCCTCCAGGGATTTTGACTGCTCCCACAGAATATCTAACTCATCAAATGTCATCTCAGAAAGCTCGCGTCCGATAGCGCAAGCTTCTTTTTCGAGATATGAAAAACGTTCTTTAAATCGCTTATTTGTGCCCCGCAAGGCGCTTTCTGCATCGATCTCTAACCAACGGGAAATATTAACCATAGAAAACAGCAAATCACCCACTTCTGCTGCCTGTTCCCTGGGTTCCCGGGAGTCCTGGAGTTCCTTTATTTCTTCTGGAATCTTGCTTATCACTCCCTGAATATCTTTCCAATCAAATCCTACCCGGGCTGCCCTCTTTTGATATGTTTGAGCTTGCGTAAGAGATGGCATGGATGTAGGTACACCATCCAGTAATCCTCTTGTACTTTCGCCATTCATTTTTCGTTCCTGGGCTTTTATCCTTTCCCAATTTTTAATCACATCTTCAGATTGATCAAGCGAGAGATCTTCAAAAACATGGGGGTGGCGTTGAATGATTTTTAGATAAATTCCCCGGATGACATCACTCATGGTGAATTCACCATCTTCACTCGCGATTTGAGCATGCAGAACAATCTGCAGAAGTAAATCTCCAAACTCTTCTTGCATCCCAGCCAGATCTTCCGCATCAATTGCTTCTAACACCTCATAAGTTTCTTCCAGGAGGTTTTGCCTCAAGGATTGATGATCCTGCTCCCGATCCCAGGGACATCCATCTGGCGCACGCAAATGGGCGATGATTTCCTGAAAGGATTCCAGGGAAGATCCTTTCTCCAGCGGAGGAAGAAATACCGAGGATCGATTATTTATCATCCGGCTTCTATCCAGCTCAAACAGAGGGATTTTTTCAATTTGTTCAGCTTCTGTCCCTGCATCATGAATCAATAATATCGGGTGGTCATCAGGATAAACTGCCATCAATGTGAGCTTAAGATTGGAAGCTACTTCGATTGAATGTACCTGGGCAATCAACACCGGAGTATCCGGCGGAAAAGGCGGATAATGTGTATCTTGCAGCTCCAAAGCATCAAGAATAGTAATTTGAGGCAGCGGATCTATTTCTGCTGCTTCAAACAAAGGTTCCAGAAAACTTACTCCGGGTATGATCTCAACTTCAAGTTCCAACTCCCTGGCCTTTGAAAGAATCATGGGGGTTGTTGCTTCCGCCACAAACGGATCTCCCGGAACGGCGTAAATAACACCTGCATTTTCCTGACTGAGTTTTATGATTTCAGCAGTAATCCGTTGATAAACTACTTCAAAACTATCTTCTTCCTGATAAAACCCATCAAAGGAATGAACCTTAAGGTTAGGAGGAAAACCCTCCACAGTTGGATGATCGCGAGTTCTTAAATAAATTTCTTCAGTTGAATTGATAACATCCCATGCCCGTCGGGTCAACAAATCTGGATCGCCGGGTCCCAATCCAATAATAATAATGTGTGGCGGAGCATCTTTTCCCTGGTTCATCAGTATCATATATCCCTTTTGAAAATACAAAGCGGAGAACACATCGGTCTGATGGGTGTTCTCCGCGATTTGGACTTATTACATCCTCGAGCTGGTTTACTTCACCCAGCCATGTACGATTAACGTTTTGTATAGGTAGGAGCTTTCCGCGCGCCTTTGAGACCTGGTTTTTTCCGTTCTTTTTCCCTCGCATCCCGGGATAAAAATCCGGCATGGCTTAATGGCATCCGCAGCTCAGGATCCATTTTCAGGATAGCCCGTGCTAAACCTAATCGAACTGATGATGCCTGACCAATTACACCCCCGCCCTTTACCAGGACGCTGATATCATAATCCGATCGGTTAGTATCCAGAATACCCAGAGGTTCTGTTACGGTTTTATTATCTCTCTCGGTCGGAAAGTACTCTTCCAGACTTTTTTCATTAATCACAAATGAACCGGATCCGCGCATAATCCGTACACGTGCTGTTGCTCTTTTGCGGCGTCCGATACCTTCATAATACTGTTCCATAATGACTCCTCTTACAATAGTTCTTCTCAATCCGTTATTGAACTACACCATAACAGATAATCTATACCTTGTTGGGGTACAACTCCTCAACCGGAATTGGCTTTTGAGCCTGATGGGGATGATCTGGTCCCGCGTACACCTTAAGTTTCATATTCAGTTTCCGTCCCAAACGATTGTGGGGGAGCATGCCCTTTACTGCGTGCTCTATCACATATTCAGGTCGTTTTTCCAGTTGATTCCTGAGATTTATCTTTTTAAGCCCGCCCTGGTATTTTGATTCCCGGTAATAATATTTATCGTCCATCTTTTTCCCGGTAACCACAATCTGTTCCGCGTTTATCACGACGACAAAATCTCCAACATCCACACCGGGTGTAAACTCCGGTTTGTGTTTACCAAGGATCAGAGCAGAGATCTCAGTAGCTAAACGCCCCAAGTTTCTTCCCTTGGCATCCACTAAAACCCATTTCCTCGAAATATCTTCTGCTTTAGGATAAAATGTTTTCTTCACTGTTTTGTACTCCACTGAACTTCTATTAATATTAGCTGCTTACAGCCGCTTTCCATTGTTTATTCGTATCGAACCTCAACCAGTGATAAGCCATTTGCAGGGGCTAAACCCTGTGAGGGAGGTCCCGAAGGATTTGATAAATAACTTTTAAGCGCATCAGGTTGTGCTTTTCCCTGTCCGATCTTGATCACTACAATCGCGATCCGTCGGATCATATGGTACAAAAAAGCGTTCCCAATAACCTTAAAAACCAGTACTTCTCCTTCTTTCTTCCAGGCAGTCCGGTTGATCTTTCTTACTGTACTGCCTCCTGGTTGATGAGGGTTGCCCAAGGCTGCAAAATCGTGACTGCCTATTAAACTTCTGGACGCTCTTCTCATCAATTTGACATCAAGTTCCGGCCACACCCTCCAAACAAACCGTTCCTGCAAAGGGTTCCGTATCGGACTGCACAGTATCTGGTATTGATACTCTCTGGACAAAGCGTCATACCGGGGGTGGAAATCACTCTCTGTCCTGCTGACCTGTACTGCCGAGATGTCCTGCGGTAAAACTGCGTTTATTGCCTGATGTAATTTTTTTTCAGTGTGACCCCACTCAAAATCAAATGCGATCACCTGTCCTGCTGCATGCACGCCGGCATCTGTTCTTCCGGCAAATAATACTGTCTTTTCCTTCCAGGCAAGCTTTCTTAAAGCCTTTTCCACTTCTCCCTGAACAGTTCTCAGCTCAGGTTGATATTGTGATCCGTGGAAATCTGTTCCGTCATAAGCCAGTTTGACTCGGAAACGATCACTCATCAGCAGCTTGCTGACGCTGGTTTACTCTTCCACCAGTTCTAATACAACCATTTCAGCTGCATCACTGGTCCTGGGGGGAAGTTTAAACATACGTGTGTACCCTCCAGGCCGATTGAGATACCGGGGAGCCAGCTCCTCAAATAATTTTTTAACCATTACTTTGTCATTATCCAGGCGTGAGGCGGCAATTCTGCGTGCGTGTACCTGCTGCGCTGCATCTGCTTCCTGAACCCTTTTTGCCAGAGTAATTAATTTTTCGGCGGGTTGCCGGATAAACTCAGCTTTGGCACGGGTTGTTTGAATGCGCTCATTTTCGAATAATTGCTTAATCATAGTACGCCTCAAAGCTGCCCTATGTCCTGAATTCCGTCCTAATTTTTTTCCTGCTACCTTGTGTCGCATAATTCTTACTCCAGCTCAGTATTAATTTCTAAGAGGTAACCATGTTCTTCCAGCTTATCCTTCAATTCTGTGAGACTCTTCACACCAAAATTCCGGATTGAGAGAAGGGCATCATCACCCTTTGTGTTAAGTTCCATCACCTCTCGGACAGTAGTAATTCCTGTTCTTTTCAGTGAATTGAATACACGAACGGATAAATCCAATTCTTCGATGGGAATATCCACAATTTCATCTACGGGTTCTACGGGTTCCACCACCTCTACCATAGCGGCGAGTGATTCCGCGGTTACTCCGGCTAAATGCTGCAGATGCCCCATAAGTATTTTCGAACTTTTGCTTAATGCCTCTTCAGGTTCAAGAGTTCCATCAGTCCAAACTTCAATTGTCAAATTGTCATATTCTGTACTTTGTCCGACCCGAGCAGATCCAACTTCAAAATTGACCCGGCGAACCGGATTATAGATTGCATCAATTGGCAGTTCACCGATAGGCAGACGGTCTTTTCGGTCTTCAGTAGGCAGATATCCTCTCCCTCTCCCAACTGTCAATTCGATGGTGAGGGGTTTACTTCTGCCATCAACTGTCATCAGGTACAAATCCGGGTTGACGATTTCAATTTCCGATGGCGTGATAATATCAGCAGCTGTTACTACACCTTCTCCCTTAATCTCAAGATGCATATTTGAGAGATCACCTTCATGCAATAATAAACGCAACTTTTTGATATTCAACATCAACCGTAACACATCTTCCTGAACACCCGGAATTGTATCGTATTCATGATCAATTTCCGTGATTCGGATTGATGTCACTGCCGAGCCTTCCATAGAAGAAAGCATAACCCTGCGCAGGGCATTCCCTAGAGTAATGCCATAACCACGTTCCAGGGGACTTATTTCATACTTCCCATAGGCTCGCGCTTCAGCTACCCTTTCAATTTTCGGTGTTACCATATTATTCATTCCTAGCACGGCTCACCTCTCCCAAATCGTATCATTTTTTTGATGGCCTTTCACAATTACCGAGAATAGTACTCAACGATCAATTGTTCATTAAGATTTCCATCAATCTCTGACCGCTCGGGTAAACGAACTACACTACCCGACAAGGTTTTCAAATCCCTTTTTACCCATTCAACCGGAGTTCTATTTTCCGCATCTTTGGTTAGGTTTTTAAAGAAAGTCCTTTTCATGGATCCTTCCCGAACACTGATATCATCCGTTGTTTTCACAATGACTGACGGCACATCCGTACGCCGGTTATTGACATTAAAATGTCCATGAGTAACCAGCATCCGGGCCTGAGCACGACTCGCAGCGTATCCTAGTCGATAAACCACATTGTCCAGACGAGATTCCAATATTTGCAACAGGTTCACACCGGTTAATCCACGGCGCTGCTGTGCAGTTGAATAATACCGTCTGAACTGGCGTTCGGATATATCATAAATCCGTCGGGCTTTCTGCTTTGCGCGCAGTTGGCGTGAGAAATCTGACTCACGGTTACGGCGGTACTGTGCTCCCTTTCCGTGCTGTCCAGGGGGATAACTCCGCCGCTCAAAAGCACATTTCCCAGTAAAGCAGCGTTCTCCTTTCAGGAACAATTTTTCATTTTCTCGACGGCAAATTTTACACTTTGCCTCACGATATCTTGACATAACTACTTCCTCTTTGCTGCATTTCGCAACTTCAAATAATTACTCTAATCTCTTTTATTTCCAGCGGAAACAATATTTCTTCTGGAAGATTCGATTACACTCGGCGCTTCTTGGGAGGCCGGCACCCATTGTGGGGAACAGACGTCACATCGGTAATTGAGTTCAATTTTAATCCCATCGCCTCAATTGCCCGCAAGGAAGCTTCCCGTCCTGGGCCGGGTCCGTTTACAAAAGCATCTGCTTCGCGGATGCCCATACCCATTGCTTTCTTGACAGCATCCTCAGCAGCCAACCGGGCGGCAAAAGCCGTGCTCCGGCGAGAGCCTTTCAACCCTACTGCACCAGGACTGCTCCAACAAACTGTGTTTCCCTGATGATCAGTAACAGTGATAATCGTATTGTTAAATGTTGCCCGGACATGTATCTGTCCTGAAGCGAGGGTACGCTTCTTTCTCCGACCGCCTTTTGGGCGGGATGATTTTTCAGCCATAGTACCTCTTCTATTATTCTAGGTTGATTTTCGTTTCAGCTAACTGCTGATTTTCATAGCCGCAGGGAGGAAAGGCTCCCGCAAAATGAAATTCAAACCAGCCGGCAAATCTCCTATCAATCCTTCCAGTCTCCTGGATTTAATGGAAACTATTGATTGCTTAAGTCTTCGTCATTCCTCGACGACGTCCACGGCCTGCAACCGTTTTCTTCGCACCCTTACGGGTCCGGGCATTAGTCCGCGTCCGCTGTCCGTGTACCGGTAGTCCTCTTTTATGCCTGATACCGCGGTAACAGCCGATTTCCACCAACCGTTTAATATTCATCTGCACTTCACGCCGCAGATCACCCTCGGTTTTAAAGTTTTTGTTGATGTAATCCCTTAATCCAGTTATCTGGGAATCTGTCAGTTCATTCACCCTTGTCTCAGGATTCACGCCAATCGCAGCCAGAATTTCCTTTGAACGGGTTAAACCGATGCCATAGATATAGGTTAAAGCAACTTCAACACGCTTGTCACGGGGTAAGTCAACACCTTGAATACGAGCCATACTTTTTTATCCTTGCCTCTGTTTATGCTTCGGATTTTCACAAATAACGTAAACTCTTCCTTTACGTCGCACTATTTTACATTTTTCACATCGTTTCTTTACAGAAGAAGACACTTTCATGATTACCCTTCCTTATTTATCCTTCTTTGTTACATACAGCTTTCCAGCAAAAGTTTTATTATATCTTATCGATTAAGTCCAGTCTAGGGAACTTCAATTTTTGTTTTCCTAGACTTTGGTTAATATCAGCGGACCGTTTGCAGTCACCGCAACAGTATGTTCATAATGAGCAGTCAGCGAACGATCTGCCGAGATTACTGTCCACTGGTCTGAAAGCACCTTAGTTTTTGGTGTTCCCACCAATACCATCGGTTCAATTGCGATCGTCATTCCTTCTTGAAGAAGCATTCCCTTTCCAGGAACTCCGAAAT
This sequence comes from Anaerolineales bacterium, assembly GCA_021108255.1. Classification (GTDB taxonomy): domain Bacteria; phylum Chloroflexota; class Anaerolineae; order Anaerolineales; family UBA11858; genus B10-G9. The sequence continues at coordinate 397 of JAIORG010000212.1, read as the reverse complement.
TAGGCACCTGGGGAGGTTCATGCATCTTCTGCCCTACTCCGTGACCGGTATACTTACGAGGAACATGATAGCCATGGCTCTCTACATGATCCTGGATTGCTGCGGAAACATCACCAATATGCTTTCCGGGCCGCATGTGTTCAATCCCTTTATAAAGGGATTCCTCGGTAACTTTGATCAACCGCATTTTTTCCTTACCGATTTCTCCCACACCGTGAGTAAAAGCGGAATCTCCGATATACCCGGCCAGGGTTGTTCCGCAATCCACGGAAACGATATCTCCTTCTTCCAGCACCCTGCCGCTCGGAATCCCATGGACCAATTCCTCATTGATACTGATGGTTAATGTCGCAGGGTATGGATATGGTCCGGGGTATCCCTTAAACGTTGGTATGCC
>JAIORG010000077.1 GCA_021108255.1 Anaerolineales bacterium | reverse complement strand
TCACCGGAGCAGAACCTCTGGAAATGTTTATTATTGCCGTGAGTCTGGCAATTGCCGCAGTACCTGAAGGATTACCCGCGGTTGTGACCATAACCCTGGCTTTAGGAATGCAGGAAATGGTCTCCCGAAATGCCTTGATAAGAAAACTATCCTCTGTGGAAACCCTGGGCTCAACGACAATTATCTGTTCCGATAAGACAGGGACATTAACTCAGAACGAAATGACAGTGACTAATGTTGCTGTAGATGGGGAATTTCTGGACATCACCGGTACAGGATATTCACTGGAAGGGAAATTCTTAAGAGATGCAAAAGAAGTAAATCTGGCGAAAGAATACCCCGGCATCTTAACAGCTTTATGGATTGGGGCATTAAACAATGATGCCATCCTGGAGACTGATTATGATGATGAAGGTAAAAAAACGATACGCATGGTGGGAGATCCCACCGAAGGCGCCTTGTTAGTTGCTGCAGCAAAAGCAGGAGCGCTTCCTGCGCCATTAGCGCAAGCATATCCACGGATTAAGGAAATTCCATTTGATTCCGAACGGAAAAGGATGCTTACCGTTCATGCTATAAAAGATCCTGATGCCAAAGACGTGTCTCCATTTTATGACCAGAAACAGAAAGCATGGTATGTGATTGCCCAGAAGGGAGCTCCGGATGTTGTGCTGGAAAGGTGCACCCATTACCAGAACCGGGATGATCAGGCAGTACTCCTGGATGATGAACAGCGCAGCCGGATACTGGCGGCTAATGACCGCATGACAGATAAAGCTCTGCGGGTTCTGGGTGTGGCTTACAGGGTTATAGAAGACCTGCAGTATCACCAAAATGGGGATCTGGATGAGAATATCGAGCAGGAACTGATCTTTGTCGGTTTGTTAGGCATGATTGATCCTGCCCGGCCAGAAGTTATGCCCGCTTTGGAAATAGCTCGGGGGGCAGGGATCAGGACAGCCATGATCACCGGGGATTACCCAAATACCGCCAGAGCGATTGCCCGCGAGATCGGGCTGCTTCAGGAAGGACACCAGGTAATTACCGGCAGAGACCTGGATGAGTTAACTTCAGAGCAACTGCAGGAAACAGTGAAGTCCACAGATGTATTCGCCCGCGTGTCCCCAGAGCATAAAGTACGCATAGTTGATGCCTTCAGGGCAAACAACCAGGTGGTTGCCATGACCGGGGACGGCGTGAATGACGCGCCTTCCATTAAGAAAGCGGATATTGGGATCGCGATGGGCATTACCGGAACTGATGTTGCCAAAGAGACTGCAGATATGGTGTTGACAGATGATAATTATGCCAGCATTGTGTCAGCAGTGGAACAAGGCAGAGTAATTTATGCCAACATCCGCAAATTTGTTTATTTCCTGCTCTCCTGCAATACCGCAGAAATCGCGATTATTTTTATCGCGACCATGGTAGGCTGGAAATCTCCTTTAAGCGCAATTCAATTATTGTGGTTGAACCTGGTCACAGATGGCGCTCCGGCCCTGGCTCTAGGCCTTGAAAAAGGAGATCCGGATCTGATGGACCAGCCGCCCAGAGACCCGGATGAACCCATTCTGAACCGTTTTATGCTGATCGGAATCAGTATCCAGACAGTAGCTATCACAGCCGTGACTTTAGGCGCTTACTGGATCGGTCGTACTTATTATCCCGAGATGGCAGCCACGATGGCATTTGTAACCCTCTCATTCTCGGAACTGGCCCGAGCTTTTACCGCCAGATCAGAACGAGTGCCGATTCTCCAGATCGGGCTGTTCAACAATAAAGTCATGAACTGGGCAATCCTGTCCTCCCTGGTATTGCTGCTGGGTGTTGTTTATACGCCCTTCTTGCAAGGAATATTTGACACAGCGCCATTAGGATGGGAGCAATGGCGGGTAATCCTGCCGCTGCTGCTGGGGCCTTCTGTCGCAGCTGAACTGACCAAAGTCATCTTTTCTCAAAATAAAAAATCCAAGTAAAGTCTATTTCAATACTGCTGGATTCTAAGATCCACCATCCCTGATGGTGGATCTTTTTTTGTCAGTACTACCTGGAGGTAAATTCATACCTGAATTTACTTTGAAAGAGAGGGATGATTAGAAAAAATGAATTTGTATAGGCACTCGACTAATAACTGTGTAATGGGTACAATAGGGTCATTACGGGTTGATATATTGGTTATAAGGATGGAATAAATGAGCAAACGACAATTTATCGAAGAGCGGCGGAAGAAAAATCAGCGTCAAAGGACGCTCATGTTGACTCTGATGATCGGGGGATTATTGATTGTCACTGCAGCGATTACGGTGGCGTTTATCAGCAGTAGTCGGGTTAATATCTCTCTTAATGATATTGTTCAGCCGGATATAGATCTACCGATCCTGGCGGATAGAAATGCACTCGGGGATCCCAATGCACCAGTGGTGATTGAGGAATATTCTGATTTTGGCTGCTCTCACTGCGCGGATTTTGCTTTGGGAACCAAAAATCTTATTGAACAAGAATATATTGAGAGTGGTCAAGTATACCTGGTTTTTCATAGTGTAGGTGGGCTGCTGGGATCACCCGCTACGCTGCAGGCAGCAGAAGGAGCTTACTGTGCTGCGGATCAAAATGCCTTCTGGCCTTTTCATGACATGATCTTTGCCAACCAGGTGGCCTTATTTCAAAATCGGAATGTAGATATTTCCAGGGCACTGGTACAGTTTGCTGAGATATTGGAAATGGATCCAGATCAATTTGAGACCTGTCTCACTGAAAGAAAGTATAAAGAGCTGGCAGTGCAAGACGAGATCGGTGCTGCCCAAAAAGGTATTGATGGGACACCTACCTTCATCGTTAATGGTGTGATGCTGAGAGGGAACCAACCGTTTGAAAGTTTCCAGCAGGTGATTGAAGAGGAGCTGGCCAAAGTAGGTGAGTAAGGTATAACTTATCTGTCAATAAAAGAAAACCTGCCAAATATTTGGGCAGGTTTTCTTTTATATACTCACCTTAAATTATAACGGTAATAGATCCATACACCCGGAAAAATTACAAAAACGGCCAATAACGCCCAGGCCTTCAATTGTAAATTTAGGCATTTTGTTCTCCTGTTAATCTTTGGGGATGGATATTATTCAGTTAATCTGCGTTCAGAGGACACCTGGTTACAGTTTCCCGCAAATGGATCTGGCGTTCCCCGTATTCTTCCAGCAGATCTTCAAAACAACCTTCCGTCTGCCCGATAAATTCTGGTGGGCAAATACCTTTATGAGGAATCATTCCCCGCAGCAGCTGGCGGGCGATAATTGTGCAGGTATAGCCAGTGGTTCGAGCCATGGAGGTGACCCCGGTCTGAGGATGAAAACGGTCAAGTAGATCATATTGGTACTTGACCCAATCCTTGCCTTGCTGTCCTTCCAGGATAACCTGCAGCACGGTCAATTCTTTTTCCCCTTCCGCCAGAATCCATTGGTCAAAAAGCAGCCGGGAAGTTAACGAGATTGGTTTCACCTGCTGGCCATCAACCTCGATTGGATCCGAACTTAAAAAGCCGCTCTCTCTGAAGATCCGCATTAAATTGGCATGACCGGGATAACGCAGGGTTTTCTCCCGCATCGAGGGGATGGAGAGAGTATGCCGGAGTGTGCGCAGCCCGTCTGTGTTGAAAGCTTCCAGGGTGCCTGCTCCTGGAAAATCAATCAGCTCAATACCGGAGAGAGCCGGGTAGATGATTTCTTCCCCGTTCTCGATAAAGCGGGCAGGGCGTGTATATTCTTCTAGCACATCTGCCGGCGAGAAGACTGCCATGTATTCATAGGGCCATCGACGAACTTCGGGTAAACCGCCTACATAACAGAGGTAACTTCCAGTTTTCTCCAGATTTTCAGTGACATGCCCGGCGATGATGTTGCACAACCCGGGGGCAACGCCGCAGTCCACAACAGCGGTCACATTGTTTTCTTTTGCCAGGTCATCCAGCAGGAAAGGATCCTCATTGAAGAAAGAAATATCGACCACGTTCTTCCCCGCTGTAATGATTTCTTGCAGGGTGTTAAATCCCAGGAAACCGGGAACAGCGCTGATAACCAGGTCATAATTTTCCACCAGGGAGGCAATGACCCCTTTTTCTGAGAGATCAGCCTGTTTTGTAGTTACCGTAGATTCTGTGTTAAGTTTATCGAGCGCCCCCTGGTTAAAATCTACCGCCAGGACTTCATACTCATCTTCCTGGATCAAATCTTTGATAATAGCGCTGCCAACCAAGCCTGCTCCCAGAACAATTATTTTCATCTGCATCTCCTATTCAAATTGGAAACGATTTCCTCCAGGGAAACCGTTTCATCATAGCTCTTATTTTGGGGTCATAACATATTTTCTAAGGAAGGCATCCGCCTTCAGGTAAAAATCCTGAACATTTTCAGCTCGTTTAAAACCGTGTCCTTCCTCCGGGTAAAGGTGATACTCATGGGGCACGCCATTTTTTCTTAATGCGCCGACAATTTGTTCTGCTTGATCGAGGGGGACGATTGGGTCTTTCCCTCCCTGAAAAATTGCTACTGGATCGCGGATCCTGTCAGCAGAAAACAGCGGTGAACGCTCCTGATACACACTTGCCTTTTCTGGATAGGGTCCCAACAGCCAGTTAGAGTAAAATCGTTCAAATTTGGGCGGATTCTCCAGCAAGGTTAAATGGTTGGCAATACCGTAGAGGGAGATCCCCGCTCGGAAAACACCCGGGTAGGTTACCAGGGTTTGCAGCACAGTTAAACCCCCGGAGCTGCTTCCCAGAAGAACCATTTTGTCCGGATCAGCCCATCCCCGGGCAGCGGTAAAATGAGCTCCGCTGAGGCAATCTTCCACATCCATTACTCCCCACTGTCTCTTCAGGGCTTGGCGGTAATTGCGTCCGTAGCCGGTGCTGCCGCGGTAATTTACCACCAGCACCCCGTATCCCCGGCTGGAAAAAAACTGCGCCCGGGGTTCAAACTCGGCCCATTTCTGCCTGGTGGGACCGCTGTGAATGATAATCATTAACGGAGGCAGGTTATTGTCTGTAAAGGAAGGATTGTGTGGCGGATAAAATAATCCATGAATCATGTTCCCCTCAGAATCAGACCAGGAGACCGGTTCTGGTAAAGAAAAAATATTTCCGGGTTGTACTTCTGGAGTGGAGTTACGGATGACCGAAGTTTGACCATTGGGAGTGACAGTGATTAAGCGGTGGGGGATGTCTCCCCGGGAGGCGATCAGCGCGATTTGATCATTCTGAGGTGAAATGGCAAAACCTTCCAGCCAGGTATAGTCTTCATCAAGGTTTATCTGAGATTCCTGTCCGGATTCCAGGTTCACCTGCCAGAGTGAAGAGAAGCCAGCCTGGTTGCGAGTGAAAAATATCCACTGGCTGTCATTGCTGAATCCGTAGGTGCGTTGATCCTGGAGCCAGGGGGGCAGGGTATGTTCTGCCTGTGTATGTGTGAGCTGCTTGTGAATACCAGACGCCAGGTCAAGAATGTAGATTTGCCACCAACCGCTTTGGTCAGAGATATAAGAGAGGTAACGTCCGTCTGGAGAGAATTCTGGCTGAACGATAGATATTTCCTTACCTCCGGCAATCCGGGTCTTATCCTTCAGAGTAGGCAGGTTTCCAGGATTATTATTCAGCTCCCCTAGAAAAAGATGGCTGCTGTCCCAGGGCATGTTTGGATGATCCCAGCTGATCCAGGCCAGGCGTGACCCATCCGGGTGCCAGCGGGGATAGCTGTAGAAGTCAGACCCGGTGACCAGGGGGAGGGGAGAGGAGGAGCCCTCGATATCAGTTATCGAGATAGTATCGTCGGTTCCATCCGAGTGGATAAAAATCAGGTATTTCCCTGACGGTGAAATTCTGGGAGCTGCGGTCTTGCACAGTGAGGTGGTTATTTTTTTGGGCTGGATATCAGCAGCTGAGAGCAGGTACAGTTGATTGGATCCTTTCTCAACATATATGATTGAATCCCCATCTACTGTAAAGGATCCACCTCCATACCCAATTCCACCGCCGACATTAGTGCCAGGAGATAAATCAATGACCTCTTTTTTATCAAAAGAATACTGATAGATTTCAGCTTTAGTGGAACTTCTTTCTCTCCAGAATAGATCGCTATTCTTGTTCCAGGCAGGTTCACTGAACTCGAGAAGTTTCCCTGTTATTTCCGGGGATATTAATGATGGCCAAGTTCCAGCGGATTTCAGCTGCTTTTTTTTTGACATGGGAGCACTGCTTATTGGATAGAAACCAGTTTTACTTAATCTTACTATGAGTTATTTATTCAATTCCTACTGACAGATAGTTCTTCCTATATCGGAAATAATTATAAGCCCTTAAGGGCGCAGTTTTTGCGCAGCACCCTGGCGGGGTAACAGCCGGGTGATTTTTTACCCGGAGTTTGTTTACAAGGCTAGGAGCAGGAGCCCTTCGACACTTCCTTCGGTCGCAGGACAGGTTCTCTCCCTCGAGCATTTTAATTACAGCTAGAGTAGTTAAATGTTTAACGTTAAACGTTCCAATATTGAACACGCCATACTATCCAGCACACCCGGTCATGAATGACCGGGCAAATAACAACGCCCGACGAATCGGGCTTGGTGAATATGATCAATGTTATTCCTTTTTAATTTTAAGGCTCCCGGAGTTTTTAAAAACTCCGGGAGCCTTAACGACGATTATTCCATATCCCGCATTGGTTTGAAGGTCATCCGGTGCAGGGCGCTGTGTCCGTAGGTTTCGAGGGCTTTCAGGTGATCGGCAGTGCCGTAGCCTTTGTTGGCTTCAAAGTTATATTCTGGATACTGTTTGGCAACGGAGGTCATCCATTCATCTCGGTGAGTTTTCGCCAGGATAGAAGCAGCTGCGATGCTGAGTGATCGGGCATCGCCTTTTACCAAACGGGTTTGGGGAAGGGGATTATTGGGGAGTACCAGGTAGTCAACCAGCAAGTGCTGCGGTTTTATTATCAGTTGATACACTGCCCGCTGGATAGCTAATTGGGTGGCGCCAACGATTCCTACCTGATCAATCTCTGCGTTATCGGCGAAACCAACTGCCCAGGCTTTGCTAGTGGACTCAATCAAGATTTTTTGTTCCGCCCTTTCAGCAGCGGACAATTGTTTGGAATCCTGAACGCCGGACAAGGTCTTTTGGATTTCATCCAGGGGAGGAAGGACAACAGCCCCAGCTGATACTGGACCGGCAAGTGAACCCCGGCCTGCTTCATCAACTCCTGCAACCAGGAGGATTTCCTCGTTCCATAAGGAGTGTTCAAATGACAAATTCGGTTGGGAAGGAATTAGAGCGGGGTCAATTCTCCGGGTCATACATGCCTTGATTTGCATTTTGGCGAATTGTTTTGATATCTAATAAGAACTTTATTGCATCCCGGAATGGGTTGACTTTACTCTCCTGGCGAAAGACCCAGGGGATAGGAATTTCTACGATAGTAAATCCTCTTCGCCGGGCAATATACAGCAGTTCAATATCGAAGGACCAGCCGGATAAAGTTTGATATTGAAAGAGGTCTTTTGAGGCGGATGCAGAAAAACATTTAAATCCGCATTGCGTATCATTTAACCCCGGCAGCGCAAACAGCTGGATTAAACTGTTCATTAATCGCCCTCCCAGGTGACGGAATTGAGGTTCATCATAACGGATAGCTCCAGGTGCTTCCCTGGAGGCAATTGCGATGTCAACCCCTTCCAGTTGGGGAGGGAGGAATTTGTTTACTTCTTCAATGGGCATGGATAGATCTGCATCACACATAAAAAGAAATTCCCCCTGCGCTTTAAGCATGCCGCATCTAACAGCAGCTCCTTTCCCCGGCTCTTTTTCAAAAAGTCCCTGGAAATTTGTAAAGCGGGCTATATATTCCTGGATAATCTCGGCTGTACGGTCCGTGCTGTTATTGTCAACAATCCAGACCTCAGAAGAATAGACTTGGCCTTCAAGGAATGTTCCCACCTTGGTCAAGGTGTCCGGAAGACGAGATTCTTCATTGTATGCGGGTATGATGATGGAGAGAAAAGGCCTTTGCACGCGATTTCCGTTGATTGCTCTACACTGTGAGAATCACCAGTGCGATCAGGATGACGAGGACGATAATTACCACCGCAACCAGACTTCCGACAATTATCCATTCTTTACGAGTGAAATTTATCCGGTTGGTGACTTTTCCCAGACTCTCATCAACTTTGGTAACTGCATCAGGTACCTGGTTGATTATTTCCGGTGGGGCTTTCTTGGATTTTTCTTTTACGGGAATCCGGGGGTTAGACAGCAGCTTGATCACATTTCTGGAATCCATATCGCTGAAAACTGGCTTGGATATCGCCAATTCACGGGCGAAATTTTTAATACCATCTGCCTGGATTACCCGAACCCGGGGCCGGATGGTTTCAACATGCGTTTCCGGCGAGACAAATATCATCACTCCCCGTTCAGCTGGTATAGAGAAATTGTGTTGTTTAAGGTAGCCTTCAATTGTCTTTTGATACAGCCAAGTTTCCCGGATCATGTTGTTGGATGCCAGCTTATACTCATCATCCCGCCCTAGTTCTTCCCATCGTTTTCCTTCTGCACGGAAGAAACCTTGCTGGGATTTTGGGTTTATAACCATCAAGCTGGCTGGTGTAAGCAGAACTACAGGTATAGGTCTGCCAACATGGGGGATGTTCACATCTCTTAGTAAAACACAATCACTCCCCAGTACTGTATCCAGTATCTCAACAAGTTCTTCCTGGTTTTTTCGGCTTTGCTGCCAGTTCCAACCATAGGAAAAGATTCCCCGTAAGGTATTGAAGATACCAGCTATACCTGACTCGGTCTGAAATTTAGAAAGATCTATTGTTCTCATAGGTGTATTGGCAGATGAATGATTTTCTTAGATTATACCAGTCTCTCCTTGGTTAAATCAAACCAGGTCAACATATAAGACCTGTCTATACAAATATGTAAATTGGAAGTAGTGGACCCTGGAAAGGGAGGAAGAAATAACTTTTCCAAAGTCGGGGTGGACGGACTTGAACCGTCGACCTCCGCGTCCCAAACGCGGCGCGCTACCAACTGCGCCACACCCCGGCGAAAACAGCAGATTTGCTCAAAGCAGTATAATCTCTATACAAGTGATAGTCAAGGACAGCGATAAAAGCGAGGTAGAGTTGGAGATGACGGGTAATCTGGTTCAGCAGCATCATGCGAAATTCAAGGATGATCTGCCTTTCTGGAGGTCATGGACCAAAGGAAAAGATCCAATTCTGGAATTGGGATGCGGTCACGGCCGGGTAACTATTCCGCTAGCCAAAGCTGGGCGGCGGATAGTGGGGCTAGATATGGATTGGGGCAGTATCCAATTTTTGAAATCTGAACTGATGGGCGACTATAAGGATCTTTCTGAGCGTATTGATATCATTCAGGCTGATATGCTTCATTTTCAGATAGACCACGTTTTCGGGTCGGTGATAATTCCCTGTAATACTTACAGCGTTCTAACAGCGCAGGATCGCCAGCTCCTGCTTGGTAACGTGACTGCTGTCCTCCAAAAGGAAGGCTTGTTTATCGTCAGTGTTCCTAACCCCTTGTGGATCAAAGTCCTGCATGAAAGTCTGTGGGGGAATGATATTAACTCTGAGCCGGAAACGCAAGTTGAAACCATTTTTACCCATCCTGAAACTGGTCACCCTGTCCAGGTAAGCAGCCGCCTGGCCGCTACTTCTGATGGAATCCGCTGGGATTGGCTTTATGACCAGCTGTTTCCGGATGGACGAACGGAAAGATCACTTCAATCTACTGAACATAAACTCTCTTCCCTGGAAATTTATCAACAGGAATTCAGGAAGGTTGGTATCAAGACAAGTGCCGTTTTGGGTGATTTTAACGGCGCAGGTTTTGGCGAAGATTCTCCTTACCTGATTTTAGTTGGTATAAAAGATCTGTAATTGTCTCCAGGTATCCTGATTTTCTGCCCATACAGGAATATCGGAATTTCCCCGTTAATATTTTGTAGATAAAGCTTTTGTTTTTCTCTAATAGTTTGTTTGTAATCTTCTAATAATCAGCCTTTATCATAAATGGCAGATAAAAAAACAGTTCGCTTACTGATAAATTAAGGAGCAAAATATGTCCATGTATATAAAACCCTATCATCGTCATTATGGTCGTCCGGTTCATAACTTTGGGGCAGTTGAAAGCGATATTCATGTCCCGCTGGATGTCATCATTGAAAATGACTCCTATGTGATTGAAATGATTGTTCCCGGATTGGAACCTGATGATCTGGAAATTGAAATTGTAGAAAACACCATTGACATTCAGGGTGAATTCAAAGCTGCAGATGAAGATGTAAAATACCTGCGGAAGGAACGGCCAACAGGAAAATTCAGACGAATTATCCGCCTGCCCAAATTGCTGGAAATGGATAAGTCTGAAGCTGATCTGAAGAACGGAATCCTTTCCCTGCGAGTGCCGGTTGCTGAAGAAGCACTTCCCCGCACGATTAAGATCAAAGCAAAATAACCATCCATATCTCTCCAAAGATTAGTGGAGGAAGAGCTGGTAATTTGCCAGCTCTTCTGCTATTAAAGGCATGAATTAATTTCCTGCCAGATACAGGAGTCCCCCAGTATTTATCTAAGCAGATTGGAATCAGGTATAATTGTCTCATTAGTTTGACCATCACCGAGGAGGTCCGAATGACCATTAATGAAAATAATTTAAGCGATGATCTGGAAAAGAAAATTGACGAAGCTGAAATGGAAGAACAAATTGAGGAATCCAATACTGAGTCAGAACCTGCAGCTTCACTTGAAGGAGAAGTTACGGAAAGCCCCGATGTAACCCCGGATGAGAAGAAGAAACCCGGGAAAGCCCAGTTGGTTTTTCGCCGGATCTTGATCTGGTTGGTTGTGATTGCGATAGCATTCGCCGGAGGTATTTTTGTTGATACAGTTCTCCGCTATCAGCCAGAACAGGCAAAGGTCGCGGCACTATCAGAAGATATCACTTCTGCCCAGGCAGAGATCACCACGCTCGAAGCGGAAATTGAACGATTGGACGTTTTTGAGGAAATTAATCTGAGTTTGAGGGAAGAAATAGAAGATATCACAACCCACATTACCATCTTAAGCGCCCGGGTAGCTGTCGCCGATGCGAACTTGGCTTTGGAGCAGAACCGGCTTGCTGACGCAAAACTGGCTCTGGATAAGGTAGGATCTACCCTGGAGTTATTAAAAACCAGGTTAAATGATGACCAGGTTGAAGTTGTAGACAATATGATTCAGCGCCATAAGTTAATTCTAATCGAATTAGAGGACGATAGTTTTTCAGCCAAAACCGACATGGAAGTTTTGGCAGCTAAACTTAACGCCCTGGAAAATACTTTGTTTGCATCTCCCTGATTATTAGTTTGAGTTTTCGCAGAAATGAAAAACGCCTCCAATCTGGAGGCGTTTTTTGGTTAAGGCCACTACGATCCGTGATCCTTGAAGAATTACGGATCGTACAAATTAACTACAATTACTCCTCCTGCCCGGCGGCAGTAAGGGCTTCCGCTTCGGCGGCAGTTTCAGGCATGCCGTTTAATACCCAGATCTCAAAGAGATGAATATACTCATCTTTCATCAATTTAGTAGGTGGCATTTGCTGGATTATCTCTTCCCCGCTAACGGGGTCAAGTATGCTAATTCCTTTATTGGTCAGGAGCATGTAACTGTTTAGATCTCCGGCAATCAAGTTGTTACCCTGATTATCTCCGGTAGTGAGCATTTCCTGGTAGGTTTGCATCAGGTAATTGTTATTTTCCTTTTCGGGTCGATGACAGGAGATGCAGTAGCGTTGTACGATCCTGGAGATATGTATCTCATAGGATGGGACTTCAAACTCCTTGATTTCGGGAATTGCTCCCGCAGATGAGGCATCTTCCGGAAGTTCTACTCTGTCATCCCATGTATAACGCATAAAAGTGACCACTGATTCAAGTTCAGTTTTTTTCAGCTCTCCTCCATATGCCAGGCCGTAGGGAGGCATGCCCAGGTCCTGCTGGCCGAAAGCCGCAATATTTTCCAATGTTTCATCAGAACGGGTATACATTTCATCCTTGCTGCTGATCGATTTCAAATCCACACCCTCTAATCCTTCCACTCCGGCGATTATGCCGCCTTCTCCATCTGGCCCGTGGCACTCTACACAGTAAACTGAATAGATCTCCTGCCCAAGGACCATTTGGTCCTGAATCGTATTGGCTGCTGACCCTTCTGCCTGCTCTGGAGTGGTGATAACCGAGCGAACCGTCAAGCCCACCATACCCAGCACTACAACACCCATAATGGATATACCTGTCAGGCGATTTTTCCAGTGCCTTAAGTGGTTTTTATCCAGGAATGGAAGGGCAAGTAATGCCAGCACTGCTAAAGCCGGGATTAACGTTGTACCTACCCACTCGATTTTTCCCGGAACAAATTTTAAAAATTCAAAGAGGAACAGGAAATACCATTCCGGTCTGGGGATATACGAGGTGTCGCTGGGATCGGCTTTGGCTTCAGGGTGAATCCCAACAAATGTAACCAGGCCAACCAGAAGAATGAATAGACCAAATGATACCAACAGGTCTTTATAAATGATATCGGGCCAGAATTTGACACCGTCCTGTTTGGCTTGTTCGTATTTTTGTTTATATTCTTGTTTGTGTTCTTCTTTCACGGGATGTCTCCTCAAATCTATCCACAAAATTCGCTGGAATTTTGGATCAGCTATCTCTATCAGGAATATTGGAGATCCCTAGCCGGATCACCAGATACAGGTGGGCGCAAACAGTGGCTATGATCACAGCTGGGAGGATCCAGATATGCATGGCGAAGAAACGCGAGAGGGTGACTGCGCTCAAGTCAGTTCCTCCCCGCAGCACCCGCAAAATGAAATCTCCCACTACCGGCACAGTTCCGGCAATCTCGCTACCAACAGTTGTTGCCCAATAGGAACGCTGGTTCCAGGGTAGAAGGTATCCGGTAAAGCCCATTCCCAAGGCGCCGATCATCAGAAAGACACCGGTAAACCAGGTGAATTCCCGGGGATATTTATAAGCGCCGTAGAAGAATACCCGCAGCAGGTGGAAGAAAGCGGTCAGTATCAGCAGAGATGCACCCCAATGGTGAAGTCCGCGGATAAGCCAACCAAACTGAACACCAGTCATGATATAGGTAATGCTGTCGTAGGCATGATCCGGTGTGGGAACATAATAAACCGAGAGCATCATACCAGTGATTCCCTGCAGCAGCCCTAAAAAGAGGCTGGCGCTGCCCAGAGTAAACCACCAATTCACTTTCGGCACTTTGCGGTCAAGTATCGTATCGTAAATTTCTGTTAATCCCAATCGTTCGTCAAGCCACGTGAATATGCTCTGCGCCATGGTTAGCCTTCCTGGAAATGAATTAATAGTTGGCCCTCTTCCATTTTAGTTTCATACCGGTCAAGCGGCCGGGGAGGCGGACCTGAAATCACTTCGCCATATTTACCAAAAAACGCCGCGTGACAGGGACAGAAAAAAGAATCTTGATCTGCGTCCCAGGAAACCCGGCAGCTGAGATGGGTGCAGACGTCAGAAAAAACTATTACGTCTGTTCCCGATTGGCGGAGGACAAATGCCCCGTAGCTCTGGCTGCTTCTTTCCCAGCCATTCACTCTTGTTAGATTGAAACTGAAAGGGGTCGGAATATCCAAAGGATAATTCTCCAGCGGGCCCAGTGAGATCCAATCATCTCCCGTCGCTTTGTTGAGAGCAGGAGATATGAAAAACTGAATCATCGGCAGACCCACTATTGCTGCCATCGTAGTACCCAGGATAGAGGTAACGATTTTAACGAAACTTCGCCGATCCATATTGGGTGAGTGATATTTTGAACTCATAGGGCACTCCTGAATAATTTTGAAAAACAGGATTAAAAGTTATCCCGGCAGGTAAAATTATACAATTACCGGAAAATTCTCATTCATTATAGACCAGAATGGCTCAAGGGGTTGATGATATATTTGACTAACAAACTGTGAGATATGTCACTTTCAGAATTAGCCCTCACAGTGAATAATGAAGGGAAGATTGGAAATCTCGGGGTTTAATTCTTCGGGAATGCTTCTCGGGACGGAAAGACCAAGGAGGAAACCATGGCGTTGAGCCGAAAGGTGAGTTTATCAGCAGGGGCAAAATACAAAGGCGGGGGACCCATGCTGGCCTGGGTGCTGCACCGCATCTCCGGCCTGGGAATTATCATTTTTGTAACCCTGCATGTGATTGCCTCATTCTTTACCCAGCAGTTTGGTAGCGACCTGGGTATTTCTATTAATATCATTTACGAATCAATTTATTTCCAGTTATTTATTGTTTTCTGTGCGATATTTCACGGTGTAAATGGTTTCAGAATTATCGTGCTGGATATCTGGCCCCGTTTAATTCGGTACCAGAAGGAATCCACCTGGCTGGAATGGTTTGTCATTTTACCTTTGTATGGATTAACCGTGTTTATAATGATCCAGCGTTTTCTGGAAGGTTAATCAGTCGAGGAGTAAGCTATGCGTTCAAGAGCGATGCCTAAACCCAGTTGGAATCTGGATTACATGATGTGGGTTTTTACCCGTCTATCCGGGTTGTCTCTTATATTGCTGATTGTGATCGGAATATCGGCAGGTTTGTTAATGGGTGCCCGATCCCAGATGGACCTGGGGACATTGATGCGCTGGACATTTTTTCCTAATTCAAATCATGTTCTGGACAGCGAAATACCCGATCTTTATTTATGGGCCAATGGATTCTGGCAGATCATGCAGATTCTGGTTGTGTTTTTTGCAGCAACCCATGGATTTAATGGTCTGAGGGTGGTTATAGAAGACTATTCCTTGTCCGGATTCTGGCAGATTTTCCTGCGGTTCCTGATTCTGCTGCTGTGGATTTTTTCCATCATGGTTGGAATATACGTCATTCTTGGCTCCTGAGTGAGTTAAGAGGAGAACTGATATGCAAAAACATCAATATGAAGTGGTTGTAGTAGGAGCTGGCGGGGCAGGTTTAACCGCGGCATTATATGCTTCCAAAACTGCCAGCACCGCAGTGATAAGCAAATTGTATCCAACCCGCTCCCATACCGGGGCCGCTCAAGGGGGGATAGGCGCGGCTTTGGCCAATACTGAAGAAGATCATGCGGAATGGCATGCATTTGATACGGTAAAAGGCAGTGATTACCTGGGCGACCAGGAAGCTATAGATTTCATGGCGGAAGAAGCTATTGATGCAGTCTTGGAGCTGGAACATATGGGACTGCCATTCAGCCGAAACCCGGATGGAACTATCGCTCAACGCCCCTTTGGCGGACATACCAACAATGACACCGGAAAACCAGTCCGCCGGGCATGCTATGCGGCAGACCGCACCGGTCATATGATTCTGCAAACGCTATACCAGCAGAGCATCAAAAACAAAGTTAAGTTTTTTGATGAGTTTTACGTGATTGACCTGCTGATAGTTGACGGGAAAACTGCTGGTGTGATTGCTTTGGAACTCAAAACGGGTGAAATGCACATATTCCAATCCAAAACAGTCATCATCGCTACCGG
This sequence comes from Anaerolineales bacterium, assembly GCA_021108255.1. Taxonomy (GTDB): domain Bacteria; phylum Chloroflexota; class Anaerolineae; order Anaerolineales; family UBA11858; genus B10-G9. The sequence goes on along the minus strand of JAIORG010000077.1, from coordinate 5,582 downwards.
GGGACACGGCCGGGTTTGGGAAATAACTTCAAATGCTTATTCCTATACCGGTGACGGGGTAGCTTTAACTTTGAGGAGAGGCATACCCGCTGAAGACATGGAATTTTTCCAATTTCACCCAACCGGAATTCACAAGATGGGCATTCTGATTACAGAAGGAGTCCGGGGTGAAGGCGGCGTGATGATCAATGGTGAGGGGGAGCGATTTATGGAGCGCTACGCTCCCACTGTCAAAGATCTGGCATCACGAGATGTCATCAGCCGGGCGATGTATCTGGAGATAAAAGATGGACGCGGCATAGATGGAAAAAATTATTTATATATGGATGTCACTCCAGATGTGGTTAACCACTATGCGGAAATTGACGATAGGAAAAACCCTGATGGGTCTCCTTACCGCGTCACTGCCGATGAGATCCTCAGTAAATTGCCGGATATTATTGATTTTTGTGAAACCTATATCGGTATTAACCCGATCGCCGATCCTATGCCGGTGCAGCCTACCGCGCATTATGCAATGGGCGGGATCCCAACCAATAAGTATGGTGAAGTGGTTGTGGATGAAAAGGACACGGTTCTGCCAGGACTCTATGCCGCAGGAGAAGTTGCTTGCGTGTCTGTTCACGGTGCCAACCGATTGGGAACCAATGCCCTCCTGGATCTGATCGTTTTTGGGAAATATTCGGGGTTGAAAGCAGCAGAATATTCCGCCAGGGAGCCTTTCCCCGATTTGCCTAAAGATCCTGCAGCTTTTGCGATGCAGCAATTGGACAGCATCCGGAATAGCAATGGGAATGAGAACATGATCGAGATTGCGGACGAGATGAAAAAGGTCATGTTTGAACATGTTGGGGTATTCAGGGTGGAAGAAGGCATGCAGATAGCGGTTGACAAAGTCCGTCAATTAAAAGAAAGGTTTAAAGAAGTTCGTGTTGATGATAAAGGCCTTAAATTCAATAATAACCTGATCGAAGCCTGGGAGTTAAGCAATTTGCTAGATATTGCAGAAGTTACTGCAGTATCAGCTTTAGCCCGCACGGAAAGCCGGGGAGCGCACTCCCGGGATGATTACAAAAAACGGGATGATAAAAAATGGTTGAAACATACCCTGGCATGGATGGAGAATGGCGGCGTGCGGTTGGGGTATAAACCGGTTCATATAACTAATTACAAACCCAAAGACCGGTCGTACTAGGAGGAAAAACCATGCAGGTAACATTGAAGATCTTTCGCTATAACCCGGAAGATAACCGGAAAAAGCATTTTGACACCTTCACAGTCGAGGCGGAGCCAACAGACCGGATCCTGGATTTGCTGGAGCGGATCAAGGGAACGGAAGACGGAACATTGGGTTTTAGACGAGCTTGTGCTCATGGTGTCTGCGGATCGGATGCTATTCGAATAAATGGAGTAAATCGGCTTGCCTGTAAGGTCCTTGTTCAGGACCTGAAATCCAGGAAAGTAACCATTGAACCAATATTGGGACTTCCGATTGAAAAAGACCTGATTGTAGACATGGAACCGTTTTTTGATCATTACCGGTCAGTCATGCCTTACTTTGTTAATGATGACCCTCCTCCGAGTAAAGAGCGTCTGCAGAGTCCTGAAGAGCGGGAACGCTTTGATGACACGACCAAATGCATTCTGTGCGCAGCCTGTTCTACCAGCTGTCCGTCCTTCTGGGTCAATGACAAGTACGTCGGACCGGCAGCAATTGTTAATGCCCACCGATTTATTTTTGACAGTCGTGATCAGGCGGCTGCGGAACGGTTAGAGATTCTGAACGAGCAGTTTGGTGTTTTCCGCTGCCATACGATTTTTAACTGCACTGACGCCTGCCCGCGGGATATACAGGTAACCCAGGCAATTGGGGAAGTCAAAAAGGCTATCATTGATAGAAATTTGGAATAACAACCAAATAACTCGCTGAAATGAAACAGAAAACCGCTGGATATTTTCCAGCGGTTTTTTTGTAGGATACGTAACCCTCAAAGGATTACGTATCCTCTGGACTTAAATAGAAAAACCCCGCCAGCCGCGGCTGACGGGGAGGGCAAGAAGAAGCGCTTCATGAAGCCAGTAGATTATTCGTAACCCCTTCCAAAAGGAAATAATGCTAAAGGAATTAATTTAAAGTGCTGCTTGGCAAAAGGTAAACCGATGATGGTCACAGCCAGGAGGATCCCATGAATTAAATGTGCCAGGGCGATTTCCCAACCGAACAATAGCAGCCAGAGCATGTTAAAAATCGTATTAGTCACGCTGTTTGCATCTTCCTGCTCATTGACCTCTTTTCCGAAGGGGGCAAAGGTCGCTACTCCGATTTTAATGGCCTGAATCCCGAAGGGGATGCCGACGATGGTTATACAGAGGGCGATACCGCCGATGATATAACCCAATCCAGCAAGGAACCCTCCAAAAATCAACCAGACAATATTTCCCAGTAAAGACATTATTAAACTCCTCTTTCTTTAGTTCATTTTCTTCTATTATTATATACGGAATTTTGCTCAGGAGGTTGCGCGGGAGGGTAGCTGATAATAAGTAGGGGCGACCCGGTGGGTCGCCCTTTAGTATTAATCTGTCATTAGTATTCAGTTGATTTCCCCCGGTTGTCATCCTGAACGTAGTGAAGGATCCATGAAAAGATCAGAATTAATTAAAGACCACAAGTTCCAAGACTTCACTGTTGTTTTATTAACCTTTGATGGATTCCTCGTTCTTTCCCTCGCAATGACAGGCTAGGTTAAACACTTACAACGCCCTCAGATTTTGGTTGGGACTGGTGAGGATTCCCCCCCCAGGTAATCACCACCCACGGGCTTTTGCTTCCGCTTGAAAAACCTGAAATCCAATTTTATCTTCGCCGCTCCCGGGATAAGTGCGCAATCCAAGGGTGCGTAAAAATTCCCCGAAGGCAGGATCAGGGAGGCCGTAATAATTTTCATATTCCTTGACTGACGCTTGAGAAAGATCTGTCAACCAGGCGTAGGAAATTAGCGTAATCTGAGAAGAATGATTGTCCCAGGCTAAAAACATGTTATGGATAAAAGCTGCCTGCTTCTCGGGGCTGCTGTTGTTTATTTCGCTGGTAGGGTAGCCGACCTCTGCGAAATGAATCTCTTGGTCAGGATACATTTCAGTGATACGAGCAAAGTCCTCCAAAATCACCTCCGGATCCTTCACGGAAAAATCTCCCTGCAGAGGATAATAAGTGACCATTACCACGTCCGTGCTCTGATTGAGGTCCCAAGCGTATTTAGAGGTTGACCCGGTCAGCCCCTCAAACATCACCTTGGCGCCCACTGGAACCTCCGGCCATAAACCCCGGGCATATTCTGCTGCTGGAGTAAAAAATATACTGTACTGCTCCCAAGCACCTGAATCGCTGTCCAATACTCCGTCAATTTCATTGCCGATGGCCAGGGAAGCCAGCTTAAGATCTGGAATCTGGCTCTTGATGAAATCGAGGAAAGCCCTGAATCGGCTGATGACCTCAGGATCTGCAAACGATTTACCTGCCAGGTCAGCTGGCAGTCTGACCTCTGAAGTATCCAGCACAGAGATCACCAGGGACACTTGAAAATCCTGTCCAGGATAGTAGAGATTGGCAACTTCTAACCAGTTGGGGTCCGGGGCGAAGGTGCCCGGTGCAGTTTCAATTTCATCCCAGAATACCGATAAACTCACCGATTCTGCACCAACTTCTTTTACCAGAGCAATCGATTGATCGTAGTCTCCATTTTCTGCATCTGTGATATCTATTTCCAGCTGTCGATTTCCTTTTGGCAGCACTTCTTCTGGATTAATTTCTATCACATGGGGGGTCGATATTTCCGTTGCTGGGATATCAGCTGTTGAATCACAGGCCGTGGTTAACAATACCAGGCAGGCAATGACACCCAGGAGATATGTTGTTTTAGGCATTCTGGGTTTCCTTTTTATTTGGGAATGTGAGCTTGACGGCTTTGACGAACATGATCAGGCCAAAGATGATTCCCCCAAACCAGAGGATTAATGCCAGTGGGTGTGAGATCGGTGCCAGGATGAGTTCTCCAGCTGTCGTCGCCAGGGGGAAAATCGCAGCCAGAAGCAGCCAGCGTTTGTTATCCCAGGTTGGCAGGCTGGATGCCTCTGGTTCTGGATCAATAGCGGCTGTTTGCCGGCTGCGGGAGAGTAAATAAAAACTTACTCCATACAGGATCCAGATGATCAGGTGTCCTCCCAAGCCGGGAAAAGATTCCGGGCGGATAAGGATGCTCATTGCCAGGTACATGATTCCGGTGGGCACTAAAAGCCATTTGAACTGTTTCTGAGTGGGAAGAAGTTCTTCCATGGTGTAGGTTTTATCTTTTGTGACCCGTTTCCAGATCAATACCAGACCAACCAGCACCGCTGTAGTGGAAATACCGGAGACCAGTGACTCGCCTACAGAGGGGGAGTTGATGCTCTGAAATAAGCCGCCAAATATCATCACTGAGGCCAGCCCCCACCAGCTGTTCAGGAACTGCCCGATTTTCCCCGGGAAGCTGAGCGAGAGCTCTGTGGATTTGGTGAGCAGTTTCTCAGCTACCAGCAGGGGGATGATGAATGAGAACCAGGCATGCCACCAGAATACCAGCACCAGGGTTTCAACAGGAGCTACGCCGCCAACGTTCAGGGCTGCTCCCCAGGGGGGATCCCAGAGCACTTTGGTCAGATAAGCTTCATAGAGACCAAAGAGCATGCCGGCAAAAACCAGGCTGGCAAAATGGGGTTTGGATGCCCGGTAGACCAGGTTGGCCAGTAAAACGATATGCAGCCCATAGAGAGGGACTACTACCAGCAACCCCCAGCCTGTGAAAAAGGGAAACATGTCGGATCCGGAAAACACCTCGGCAAAGAAAGTGGAAAAAGCAGCCAGGATGATCCAGAACAGCCATTGGTGTTTTCTTGATACAGAAGTTTCGGTATTCATAAAAGATCCTCGTTTGGCGGTTTTAACGCCACTGAATAATTTTCTCATCTATAAGAGATCCGGAAGGTATTTTCTCCGGATCTGGGGCCTTCTACTCTGTAATACAGGCAACAGGAGGGAAAAGTTGCACTCATCGGGTAATTGGTTAAAAAAAAGCTGCTCCCAATATTTGGGAGCAGCTTTTGGTCAAGGGGAAATCTTATTGCGAATGAGATCAGTCTTCTGCTTCATCTGTTTTAGCTGCCTTTGGTTTTTTACGGAAGAGGGTCAGCACCACAGCGCCCACACCCAGGCAGATGACATAAGGGAAGAGCAGGAACCAGCCCACTACAGGAAGCAGTCCGGTGAGAAGAAGGACTGCCCCCGCCCGGATATCACGCTGCACTGGTGTCCGTTCCGGAAACAGGCGTCCACCCAGCAGCTGAATAAACGCAGTTAGCCCGAATAGCAGCCCGATCAGGAAGGTACCAAAGATGGCAAAGGTTGGTAGATAAAAAACCCGATAATTATTACCAATGGAACCCAATCCCAGTACCAGGATGGTGATGAAAATCGTGTTGACCAATCCGAGCCAGAAGGACCGTTTCCAGTGATTCTCCAGGGCTGACTGGATCAAATCCACTTT
>JAIORG010000187.1 GCA_021108255.1 Anaerolineales bacterium | reverse complement strand
TAAAAAATTTCAGAGGTGTTTTAGTTTTCAGGCAAGGAACTTCCGCTCTCCAGCTTCCACTGCTCCCTCACCCGTCCTCGGGTGAGGATATATTCCCAATCGCGCCCGGAGACGGGCACTCAGAGCATAGTATAAAAAATTTCAGAGGTGTTTTAGTTTTCAGGCAAGGAACTTCCGCTCTCCAGCTGCTACTGCTCCCTCACCCTGTTCTTGCTGGCTCAAATGATTCAGACGGATTTTAAATAATTTGCTATCAAGCTCGCAGCCCGGTCAGGAAATTCCAACGACAACAAGTGTCCTGCACCCTGCTGAGTATATGCCTGCCCCTCCGGCAGCTTCTTTGCCATTCTTTGTATTACTCTCGGCTTTAAAGTTTCGGATTTTTCACCGCGGAGGACCAGGACCGGACAGGTGACTTTGGGCAAATTCCTCCATACATAGGCGTCGGCCAGTCCACTGGTTTCATAGATTCTTGCTTCCCAGGCTGGACTGTACTTCAGGTCTACCGTTCCATCTGGATTATCACTCGCCAGACCGGCAACATAATCCCGCAGCACGGGGTCAGACAATCCCTTGAAGATGCTCTTTCTGCGGTAGTTGGTAAACATAACCTCCCGGCTGGGAAAGTTCACTTTCCGCCGAAGGGTGCCGCGGACCAACGGATAATATTTGCGCATCAGGTTAAACGGCGCCTGTGCCCGCATGACGATTCCCTTCCAGGGAGGAAACAATACCGGCTCAATCAAAATCAGCGCCCGGAACAAATCAGGGCGTTCGATGGCAGCCATTAAAGTGGTCATCGCTCCGACGGAATGCCCCACCCCGATGACTTGATTAAATCCAACCTTTGAATGACCTGATAATCTCTGATCTGATTCCAATTCTTTCAGAAAACCAAGATAATCATCCCTGAAAAGCTTCCAGTCCTTCAGGCAATCAGGATCAGACCCCGGCCAGAAAGGACGCAGGGACAACGCCATCACCTGAAAATCATCTAAAAAAGGAAACAGGAACGTTCGATAAGCCTCCGGGGGATATCCATTGGCATGGGCAAACAGAAACAGGGGACCGTTGCTGCTAAGGATCAGGGGGTCAATCATTCTCTACATCCAGGTCTGGGTTTTCCCGGGACCTTCTCCCAAACAAACCCCGCCTTTCCTTGTTTGATCTGGGCTCTCGTTTTAACAGGAAGCCAAGAGCCAACAAACAAATCCCCCCGAAGAAGAAATATGCGTAATCCAAACCAAATGAGGAGGAGGGAAAGAAAATTATAAAACAAATTAAACCGCTCAACAGGGAAAAATTACCCAATCTCTTTTTCATCTTTCAGCCCAGAGGAATCCAGCAGGAATTTTTCTCCAACCAGACTCATTCAACATAATCTTCCAGCTTGTACGACACATTTGGACTGCGCAGTTTCCGGAGAGCGGTTGCTTCAATCTGGCGGATACGTTCCCGGGTAACGTCAAAGTAAGCTCCCACTTCCTCCAGGGTATGGACCTTGCCATCCATAAGGCCAAATCGCAGTTCCAGAACCTGTCTCTCCCGAACAGAAAGATTATCCAGGGCCTTCCCAAGGTGTTCACGCATCATTTCCTGCGCCGTGGCTTCAATCGGGGAAGTGGCATCTTCATCATGAATAAAATCTTCCAACTGATTATCGTCATCATCTCCAACCGGTCGATCCAATGACATGGGATCTTCCGCAGCCCTAAGGTAGCGGTGAACTTTACTGGTGGCATCCCTCCATTTATGGATTAAACCAAGGGGAAGGGAATCTTTCCTGCGGAGACATTCTTTAATCGCCTTGTTATCTTCAACAGATAAATAATCAGTTTCCAGGGCGATTTCTTTTAAGCTGGGCTCATGTTCCAATTCCTGGGTTAAACGGCGGCGGATCCTGAGCAGCTGGGTAACCGTTTCAAACACATGCACCGGGATCCGGATAGTCCGCGCCTGGTCTGCAATCGAACGGCTGACAGACTGGCGAATCCACCAAGTTGCATAAGTGCTGAATTTAAATCCCCGGGTAGGGTCAAACTTGGAGACAGCCCGAAGCAGCCCAACATTGCCTTCCTGGATCAGGTCCAGGAATGAATTTCCCCGTCCGATATAATGCTTGGCAACACTGACAACCAGTTTGAGGTTGCGGCGAACAAGTGCCTGGTAAGCCTCGTAATAGCGACTCCACAGGTCTTCAATCTCTATCTGGAGTTCATCCTCTGCTGGCAGTTTGTCTTTAAATTTCCTTAAGGTAGGTAATCTTTTATTCTCCAGAAGCCAGGCTTTAAGCCATTCTGTAATTACTTCAGGGAAAGAATAAAAGGACACAAAAAAATGGAACACATGGCGGGCAACGCAGCCCCATTCTTCATTTTCCCCCCACAATCCATTATCCAGGTAATCCCGAGTATAGGAAGGCGGTTCCAGGTCCCAGGTTACCCGCAGCGTTTGGGCTTCCTCAATAATCGCATTCCAATCGGGACATTCCAGTTTAAGCCGCTTGACATCTTCTCTGATGCGGCGGTGCATAACCCGTAGATCATCATAAATAGCCAGGTAGATATCGCGATCTTGCGGCTTACTTAAATCAACCAGCGGGTGTTCTCTCTTTAAACGATCTAGCCGCCGGGTTGACAACAATCGGGCGCCAAGCCAGAATTCCTGATGCACATCCAACAAATCGATGGTCCCGATGTCGTTCAGATACATCTGAACAGGATCATCACGCATAGCAGCTCTGATGTTTGCGCCTTCTGATTCTGGGAATGTATGTTTTTTCTGCATCTTGCCTAAAATCCTCAAAGAATTCAGTAATGAGCGGGATGTAAAAACATACTTGCTGTGGGCCTTGCCTTTATTCAGGAATTAAAGGCGGCAGTCCGGCTGGTGTAGCGTTTCATTGCTTTATCTATTTTATGCTTTTCCTGTAAAAATTGGGTAATATTTTTCTGGTACTCAACGGCTTTGTAGTCCCCGTTTTCGTGATTGGATTCCTGCAGGTACCGAAGATGATCATTGCTTTTCACTATCTGCCATTTTCTAAGGTTCAGGAATGCTCTCATTAAATCTTCAAGTACTTTATCAGCTTTTGGATCCAGGTTCTCGGTCCTGACCAGCAGCTCATCAACAATCCCCAGGAAATTTTCCGGTATATGGCTGATCACATAATCCCGGGGTTCTTCTTCGCTTTGCTTCAGAGCTTCCTTGATTAATCTGACCAGGATCTGGAAATCTGTGTTCTGAAAATCCTTTTCATCAAATCGGGTTAATCCTTCTTTTCCCAATTCCCGGTCCACTTTGTAAACCAAATCCGGTTCACGCAGCAAAATTCCTACGCAGTGCGCCTCATATAATTCTCCTGTACGCTGTCCTCTCGCCCGGAGAGTCGGGTCTTTTGCCGGGGGCAGTTCTGTCCTGGTTTTGAATGCCGGGCGCTTTTTACGCTCCGGTCGAAAACTAAGCAAAGCCTGCTCGTTAATCTCCAGCATCCGGGACAATCGCTGCAGGTAAGCATCCCGTTCAATAGAGTTGGGAATATCGTCTATCAGAGGCAGTACCTGTGAGGCAATAGCGCTCTTTACCTTCGGGTCATCCAGCGCCTGATCTTTTGCCAGCGTATCCATCACATGAGCCACAATCGGCTGAGCTGTTTCAACCAGATTCCGCCATTCTTCCGGATTCCTATTCACAACATCATCGGGATCCATTCCTTCCGGCAGGGTCAGAACCCGAATATCAGCTTTTAATCTCGCTTCCTGGCGAAGTAATCCCCTGGTATTAAAAACTATATCGGTTGTGCGATCCAGGGTTTCCCGGGCAATATTTAATCCCCGCAGAGTGGCTTTCTGTCCTGCGGCATCGCTATCCATGGCAATGATAAATCTGCCGGTGTACCGTTTCAAAATCCCCAGTTGGTATTCATTTAAAGCTGTCCCCATCTGGGCAACAATATTCTGGAAACCGTGCTGGTAAGGGCCAATTACGCCCATATACCCTTCAACTATCACTACTTCATCAAGTTCCCGGATGTTTTTCCGGGCAGAATCTAAACCGTATAGCAGTTTTCCTTTATCAAAGAGCTGGGTTTGGGGAGAATTCAAATACTTGGGTACATCCTCGGGATCAAGCACCCGGGCGCCAAATCCCGCCATTTTTCCACTCCGATTCCGGATGGGAATCATCAAGCGGTTTCTGAACCGGTCATAATTTCCCCCCTTGTCTCTTTCAGAAACCAATCCCACATCCCGCAGCTCATCAGCCGTATACCCTTTGTCTTGAAAATATACCAGAGCAGAATCCCAGCTATCCGGGGCATAACCCAGCCCAAAAGTTTTTATTGTGTTTTCTGTCAAACTACGCTTTTCTAAATAAGACCCAGCAATCTTTCCCGGGTCAGTATGAAGAAGATTATGCTGGTAATAGACCACTGCCTCTTCCAGCAAAGCCCGCAGTCTTTCATTCTCTTCTTGTTCTTCCACTGCTTCCGGTGTAAGTGGTTTCAGCTGGACACCAGCGCGATCTGCCAGATGTTGAAGTGCTTCAGAAAATTCCCAGCCCTCTCTCTTCATAGTGAAACTGAAGATATCTCCCCCGTCATCACATTCACTAAAGCAGCGCCAGGTCTGAGTATCAGGAAATACTACAAATGAAGGAGTGTTTACGTTATGGTGAAAGGGGCAAAATCCGGTATAGTTTCTCCCTGCCCGGCGCAGTTCCACGCTTTCAGACACCAAGTCAACGATATCAATCCGATCTTTGATTTCGTCCGTAACGCTCATAAGGTTTGCCAACAAGTTTTTCTGGATTCAAAAACGATTATACCAAGGGAATTCAGATTAAAATTTCCATCCCGAAAGCTAAAATTCAAAGGGATGGAAATCTTATTCCAAATGTTCAAGTTGAAGCGAGGAGATTCAGTCTAAAAACCTTCCAACCGGGTCATATCCAATACCCCATCGGCAAACCGGGCGATACTCTGCAGTAAACCCAGCCTGTTTTTACGGACTGCCTGATCCTCATCCATTACCAAGACATTGTCAAAGAAGTCAGTAATCTGGGGGATAAGAGGAGTGAAGACTTTAAAGAACCCCTCCAGGTCACCGGCTTTTTTATCCTCCGCAGACGCTTTTTCCACCGCTTTGAAGAGAGCTTTTTCCGCTTCTTCTTTCAATAATTTTTCGTTGATTGGGTAGGTTTCCTTTAGATCCCGGGTAATTCTCACGCAGCGGGCAAAGGTGTCCAACGTTAATTCCCAATCTTCTTTTTGGACCCAGCTGCTGAGTAGTTTAACAGCTCGAGATGCGCCCGCCGGGTTATGACCCTGGACTGCAACCACTGCATCCACTAGATCGTGTTTGTACCCTTCATCGCGCAGGTAATTGTGCAGCCTGTCAGTGATGAATGTCAAACAAGCCGCTATGGTTGACGAATCCATTTTAATGGGCAGTTCACTAACTGCATATTCCACCCCGGTATTTAGATCCAGATCAATATCCCAGCTGATCAGGTTAGAGACCAGCCCTAATGCAGCCCGGCGCTGAGCAAATGGATCCTTGCTTCCAGTTGGAGCCAAACCAGCCGCAAACAACCCGGTCAGGGAATCCAGCCTGTCTGCCAAGCCCACCAACAAGCCTGCTTTTGCTTTTGGCCCGGGGTCATCGGCTGACCCTGGTAAATAATGCTCCCGGATAGCTTCCGCAACGGGTTCCGTTTCACCGGAATTCAGCGCATAGTAATATCCCATTACTCCTTGTAGGGAAGTCATTTCCACTACCATCTGGGTTGCCAGGTCTGCTTTGCACAGCTCAGCAGCTCGACGGGCAACAACCAAATCTTCTTTGGAGAGATCTACCAGGGGAGCCATTTTATCCACCAGGCTGCAGATTCGCCTGGTTTTATCCCCCATGGATCCTAAATCAACCTGGAAGGTTAATGAATCCAAGGCTGGAAGGTACTCTGCAAGTTTTTTCTGCCGGTCAGCCCGGACAAAATATTCCGCGTCCGCAAAACGGGCCAGGATCACATCCGTGTTCCCCTGGGTAATCAGGGAGAGATCCGGATATTCCCCTTCCCCGCTGGGTTTATTGACGATGGTGATAAAGTAGGGGAGCAATTTTCCCTTCTTCTCAACAGGGAAATAACGTTGATGCTTTTTCATCACCGAGACCAGCACTTCCCGGGGAAGCTTCAGGTAATCCGGGTCAAACTCTCCCAGCAGCGATGTTGGGGCTTCCACCAGGTGAGTGACTTCACTCAACAAGGACGGATCCGGCGCCACCTCTCCTCCGGCCTTCGCTGCCAGTACCTTCAAATCCTTTGCTATCCGGTCTTTTCGCTCGCTCTGATCGAGAAGGATTCCACCCTCTTTCAGGGTCTGGAAATAATGGGCGGGGGATTTGACTTCGATATCCCCTCCAGCCAGAAAACGCAACCCTTTTGTAGTGGGTTTGGAACTTAATCCTGCATAAGAAAATGGCAGCCAGGATTCACCGTGCAAAGCAAGAAGCCAGCGGATCGGCCTGGAAAAAGAGAGCACAGGATCATTCCAGCGCATCGATTGTCCAAAACGGATCCCTTCAATCAAACCCGGTAATTTTTCAGACAACACTTCAGGGGCAGGCACTCCAACCTTCCGCTCCACAGCCACCACATATTTACCGCCATCAATCTCGCGAATTTCCAGCTCATCCACTGTGACGCCTTTTGAAGAAGCAAAACCTTCAGCCGCGCGAGTGGGTTTGCCGTCCTCATCGTACGCACGATCTTCTGGCGGCCCTTTTACCAGCTGCTCTAAATCAGACTGCCGTCCTGCTAACTTCTCCAGGTAAACCACCAACCGCCTGGGAGTTGCCATCACCTTCAATCCGGAATACTCCAGGCGCAATTCATCCAGCATATCAGGAACCAGTTTTTCCAACTGGCTAATGGCATCCACTACATCACCATGCGGCAGTTCTTCCGTGCCGATTTCCAATAAAAAGGAAGCGGGGTTATCAGGATATGCCGTGTTTTTGTATTTCTTTCCAGCTGATTTTTCTTCGGCTTCGTAAGATAACATGGGGAATTCCAGGATTTGCCTTTCGTCCAGATAGGCATCAGCTACTTTTCGAGATAAATCGCGCATCCGGTGAAAGAATCCCTGGCGTTCGGTGACACCCACAGCTCCGCGAGTGTCCAGGAGATTAAAAGTATGGGAACACTTCAGCACATAGTCATGTGCCGGCAGTACCTGTTTTTCCGCTAAACAACGCTCTGCTTCTTCTTCGTACAGGCGATACATTTCACGCAAATTGTCTACATCAGCTAACTCGAAGGCATACTTGCTGAACTGCTGCTCACTTTGCAGCTGAATATCGCCGTAGGTGTAGTTTTCATTCCAGCGGATATCTTTAAAATCCCGCGCACCCTGCAAAGCCATGGCAATTCGCTCCAACCCGTAGGTAAGCTCCACAGAAACCGGATCAAGTGGTTGTCCTCCAGCTTGCTGGAAGTAGGTAAATTGAGTGATCTCTAACCCGTTTAACCACACTTCCCATCCCAAACCCCAGGAACCCAACGCGGGAGATTTCCAATTGTCTTCTACAAAGCGAATATCTTGAACCTGGGTATCAATGCCCAAAGCTTCCAATGACTGTAAATAAAGCTCTTGAGGATTTCCCGGATCCGGTTTTAAGATTACCTGGTACTGGATATGTTGGTAAAAACGGTTGGGGTTTTCACCATACCGTCCATCATCCGGACGAATGGAGGGTTCCACATAGCCCACATTCCAGGGTTCAGGACCAAGTACCCGGAGCGACGTAGCAGGATTCATCGTCCCAGCTCCAACTTCAGTGTGATAAGGCTGCCAGATCAGGCAACCCTTCTCTGCCCAGAATTTTTCCAGGACCATAATGATGGTTTGAAAATTAAACGCTTCTGCCATGGTTACTCCTGCTGATCTGAACTCACCGGGGGTGGAAACAAATGGGGTTCATCTCATCTACATAAAATATCAAAATTTCAACCGTATTCATCAGAAAAACTGTTCAAAAATTATAACACGGGTATCGAGGGGGGAATCCTCTTCTTGGTGGGATTAAAGCAAGCTTGATGAAGGTTTTTTTCTCACATCACCTCACTTTTGAAGTATAATCCCAAAGCGTCAGTTTCACCCATAAACCAATCAAAAATCCAAAAAGTGAGTTAACTATGACTAAAAACTATACCCAAAAACGCTGGAGTTTATCCGACTTATTCCCGAGCCATGATTCCCCGGAATTCGCAGGAGCCATGGAATCCCTGGAGGGGGCAGTAGCTGCATTTGAAGAGAACCGCCCAAAACTTACCGGGGACATTGATGAAAAAACATTCCAGGGGATCATCAAGGAACTTGAAAAAATCACGGCTCAAATCCACCATTTAAGTGGATATGCCGGTCTCTGGTTCGTTGAAGATACCCTGAATCAGGATGCCTTGGCGCTGCAGGCCAAAATTGAGCAATTCCTTGTCACCCTGTATAACAAGATCATGTTCTTTAATCTGTGGTGGAAAGAATTGGGTCAGAAAGATGCCGACCGGTTAATGGAAAATGCCGGGGATCTTCAATACTGGCTGGAAGAAATCAGGCACTTTACTCCCCACACGCTCTCAGAACCAGAAGAGAAAGTGCTCAATATTAAAAATGTGACCGGTTTCAGCGCCCTGATCACCTTGTATGACTCCATCACCAACCGCTACAATTTCAAGTTGGAAGTGGAAGGAAAAAAGCAGGATCTGACCCGCGGAGAGTTAATGGTGTACGCCCGCCATACCGATCCAGACCTCCGGGCAGCCATTTACCAGGAGCTCTACCGAGTTTATGGTGATGATGGGCCCATCCTGGGCCAGATTTACCAAACCGTAGTCAGGGACTGGGCAAATGAAAACATTGACCTGCGCAATTACCAGAGCCCGATCGCTGTCCGCAACCTGCAGAACGACATCCCGGATCAGGCTGTATCTGCCCTGCTGGATGTTTGCGAATCCAATGCCCCTACCTTCCAACGCTATTTTGACCTCAAGTCCCGCTGGCTGAAAACGGATCACTTGCGCCGATATGATGTCTATGCCCCGGTTGCCAAATCCGATAAGACCTACGGATTCCAGGAAGGAGTAGAGATGGTGCTGGACGCCTTCCAAACCTTTGATCCCCGAATCGCAGAGCTGGCTCAAAAGATCCTTGATGATGATCATGTTGACAGCGAAATCCGAAAAGGAAAACAGGGCGGCGCTTTTTGCGCGTCTTTGACCCCGGATTTAACCCCCTGGGTAAAACTGAATTACCAGGGCACAGCTGATGCAGTGGCGACAATGGCCCATGAACTTGGCCACGGGATTCACTCCCTGCTGGCCGCAGATCACAGCGTGTTCACCTTTCACTCTTCCCTGCCCCTGGCAGAAAATGCTTCTACGTTTGGGGAGATGCTGTTAATTGACCGGCTGCTCTCTCAAGAAGATGATCCTGCCGTTCGGCGGGATATATTATTCCGCCAGGTAGATGATGCTTACGCGACAATCATGCGCCAGTCGTTCTTTGCTCTCTTTGAACGGGAAGCGCACAAAATGATCCAGGACAGTGCCACCATCGATGATCTCTCAGAAATGTATCTGAACAATTTAAAGAAACAGTTTGGCGATGCTGTTGAGGTAAGCGACGAATTCCGCTGGGAGTGGGTTTCCATCCCCCATTTTTACCACACACCATTTTACGTTTATGCCTATGCCTTCGGACAGCTGCTGGTGCTGTCGCTTTATCAACGCTATCAAAAAGAAGGGGACAGCTTTAAACCAGGCTACATTAAAATCCTCGAAGCCGGCGGATCCCGAGCTCCGGCTGCGATCCTCAAGGATTCCGGAATTGATATTTCCAGTAAAGATTTCTGGCAGGGAGGCTTTGATGTGATCGACCGGATGGTAAAGGAATTGGAAGATCTGCCAATCGAATAGGATCAGCCCTCTTCTTTGACATTTACATAACGAAGAGAAAGTATCGCCAGCAGGTTCACAACCGCGGCAAAGACTGCATTTAGACCAAACCCCCAGGCAAAAAGGGGCGCCGCGATCAAAGAACCCAACCCTCTACCGAGGGATGCGCTGGCGATATTTAATGCCATCACTGTTGCCCGGGCTTTTGGCAGCACACCTGTCATAAGGGGGATCATACTGACAATTGTGAATTCAAATGTCAGGTAAAACAGGAACAATCCCAGGTAAGCGCCCCACACTGTTCCACCGAGGAAGGGGAGCAGAATAGAAGCCAGGATATTTCCAATCACTCCAAAAAGAACCGCCTTCTGTTTGCTGAGGCGATCTGAGATTAAGCCGACTCCCCCCTCTCCAATGAGTTCCGAAATTCCGATCACTGCCGATGCTCCGCCCAGGGCTGCAATCTGAAGGCCGTATGATTCGTTCAGCCAAACCCCAAAAACAACGTTGACAAGTTGATTCGCCAAACAAATTAGCAGCATCACCCCTAATCCAGCCAGGGCAGACCTTGATCGGTATACCAGGCTGAAGTTTGTAAACAGAGAGGAGCGTTCTGTGGTCAAAACAGGATCCGGGGGAATGATCACGATCACTACCAGGAAAGAAATCACCCCCAGCACACCCAGAACCAGGAAAGGCGCCAGCAATCCAAACTGGCTCATCAAGAACCCAACTAAAGGCATTCCGATAAAGAATGACATCGACCAGCTTACTTCACTGATCGCCAGCACAAGTCCTCTCCGTTGGTAGGGGACATGGTCCCCGAAATATGCCTGGATGGAGGGATCAAAAATAGCTTTTCCTAACAGGGAAAGCACCAGGAAGAGGAAAAACCCAAGAACTGTGGGTTGGAATACGACTATCAATGAACCCAGGCAAAAGAGAATCATCCCGGTCAGCATGCCGGTTTTCCGTCCCCTTGTGTCTCCTATTGACGCCAGGAATGGACTGAAGATACCCACTAATGATTGCCCGGCGATCAGCCGGGTCATCTGAGCCAGTTCAATGCCCAGGCCTTTCATTAATATCGGCTGGTAAGGGAATACCATCCGGAAGCCGGTACTGTAGACCGTGCGGATGACCGTAGTGATAGATAATTGACGCCAGATTTTTTTATTGATTTCCATAATTCAATTTATCTTACCTTAGTTTTCAGTAATCGGTGGGCATTGGCCCGGGGACGCCCCTACGGGGAGCTGCGCATTAATTCGCGACCTAGTTAACCTAAGTCCCTCTAAAGAGGGACTTTTTAAGAAAAAATATTACTGTGTTTATTCACACATTTTTGTCATCCTGAGTGAAACGAAGGATCCATACAAAGATCAAGAATCAAACAATCCCAGATCAACAAATGATAAGGCATTGGTCACTTGTACGCTTGTTGGATTCCTCGCTTGGCTCCCTTCGATCCGACCTTTGGCCGCAGGACAGGCGGAATGACAAATAGACATTAGGCGTCCTGAGTGATTTGCGCCAACAGGCGCAAATTGTATCGAAGGGCAACGATTCGGTGTTCAGAACCCAATAATGGATCGTCCGTGATCAGTCGGCGATTACCCTTCCAGCCGGCGATTAAAATCGCGGCCTAGTTAACCTAAGTCCCTCTAAAGAGGGACTTCTTAAGAAAATGGAATAATTATCAAATCTCCACACAGAAACCGCCTTTCAGGGCGGTTTAATTTTCCTAGCCCGCGGTTTTTGCGTAACCCTTCAACAAATTCAGGGCTAACCCTGGCGGGGTAACCGCCGGGTTAGAAACAGTGAAAGTTTTACAAATGTGCCCTAAAATAAATCATAGGGCTAAAAACTACGCCCTCTTTCGGTAGTCAGTAATAGGCGTCCTGAGTGATTTGCGCCAACAGGCGCAAATTGTATCGAAGGGCAACGATTCGGTGTTCAGAACCCAATAATGGATCGTCCGTGATCAGTCGGCGATTACCCTTCCAGCCGGCGATTAAAATCGCGGCCTAGTTAACCTAAGTCCCTCTAAAGAGGGACTTCTTAAGAAAATGGAATAATTATCAAATCTCCACACAGAAACCGCCTTTCAGGGCGGTTTAATTTTCCTAGCCCGCGGTTTTTGCGTAACCCTTCAACAAATTCAGGGCTAACCCTGGCGGGGTAACCGCCGGGTTAGAAACAGTGAAAGTTTTACAAATGTGCCCTAAAATAAATCATAGGGCTAAAAACTACGCCCTCTTTCCCTTCAACACTTCCTTCGGTCGCAGGACCGGCGGGGGTTTGGTATCATCTGTAGGGGCGACCCGGTGGGTCGCCTTTTTTGTATTAGGCGAAGTAATCCCCAGAATAAAACAGGAGATCGCTTCGTGGAATTTATCCTGAGTGAAATCGAAGGACTCGCAATGACAGTGATTTGTTTGTCAGTGGGTTACAGGAGATCGTTTTGTTGCACTCGTGTTGACAGTGTTAACTCAAATCTGCAGCTCCACCACATCCTCATCTTCCAGGACATGAGTCCGGCTGACCATTTGACCCGGGAAGTCCGCGCTGGTCCCCCAGATGCGGGCAGATTTCAAATTTTCCTGAAAATCTTTGTGCACCTTCCCTGCAAAATCCCCCATTACGGTTCCTTTTTCAATCACAAAGGGAGCTGTTTTATCCACCTCTTTCCCCGGCGCTTTGGAATAAACCCGGATCACGCCCAACATGTCAAAAACGGTTTGTTTAAAAGTATCGATGTTATAACCGGTTTTGGTTGAAACAGGCAGCATCGGGCAATCCAGATCAAGCAGTTCCTTAAATATCTGATAATGCTCTTCGTATTCTTCATTGTCGTATTTATTGACCAGAACCAGGCTGGGCACATACAGCAAAAAATCCTCCACTTCGATTAACCCCTCCAGGTGCTGGGGAGCAATCCTGTTCTCCTGCAATTCCTGGTAGATAAATTTCAGCTGCTGGACTGGATCAGTATGCAGATCCAGCATGATCAACACCAGATCCACCCGCCGGATCAGGTTCAGAAACTCCGGATCAATATACTCCTCACAAAAAGGAGGGGTATCAATCAGCTGAACCTGGACATTATCAATATACATCATCCCGGGCATGGGAGACCAGGTAGTAAACGGCACTTGAGAAATTTCCGGTTCAGCGTTGGTTTGAGTCTGGACCAAGGATGATTTTCCCGCATTTGTGCAGCCGATAATTACAATCTGTCCGGCGCCTTCTTTGTTGATGTGATAAGGTGATACCTGTTTTTTGGTTGTCTTTTTGGAAGTAGCGGCCGCTTTGAGCTTGGAAAGCTTTTTCCTTAAATCCGACCGGAGATGATCGGTCCCCTTGTGCTTGGGAATCGTGCTCATCATCTCCTCAAGATATTTGATTTTATCTTCAGGAGTTGTTGCAGACCGGAAACGCTCTTCTGCATTAAAATAGTCGGCGGGAAGGTTAGTTGGCATAAATCACACGGTAAAACTGATATTTAGTCCCATTTTACCTCAAGGCACCCTTAAAGATTCATTTAACCTTACGTTTTTATTAAGCACCAGTCTCATAAATCAATTAAAATCAAGGTAGTTATTACGGAAAATGTGTATATGATCAAGCTATTACTTGCGACTAACAATCAAGGAAAGCTTGCTGAACTTCTGGCGCTATTAAACGGGCTGGATTTAGAGCTGGTTACTCCCACTGATTTGGGGCTGAATCTCCAGATCGAGGAAACCGGAGAATCCTACCGGGAAAACGCGATCCTGAAGGCGGCAGGTTTTGCCAAAGAGACAAACCTGTGGTCGCTGGCGGATGATTCAGGGTTGGAAGTTGAAGCTCTGGACGGCGCGCCGGGACTGCATTCAGCCCGCTACGCGCCACAGCCAGGCGCCACAGACAGTGACAGAAGATTAGTTCTTCTCCAGAAACTGGAGGAAAAACCCCGACCCTGGAAAGCCCTTTTCCGCTGTGTGGTCGCCCTCTGTGGTCCAGATGGGTCAAGCATTACTAAAGAGGGAATCTGCCCGGGAGAGATTATTCCGGATGAAAGAGGAGAAGGCGGTTTTGGATATGACCCTGTTTTTCTCCTGGAAGTACTCCGGCTTACTATGGCTGAGCTTTCCCTGGTAGATAAAAACAATCTCAGCCACCGGTCCCGGGCAATTTGGAAAATGTTCCCGGTTCTAGAAGAATTATCCTCCCAGGGGAGGATTAAAGAATAAAACTCAGTCCTGGAATATTTACCAGCCAGAAAGCTATTCACCAGGTGATAAGTTGGGTTATTTGGGTTATGATATAGTGGATTACCCTTAATGTATTAGAGAATAATGATGATGTCAGCACAAGAGTTTTGGATCATATTAAGTTTAACGGCAATCATTGCCCTGCTACTGGGAGCCGGGGTAGGATATTTGCTTTTGCCCAAAAAAGAACGAAGGGAAGATCCCAAATCAAAACCAAGGGTAAAGGCAAAGAGTCAGGATAAAACCAAGGACAGGATCCGCAGGATGTACAATCTGATCTCTGACCTGACCGTTACCCTCAACTATTCCCGGGTATTGGAAAAAAGCCTCGACGCAACTTTCCTGGCATTAAGAATATCTGAATTCCCCACAGACCGATTGATCAGCGCGGTACTGCTCTTTGCAGAAGAGGAAATGGCTGTTCCGGATCTAGTGGTTGCCTACAGCCGCGGTCTTCCCCGCCCGGACATGACCCAACGGGTGCCCGGTCTTAAAGGGCTGTTGGAAAGCGTCATTGAAAGCGGCGACCCTCATGCAACCGATGAGCTTTCGGCGGATCCCGAACTCAAGCAATTTATTTCATTCCGGGCCTGCGCCTCCGGTTACTGTATACCACTCCGAGCCGGGCTGGATACCTTCGGGGTGCTGCTCTTTGCCCATCCTGAAAAAGGCTACTTCACAATTGAAGCCCAGGAAACTATCAACACGATAGGGCATCAAGCCCAGCTCGCCATGCAAAATGCCCACCTATTCCAGGAAATAGAAGCAGAACGCGATCAGATCATAAAAGTGCAAAAAGAAGCCCAGCGCAGATTAGCCGCGGCGCTGCACGATGGACCCACCCAGACTGTGGCAGCCATCCCCATGCAGATCAGCCGAGCCAGGCACCTGCTCACCCGGGGAGACGTGGACGCGGCTGGTGAAGCGCTTTACCAAACGGAAGAACTTGCCCGCCGGACTTCCCAACAAATCCGGCACATGCTGTTTTCTCTCCGTCCGCTGGTATTGGATTCCGAGGGCTTGATTGCTGCTTTACAATCCATGGCTAAAAGAACCAGGGAGACCTTCGGGCAGAATGTGGTTGTGGAAACCGATGTCGCGCTGGTGGAACAATTGGACATGAACACCCAGACAGTGATCTTTACCATCGCCGAGGAAGCGGTCAATAATGCCCGCAAACATGCTCAAGCAGAGCACATCTGGGTCAAAGTCAAGCGCTTACAGGATGACCTGGCTTTCCTGGAAATCGAAGATGACGGGAAAGGTTTCCTGGTGGATGATGTGATGGGCAACTATGATGACCGGGGCAGCCTGGGAATGCTCAACATGCGCGAACGGGCCGAACTTGTTCAAGGCGTATTCCACATAAAATCCATACCCGGAGAAGGAACCCAGATCCAGATCGTCCTGCCGCTCACTCCGGATGCCGCGGATCGTTTGCGGTTGATCTAAAACCCAACTTTCAACACCATTCTTATCAACTCACTATGCCTTACCAAGCGGATTTGTATTACCAGGCTTATCACGCAAATGACCGAGCCCGCAAACCCCTTGTGCTGATTCACGGCGCAGGCGGTGATCATCTCTCCTGGCCAAGCCAGATCCGGCGGCTCAGCGGCTATCGTGTCTATACTCCCGATCTACCCGGGCATGGAAAGTCCCGGGGGCACGGGCTGCAGCGGATCCCTGCCTATGGGGAACGGATAAACAATTGGCTCAACGAATTGGAATTCCCTGATATTTTCCTGGGCGGACACTCGATGGGCGGCGCAATCGCACTCTGGACCGCAATCCATCATCCTGAACGGGTAAAGGGATTGATATTAATTGGGTCAGGCGCCAGCCTTCCGGTTAACCTCTCTCTCATTGAAGAATTGGCCAGCCCCCAGGGCTTTCCTACCGCGGTGGATAATATTTGCCGCTGGTCATTCAGTCCCAAAACAGAACCCCGGTTGATAGATGAGGTCAGGAAACAAATGTTAAATAACAGGCCGTCGGTGCTGGGTGGAGATTTCCGGGCCTGTGATGCTTATGACCTGAGCGAGCAGCTGGACCAGGTTAAGGCGCCCACCCTGATCCTGGTAGGAGAAGAAGATAAAATGACCCCGATGCGCTTCGCGGAAGGCCTGCGGGAAGGCATCCGGGACGCGGAATTGCAGGTTATCCCCGGAGCCGGGCACATGGCCCCGCTGGAGCAGCCCGGTAAAACCGCTGATTTGATCCGGGAGTTCCTGGAAAAGGTTCCGCGCCATTAGGAGTATTGCCTAAATACCCTCGACTGGGTATAATGTTTTTCTCAGGGGCGGTTAGCTCAGTTGGTTAGAGCATTGCGTTGACATCGCAAAGGTCGTTGGTTCGAGTCCAATACCGCCCACACATGAATCCACCCGAATAGGGTGGATTTTTTCTTATGCTATACTTTGAATAGGATGATAACTTCTTACGTACATTATCTTTCACAATCACACATAACACCCTGCAGTTTATCACGCATTTGAAACATAAGGCTAGCGCTCCATTTTCCAAGCATATCAACAGGGATCATTTCTGGACGAAACAAAAATTGTCTGATATTTTGTCGAGCATTCCAAGAATAGCCGAAAAACGGATCGCCATGCGCGTCACGCCGGAGGCCGCGCGGGCGATTAAGCGGGGTCATCCTTGGCTGTTTGAAAGCGCAATTACCCAACAAAGTTTCGCAGGCCACCCTGGGGACCTTGCCGTAATTTTTGACAAAAAACGTCGCTTTTTGGCAATCGGTTTATTCGATCCCCATTCTCCCATCCGCGTACGGATCTTGCAGGCGGGTAAACCAGTCTCCATCGGGCGAGAATGGTTCCAGGATAAAATCACCTCTGCCTGTAACCTGCGCTCCCCGCTCCTCGCTCAACCTGCCCCTCAACAAACGACCGGCTGTCGGCTCATCCACGGGGAAAATGACGGGTTGCCTGGTCTCGTTCTCGACCGCTACGAAAACACCCTCGTCCTAAAACTTTACACGTCCATCTGGCTCCCCCACCTCCGCGATATTTTATCCGCGTTTCCTGCCGCAGACCGGATCATTCTTCGTTTCAGTCGGCTGTTGGCAAACAAACCTCAAGATCTTTTCGGACTCGAAGAAGGGATGGTCCTTTCCGGTACCCCCTTGGATGGTCAAGTTATGTTCTGGGAAAACGGCCTCCGGTTCGAAGCCGACCCTATCCGGGGGCAAAAAACAGGGTTCTTCTTCGACCAACGCGACAATCGGAGCAAGGTTGAGCGTCTGACATCCGGAAAAGAGGTCCTGAACATGTTTGCCTACACGGGTGGTTTTTCGGTCTATGCCGCCAGAGGAGGGGCGCGGCGCGTGGTAAGTGTCGATGTAAATGCCGCGGCGCTGGCCGCCGCCAAACGCAACTGGGCCCACAATCGGCATGTTCCTCTCGTGGGGGATTCCATACATACTACCCTCGCGGAAGATGCTTTCGATGTCCTGGCTCGTCTGGCGGCAGAGGGTCACCAATTTGATATGGTAATCCTCGATCCACCCGCATTTGCCCAGAAACATAAGCATGTCGATCGTGCGCTTGCCGCGTACCGGCGCTTAACCATTTTAGGGTTAAGCGTTCTCAAGAAAAAGGGGATTCTGGTACAGGCTTCTTGCTCAAGCCGGGTAACTGCCGAAGAATTTTTCAAACAGATCCATGTTGCGGCCGCCCAGGTTGAGCGCCCGCTCGTGGAACTTGCCCGGACTGGCCATGCTTTAGACCATCCCATTTCGTATCCGGAAGGAGCTTATCTCAAATGCCTGTTTGCAAAAGCGGCATAGACTAAAAGAATAAAAAACAAAGTGGAAAATTGAAAGTTTTTTTATCTACCCCTTCTTCCAAAGGTAAGCCCACCTTGCGCAACCGCCTAACCGAACATGCAGCGGACGCCTGGATAGAGGACCGGGGACGGAAGACCGGAAAAACAATCAGCAGCCGCCTGATATGCAGGATTTTTTGCTCCGCTCTTCCCTGCTGGAAGAATTTAACACATCCCTCTGCCGGCAAGCGCTGGGCAATCCTATTGGGGGGAAAAACTGGCAGGAACTAATCCAGCAGCTGCTCCAGCAAAATCTCTTTATCCAACCTGTTGACAATGGTGAAACCTGGCTCCGCTATCATCATCTCTTCCGCGATTTTTTACAGCAGCACTTCCAAGGACAATATCCTGATCAGTCAAAAGAGCTGCTTCACAGGTTGATAGATATCTACGTGGATCACCATTGGTGGGAAAAAGCCTACGCTGTCTGCCAGCAGCTTGGTGATGATCAAATTACAGCTAATTTTATTGAACAATCAATTTGGATTATGGCGCGACTCAGATCATTTCTTTTTAGAAGATAATAAACCGTTCTCTGCCCCGACTGCCACAGCACCTGCCCGCGAATCCACCCCTAACTTGTTGAATATATGAGTCAGATGCGCTTTTATAGTCCGTTCACTGATGCCTAAGCGGTAGGCGATCTCTTTATTGCGCTCCCCTGCCGCTACCCCGTTCAATACTTCGATCTCACGTTCGGTAAGGTTGGAGAAACCAACCTTACCCCTCACCGCGCTTGGTTGTGCTCCTCCCTGATTCAAAATACGCTGAAGTATCTCTGGCTGGAGAAGAGTCTCACCTTGAGCCACTGCTTTTATCGTGCGTATCAAAGTTTGCCGGTCAACATCTTTCAACAAATAACCCTGTGCTCCCAACTGTAAACCCTGATACATCAGATCGTCTTCGTTGTAGGTGGTTAATATAATGATTGCAATTTCTGGGTGATCCTCTCGCAAATGTTTAATGGCCGTCAAACCGTCCATCTCCGGCATCCGCAGGTCCATCAAGACCACATCAGGTTTCAAGGCTTCGGCCTGTTCCAGCCCTTTGCGTCCATTCGCAGCCTCTCCGATAACCTCTAACTCGTCTACCGTCTCCATGATCAATTTAATCCCGTCCCGTACGATAGCATGGTCATCAACAACCAAAATCCTGATCATATCAGTCATATTTACACACTTTCCTGGCTCAAGGGAAATACCACTTTGATGGCAGTCCCTTGATTGGGTTGACTGATAACATCACATGTCCCGCCTAACTGCCGGGCACGTTCCTGCATTCCTAATAAGCCATAATGCCCATCCTGACCGATGTTTTCCTGGTCAAATCCTTTGCCATCATCTTTGATTTTAATATCTAGTTCATCGGCCGTGCCCCTTACGGTCAACGAAACATTCCCTGCTTGAGCATGCCGGACAATATTGAATAATGCCTCGGACACAATTCTTTTTGCATGTTCTACAACCAGTCCCGGGGGCTCCAAATCTTCTGGCAAACGGGCGATATCCACGTCAATATTTATCCCACTGCTTTGTTTAAAATCCTCTACTTGATGAAAGAGCATATCCCTCAATGAGACTTGCCCCTCCCTCATCAGACGCAGGTCATCGATCACGGCTCGCGAATCAGCCAAAGTTATCCGTGCCCGCCGCATAGATTGGAAAACGATTTCCTCCGCTCTTTCAGTTCGATCATTTTCCAAATGGTTCATGACCGCCTCCAACTGCAAAACTAACCCAGCTAACCCCTGTCCCAAGGTGTCATGTAATTCAAATGCCATTCGTTCACGCTCGGCACTTAAGGTCAATTCCTTCACTCGGTCAGCATACCGGGTCAGTTTTTGGTGTGCTAATTCTAATTCTCGTAGTAATCCCTGGGCCTGCAGGCGGGCTTCGCTTTGCCTACTGTACAATTCCACATAGACCGCTACGAATAAGACTATAGAGATGGCGGAATACCAAAAAATTATTGGGATATTCTGCCCGGTCATTTGTAAAATGCCGAGCGTCCCTGTGAGTAAGAATATCAAAACCAAAGCTGATAACACACGCTTCTTTCGTAATATCCCTACAGATTCACCGATCATGGCTGCTACCACTCCAATAGCCAAATTCATTTCCTTAAGCATGTAAACAATCAACAATGTAATTACAGACTGCACCAAAACATATGCCACATCCCACCCGGGGCGCTTTACCAGCACAATGCTCCGCAAATGTAAAATAATATGTAAAGCCATCAGGAAAGTTAAACCTAAAAAGCACCAGGTTGTTCGAAGTTCAGGTTGAGTGTATAAAGCAAAGCCATAAACAAACACCAGCACTAGTATCAATATAATATAGAAAGGGCGTGCAAACTGAAACTCTTCGTCCATGCTCTCATCCGGCATAGAAAAAAAATCTCTGATAATGTAGAGCACTGTTTTTATTCTCATAAGATTACCTGATTTTATTTTATCTCTTTTTGTCTCTCCTGGCATCGACTATAAGTACATTGTCCAAAAGTACAACCAAGCTTGCCTTCTCGGACGATGTGTAAACTTCCATATTCCACTAGACTATGAATAACAATTTTCAAACATTCATTCAGGAAGGGAGTAGGTCATGAATCAACCGATTATCCAAATCAAAGATTTCAAAAAGATGTATGGAGATTTTACGGCAGTTGATGGGATTAGTTTTGATGTCCAACCAGGAGAGATTTTCGCTTTGCTAGGTCCAAATGGCGCTGGAAAAACGAGCACCCTCGAGAGTCTGGAAGGGCTGCGAGCACCCAGTGGTGGTTCCTTAACCGTGGCTGGGTTCGACCCCGCAAAACACCCTCGCCAACTGCGCAATGTGATTGGCGTACAACTTCAGTCCTCCGGCTTGCCAGACAGCATCACCCCCGATGAAGCAATGAAGTTCTTCAGCGCCTATCACAAAGTTAAACCACGCTTTGACCTTTTAGACCGGTTGGGTTTACAAGAAAAACGCAAAACCCAATTCTGTCAACTTTCAACCGGTCAACAGCGCCGCCTATCTCTGGCTCTTGCAGTAGCCCACGATCCGCAAGTGCTCTTTTTGGATGAGCCAACCGCCGGGCTGGATGTTGCAACCCGGGTTGAGCTGCATGATTTGATGCGAGAATTGAAAGCTGCAGGCTCAACCATCATCTTAGCTACCCACGATATGGCCGAAGCAGAAGAATTGTCGGACAGGATCGCTATCCTGCTCAACGGTATGCTGGCCACTGTAGGGACACCTTTAGAGATTACTGCCACTGGCAAGCAATTGACCAAAGTGTCAGTCCGTACCACTGATAATTCGCTGACAAAACACAACTCCAGTCTCCCGGCTGTTAGCCAACATGCCACAAAAGAGGATTACGATATTTATTACAGCGATGATATTGGCGCCACAATCGCCGCAATTATCGATCATATCCAATCCGAACAAGACACCCTCATCGATCTGCGGGTTGAACGTCCCTCATTGGAGGATCGTTTCCTGGAGATCACAGCCAAAGGAGTAAAATAATGAACGCTTTTAGACAACATTTCACTTTTGAATTTCTTACAGGCATTCGAAACAAGAACCTGCTCATGCTTAATTATTTATTTCCATTAGGTTTTTATTTGATGATGGGTTT
>JAIORG010000201.1 GCA_021108255.1 Anaerolineales bacterium | reverse complement strand
ATCTCCGGAGGCGAGGCGCACCCCCCGAGGAATAAAATTAAAAGTGAAGTGAGGAGAAATTTTCGATTCATCCAAAACCCCTTTCTGTTGCAATGGATTATATTCCAAACCTGTGTTGAGGGAGAGCTGGTTTGAGAGACCCCAACACCGCCCATCCACAAAGCGGAACTATTCGTGATGTCATCGAGTGATTTTTTTATTGAAAAACTTTTAATTACACTATTTTTCATTATTTCCCTATGCTATACTTCGATTATATTATTTAAGCTGCAATTGAATGAATTACAGAAAATGGGGGTATTATTTTGAGTTCAGATCTCACAAAAATCCAGTCACTTGTTTATACAATTAGAAATAGTCGAGTAATGTTAGATCAGGATCTCGCAGATATTTATGGTGTTGAAACTCGAGTTGTAAATCAACAAGTTAAGAGAAATAAGGACAGATTTCCACCTGATTTCATGTTTCGACTCACTAAAGAAGAATATGATAACTTGAAATCACAAAACGTGAGTTCAAGTTGGGGTGGTAGGCGAGCTTTGCCTTATGCGTTTACAGAACGTGGAGTAGTTCAATTAGCGAATGTTTTAAGATCTGGTAAAGCTGTTGAAGTCAGCGTATTAGTTGTGAGAGTGTTTACAGAATTACGGAAAATTCTTACTGAGAACAAATCTCTCAAGAAAGAAATTGAAAAATTAGAGAAAGAAGCAGCTGAGAAAGATCAAATCATACAAACATTTTATTATGTACTTAATGAGATAAACAAAACTTGAAATCACAATCTGTGATCTCAAGTTTCCACATTTATGTCTGAAAAAAAAGCTTACGATGATAGAGTTGTCGCTTTTATTGATATATTAGGTTTTGAGCATATCTTGAATGCGACAAAGATAAAAACTGATCAGAATCAATTAATTGATGATCAATATCTCATCAAAGATCTTTATGATGTATTTATGAGAATAAGAGATCTTATGGGTGTTGATGAGCAAGTTGAAGGAGTCGCAGAATCAAGGCAAGTTACTCAGTTTTCTGATTCAATCGTTATATCATTTGAAATTAGTGATGAGCCACTTGAATTTAAGTATCTTTTAGGAGAATTACTTCATCTGACTTATGAACTTCTGAAATCCGAGATACTCATAAGGGGGGGCATTTCTTATGGGTCATTGATCCATACTGATAAAGTACTTTTTGGGACTGCGCTGGTTCATGCCTATATGGTAGAAAGTAAAGCGGCGGTAAGTCCAAGAATAATATTACCGAAAAGCTTATTTGATAAGAATAATGAATACAGAAAATTACTTGAATATGATGATAAAAGCGGAAGGGAAATAAGTAACTTCCTCAATAAAGATGAAGATGATTTTTATTACATAGATTATTTTGATAAGTGTCAGAAACCAGAGCTGGGTATATTTGTTTCAGATAATGAATATATTGACCATCTGAAAAGGCTTAAAGTTTTGATCATTAATGGACTAAGGACAAATAAACCAGGTTTATACAGCAAGTATGGCTGGATGAAAACAAAGTGGAATAGAACAATTCTCAAGTACAAAACTATTGATGAGTGTAATATTTTATTAGCTGATAGGAGAAATGATCTTGCGGAGTATTTTTCCTCTGAACTATTGATTGAAACTTCGATGTAACCACATCTCTTGACATTTTTATGCGATATATTTGATTTTCAGAAATAATAAAATAAAAACGTTTCGAGACCGGGATTATGGACTAAGCGATTTCCGCTCTACACTTTTGTAGGGCGGATTTTTGTTGGGATCATTATGCTATACTGCGCTTAGGGGAAACAATCTTTCCCCTTTTTTATTACCTGGCGGATATTTGTTTTCTTCAGATCAATATATTTTTGGAGGAAGGGGTCTGATATCAATATGGAATATTTGAAAAAAACCCTTAAAAACCTGGGGTTGTTAATTATAATTAGCATTATTTTACTCATTATATTTCCAACCCAGATGTCTGAAGCTTTCAATACACTGGGAGCAATATTCGGTCCCATCCTTATTCTTGTACTTATTGTTGGGGCATTACCAAACAAGAAATCTAAGTAGCTAAAGAAAAAAACACCCAAGGATTTTATGGATATGCGAGATCCAATTGAAAATGGAGAGAAAAATCTAAAAATGAAGCTAAAAGAACGATTTCAAAGAAAAATATCTATGACTGTTCTTCAAAGGCAGTGCATGATCATAGTTACTCTTATGTCTACGTTACTGCTGATAACTGTTTGGCCGAGATTCCGAACTGATGCCATGAGTCTTGACTGGTATGTGTATTTGATCTTGATTATTGTTTTTCTGATACCAATAATCAAAAGGAAATAGTTCTTTCTCCAAGCCAGGTGTTAAACCGATTTGGGTATGAATAAAAAACTTAAACCGTCCATCGCTTAGCAGAACCGTTCTTCGAATATGAAGAGCGGTTTTCCTTTACCATAATCACAATCCCCAAACGGGAATTTCCAGTCCTTGTAAAGATCCCGGAGTTTTAAGACACTCCGGGATCTTATCTTCAGCGGATGGAATGGCTGTATATAACCTGCCGGATACAAGATTTTCCCCTATTCTCAAACCCCCAACAGGACTTATTGACAACTGGTATTACCAGTGTTATGATATCTTTAATAACAGGTATTACCAGTTCTGCGGACGCCATAAAGGAGCGGATAATGAGTGAACACAGCAAAGAACGAGCTACAGATCGGGCGGAGCGGCATCTCATTGAAGGGATCGTCAGCGGCGCCTTTCCCCCCAACACCGATCTGCCCGGAGAGCGCACTCTGAGCAAAGACCTTGATATTGCCCGCCCTGCCCTGCGGGAAGCCATGCAGCGCTTGAGCCGCGATGGCTGGCTGGATATCCAGCAGGGAAAGCCCACCCGAATCCGCGACTATTTACAGGATGGAAACTTAAATATCCTGGCAGGACTTCTCAAAGCCGATCCTGACTTGGTGCCTAACCTGGTCCCTGACCTGCTGGAAATGTGGCAGTTGTTAGCTCCCCAGTACACATCCTCCTCTGTGCGTCGAGCCCCGGGTCTAATTCTGGACTTGCTGGAGAGCTTCAGCCGCCTGCCCGATGAAGCAGAAGAATATGCCCGCAGTATGTGGAAGCTGCATCATATGTTAATCGCCTACTGCGACAACCTGGTCTACGGCTTGATCTTTAACACCTTCAAAGATTTTTATCACCAACTCGCGACTTATTATTACGCCAATCCCGAACACAGGGAGGCGGCGCGGAATCTCTGGGCAGCGATGATTCCCAACATTGAAGCCCTGGATACAGAAACCGCATCCCGGCAAGTTTACTCATTTATTTCCAGTACAACTGAGTTCTGGAAAAATATCACTTTTGAACAATATCAAAAGGAGGTTTTGGACGATTCCAGGCAGCTGGAGGACAAAGTAGAAAAAAAGAAAAAGAAAAAAAAGAAATAATCAGAGCGAGTGCCCGGCCCGCGATGTTAGCCCATCGTGGTATCAGGCGGATAAAACCGGACACTTGTTCACCGCCCATGAACATATTCACTTGTAGTATACCAGGAGCAAATCGAAGATGGACTCCCCACAAACCAACCCCAAACCGACAAAACCTCTCGCCCTGCGCGTCATCGGCGAGGTGCTTTCCCAGTTGCTGAACGTGCCGCTCCTTTCAGGAGCCTTAATTACCTTTATTTTCTTTAACCTCCCTACCGATCTTCCCAACCGCGCGGAAGGATTTGGCTGGGCCTTGTTGTTCATCAGCCTGATTCCCCTCTGCAGCTTGTTGTTTTACATTCCCGGCAGGGTCAAGAACTGGACCAAGATCTTAAAACGGCAGCGTACCGCCAGTTTCATCTTGATGATCATCAGCTACCCGATTGGTTTTATTGTCCTGCGGATGACTGATGCGCCGCGAATTTATGAGGCCCTGGCCATCAACTATACCCTGATCACGCTGGGATTGATTGTTTTTAACTTGATCTTGCGCTACAAGGCCAGCGGTCATGCCGCAGGCGTGGCAGGTCCAGTTGCTGCAGTCCTCTATTTCTTCGGATTGATAGCTGCACCGCTGGTGTCCCTTATCCCCCTGACGATATTTGCCCGCATTGCAGCCAAGGGTCACAACGTCTGGGAATTGGTCACCGGTTCGGTATTGTCAATCTCTATCACTGTGCTTACCTTGTTCCTCTACGGGTTTAATCCACTTAGCCCCCTTCAGTGAGGAGAAAAGGGGTTCTTGGATGAACTGAATCCCAATAACAGGACACAATAATAAAAGCACCTCTCGTACAATAAATACAGGAGGTGTTTTTGATATAAGAATGGAACTTTCCCTTCCACAGGCGGGGGCTTGAAGTCACCTGTAGGGGCGACCCGGTGGGTCGCCCTTTTTGTATTAAGCGAAGTCATCTCGTGTTAATGCTCAAGCAGTTATAACTAGCCTCTTCGTTAACCCTGCGGCAATCCCATTAATAAAAAACCCGGAGCCTTTTTCAGCGCTCCGGGCTAGCTATGAGGCACATGCTTATCTTTTAGAGCTTGGATTGCGATGATTGACCCGAGCTGACCAGAGTCATATCAGCACAGCGGCAGAGCAGGTTATCGCCCAACTTCACCAACCGGGAACCGACCAATCCCAGGACCTGGAAGGAAACTTTCTTGAGAGAGGATTCCTTCTGAGAAGAGACTGATTTAACCAATCGAGCATGTGCGGCACTGGCCATCCGGTCTTTTCTCATTTGTTCTTGTACATAATAATCTTTTCTGATAAACATGGGCTTTCTCCTTTTTTCTACTGCTTGCTTGAACTTGCACCATCAGTATATAAAAGAGGGCGTTTTCAAAGCGTTTCTAGCAGCGTTTCAGGCAAAGAGATTTACAAAGAGGTCCGTTTCTTAAATTAGACAGGGGGAACTTGCTACTTTGGTCTTCTTGTGCTATTCTTAAAAAATACCCGAATAGCCGCACGTTCTTATTCCACACCTGGGGGAAACAAGAGGGAAATAACAAAACTCCGTCTATCAGGCTATCCATTTTTCACAATAAATTAAAAGCCCTGCAAGTTAAAACAAGGTCGATTAATAGGAGGAACGATGGGTAAAGAAAATCAGTTTTCTGGAAAATTAAGAGGAATTCTCAAAGAGAAACGTGTGCTGGCCTTCCCTTTATTATTGATAGCCATTATTGCCTTTGGCCTTGTCCTCCAGGGCTGTGAGCAAACAATGGAAGAGAATGGAGTCCCAATAGAAGAAATAACAATTGAACCCGTCAAGGAGGAAACCGTAAAATACAAATGTGGTGATTCTGGGGACGATTTAATCAGTGTGTTACCTGGTTTGGGTGGTGAAAACGGGGGGGATATACAAGTGGAAATTTGCATCCCAGGGGGGAAAAACAATATTACTATCGATGCTGATCCATTAAGCGAGGCCAAAATAGAAGCCGCCCTGGCAGTTAATGAACCCTTCACGATCACCCGCCTGATAACTTACTTCCAGGTGAAAGATGCAGATGGTGAGCTCATCACCCACTTCAATCCTCCTCTCGAAATGCAAGTGATGTATACAGCCGAGGCTTGGGAGGCGGCAATTGATGAGAAATATGAACGTCCCAGAGTAGCCTACTTAATCTGGAAAGACGCTTCATGGGCTGACACCTGGGTGGAGTTCACCGACCTAAGCTTCATACCTCCAGGGACGGACGACGACCCTTACGGTTACCTGCAGATAATCATTGAAGAATTGGATGACCCCCTGATCGGCGGACTTTAAACACTGCTGAAGTTGCGGCTGCTTATTACTGATTAACCTGCCAGTAATACAGATAATATTATAAAAAGATGAGTCCTGAGTAGAGAATTCTTACGCTGTTGGTATTTAAGCTGCCTGCAAGCTGCGCTTTCTAAACCTTAGTTTTTTTCCATCCTTTCAACTTCTGCTGGCACATCTAATCGTTGAAAGATTTCTTTTGCCTCAGCCCACAATTTCCCGCCTCGATCCTCATTGCCCAACTCCAACTCATGCGTCCCCCAGGCCCTCAAAGTGTGGGCTCGCTCGGCATCGGCTCCCACATTCACAAATATCTTTTCGCTGTTTATGAAACACGCCTCTGCCTGATAAGCTTGTCCCTCTATGGTCACCCCTTCAGGTCTCTGAGACGCCACTTTTCCAAGTGAGCGCCAGGCTGCGCCCAGGGATTCCTGGGCGCCCGTCTCTTGAGCATAATCAAGGGCTTTTATGGCTGCTGCAAGCGCATCCTCCAACCGTACTTGACCCAGGAATGCCTCTGCCAGGAAATGATAAGTCAGGGAAAGACCCAACCAACCAGATGATTCGGTGAGTTCCAAAACCCGGCTCAGATCCCGCTCCGCCAGCTCGTAAGCGCCCATCCCAACCCGGGCAGCACCCAGGTTAACGAGACACATTATCTCCAAATCTTGATCACTGATCTCTTGCATAATCTCCAACGCTTTCAAGTAAAGATCCACAGCTTGGAGAAATTCCCCCCGCAGATTCGCTGTATTGGCAATGTTACAGTAAATATTCCCAATCCACCATTTTGCTTGATGATTGTCAATCTCCTTAAAAAGGGACAGTGCATCCTCTTTATGTTTGCGAGCTTGTCCATAATCACCCAGGACATCATGAACGAGACCAAGAAAATTCAAACAGCGGGCAATTGTGTGTTTATCCTCCAGATCCTCACTCAGAACCAGGGCTTCCTTCCCCAGGTTTAACGCCTTAACCATATCTCCCAGCCGATAATGCATCTGGCCCTTCATTAAGACCGCAGCCACTTTCTCCTCAATGGCATTCGTGTCCTGAGCCACCTTCGTCGCTCGTTCAGCACTTTCCAGGGCGCCGTGATGATCTCCCAATCTATCCTTGGCATTACTCAATGCCAACCAGGCCTGGGCTTCCGCTTTTCCATCCTGGACTGTTCCAGCTGAAGAGCGCATCTCCCGATAGGCATCAGCGGCTTCCTCATACCGGGCCTCTCCAAGGAGAGCATTCCCCCATCCCTGGTAGAGACTGATAGACCGAACGTCCTTCCTGTCCCCCAATAAAACTGAAGCACGTTGATAATAATCCATTGCATCCTGCCTGGCGTATACCCGAAGTGCTTGATCGCCAGCCTTAATAAAATATTTAATTGCCTTATCCTGCTCGCCTGCCCGATCAAAGTGGTGCGCGAGCTGAGGGGCAACTTTCCCTACCTGGTCCAGGTTTATCTCCTCCAGGGCATCAGCAACCTTCCGATGAAAATAAATCCTCCGGGGAGGACTCAAACCCTGGTAAATGACTTCTCGAAATTTATCATGACTGAAGGCGTAACCCTCAACCCCTTCTTCCCGGATGACCCGCCGCTGCCAGAGTTCATCCAAGCCCTGCACTACTGATTCTTCACTCTTTTCCACAGCCCGGAAGAGCAGGTCGAAACCAAATTCCCGTCCCACTACTGCGGCAATGCTCGCTATCTCCCGGCTTCCGGGGGAGAGTGCACCCAAACGGGTTTCAATCACTGCCTGCACCTTTGGCGGCAACTTTGTGGTGCTTGAGGCGCTATCTTCTTCTCCCAAAAAACCGGAACGGACCGCTTCAACCACAAAAAGCGGGTTTCCTTCTGTCTCCTGGAAAAGGCGCTCTGCCGCCTGGTCATCCAGGTGATGGCCGCTTAAATTAGCGGCAAGGGACAACGTCGCCCCCTGATCCAGGCGACCAAGCCCGATTTCAGTTATCATCCCGCTCCGCTGCAGGTCTGAAAAGAAGGAGGTCTGAGGGCTGTCCGCGGTAATCTCCTCCGTTCTTAAGGTTGCGACAAACATCAAATTTGTTTTCGAATCATAATCCATCATGTACCGCAGCCAGGCCAGTGTCTCGCGGTCGCACCACTGCAAATCATCAAAAACGACAACCAGCACCCCCTCTCCTTGCAAAAGAGCAATAGCGCAGGCTTCGAACATTCGCTGACGCTGCCAGTTCTCACTTAACTGCTCAGGGTCAGGAAGGTCAGGCCGATCAATCCGCAGTTCAGGCAGCAGCCGGGCAATTTCAGTTAGCCAGGTATCTTCCAGGGATACAAACTTTGAACTGATCGGTTCACTTTTCAACAATTCTGTTACCGGAGTGTAGGCAAGCTCTCCTTCGGCTGGATAAGATCGAGTCTTAATCCCGGTGATCCCCTCCCGCCGGGCCCAACGCAGGAATTCTTCCGCTAAATATGTCTTGCCTATTCCTGCTTCACCCTTGATCAATGTGAGGTGAGGCTGACGATCAAGGTCCCGCCAGGCCATCTGCAGTGCTCCCCATGCTTCATCCCGGCCTATCAGCGCAGTACCTTTCTCTGCAACCCGGGGCGGTGCTTCCACCTCGAAATCCCGATCAAGCAACTGCTTATACAAATCCCTGGTAGCGACACCTGGATCCAACCCCAATTCCTTCTCCAGGGTATCAACGCAAGTATGATAAGTGCGTAATGCCCGGGCTGTGTCACCGTTCAGGGCATGCAATCGCATCAACCTGCAGTAGGTAACCTCGTGCAGGTGATCGTGCCGCAAGAGCTGTTGAGCTTTCTTGATAGCAGCATCATAATCTCGATCGGCCTCCAGGATTTCAACGAGTTGTTCCAAAGCCCTCATATATGCCTGGCTTAACCGTTCCCGGTCGGGGAAGATCCAATCATCGTAACAACTAGGAAGAAGATCGCCGCCGTAGGAATCCACCGCCTCCTCTAAAGCCTCCCGGTGGGCAGCTTGATCACCTGCTTTTTGAGCATCTTCTGCTCGAACCAAAGCATCCTCAAAATCATCCAGGTCTATTTTAAAAGGAGCATCGGGGTGCCAGGAAAGTGTCTTTGAGCCTACATCCAGAAAGAGATCCGCGTCAGGAAGATCTTCCCGAAGGTGATAGAGTAAATTTCTTAAGTTTGTGCGAGCCTGGGATTCGGAGGAATTCGGCCAGAAGAGATAGGATAATCGTTGGCGTGACAGCGGGGAATTACGATGGATCAACAGGTAGGAAAAAAAAGATTTTAGCCGTGGAGTATCCACGCCAGTGACAGGTTTATCGCCGTAGACGAGGTGGAAATTCCCCAGAAGCTGGATATGTAAAATCTTGTTCGACAGAGACCCTCCTTTTTCCGGGTGTGGCTGTCGAGCTTGTTTCCAGTATAGATCAGTGAAGATTAGCTGTCAATCAGGTGTTTCTGTTCACTTGTGAAATTAGATCGATCTGTACTTGAGATAAGTAATCTTGAATAATACCCAAAACCTCCTTATGCTATACTACTCATCAGAATGAAATTTAGAAACTTACCTGTTGTGTCGCGATAAATCCTTTTTAAATTATTTACAACTTGAAGCATAGCTGGATAATTTTTCCCCGCTAGTAAAACACAATTAACCTAAGGCGGCACGATGCAAGTGACCTTCATCAAACCTACTCTCGGTTACCTGGACAACAACGAACGTTTTGTTGATGAGGGGCGTATGGAACCATTGTCCCTTGGTATTCTTGCGGGACTGACCCCGCCCGGTGTGGACTGCCGGCTATTCGATGATCGCGTCGATGAAATCGACTACGATGAACCGACTGACCTGGTCGCGATCAATATCGAAACCTTCACTGCGCGCCGCGCCTACGAGATTTCCGCTGAGTACAGGGCGCGCGGGGTACCGGTAGTGATGGGCGGAATGCACGCAACTCTCATCCCCGCTGAAGTGGCTGAGCACGCGGACTCCGTATTCACGGGTGACGCAGAGGCTCTCTGGCCGCAAGTTGTGGCTGATGCTCACCAAGGGCATCTGCGGCCGCGCTACCATGGCAAACTTGGAATCCCCCAACCAGGTGTGATGCCCCATCGAGACCTGTACGTTGGCAAAAGATACCTACCCGTGAGCCTGCTCCAATTTGGCCGCGGCTGCCGCCACCACTGCGAGTTCTGTGCCGTCGGCGAGTACTTCGACCATCAAGTTTACACCAGATCTGCCCCCGAGGTGATTGCAGAGATCAACGCCCAACCGCGCCGGGACCTATTCTTCGTCGACGACAACTTTGTCGCCAACCCCGAGGCAACAAAGGAGCTTCTCCGTGCGCTTGTCCCCCTCAATATCCGCTGGGTTTCCCAGGTGAGCGTCAATCACACTAATGATCCAGAGTTGATGCGCTTGTTTGTAGAGAGCGGCTGCCTCGGCAACGTCATTGGTTTCGAGAGTCTGGATATCGAGAACCTGCGTCAGATGAACAAAACTCCCAACCTCGCCGCCTTCGATGGATATACCAAGGCGGTCGCCACCCTGCGTGACCATCACTTACAAACCTGGGCAGCCTTTGCGCTCGGATACGATCACGATACCGTTGATTCGATTCTTGAGACCTGCGAGTGGGGAATCTCCAACCGTTTCACGTTTGCAGCCTTCAACGTGTTAATGCCCTACCCTTCAACGCCGTTCTACGAGCGTCTGCGAGATGAAGGCCGGCTTCTCTATGATGGACGCTGGTGGCTCCACCCGGATTATCGGTTCAACCATGCAGCCTTCCGCCCGGCGCGGATGACAGCCGACGAACTGACCGAGGCTGCCTGGGCCTGCCGGCTGCGTTGGAGCAGTCATGCCTCAATCATCAAGCGCGCGTTGGATCTGAAAACCAATCTTGCTTCACTTTTCCGATTTTCCACCTACCTAATTTACAACCCGCTTTTCCGCCGTGAGTCTTTCAAGAAGCAAGGTATGCATCTGGGAAACTGATGAAAAAAGAGACCAGGTTCAACTTCCAATGGGCAACGCCGGACGACGAGCCCGACATCCGGGCGCTAGTGGGTTCGGTGCCGATGCCAGGTGCCGTTTCTATAAGATTTGCTCGTGAGCCAGATTATTTCCTCGGTACCACAATCATGGGTGACCCCTGTGATGTGCTGGTTGTTCATCATCGACACAATGGGCAGTTGGCCGGAATTGCTTGCCGCGCGGAGCGGCAAGCCTATTTGAACGGGCAAGAGGCACCACTCGGTTATATCGGCCAGATTCGAGTTGCCGAAAGTTTCCGGGGTAATTGGCTTGTCCACCGGGGAGCAAAGTGGTTCAGGGAGGCAAGCCCTCCCGGTCTTCTCTACACAGGGGTTATATCCAGCGAGAATCCTCGAGCCCGTGAACTCCTGGTGGGTGCCCGGCTGCCCGGAGGTTTGCACGTTGCAGGCCGTTGGGGCATGACAACCTATGCCATCCCCCTGCGAGCAAGGCGAGTTCTCAGTGTGCCGGGAGTAGACGTGCGGCCAGCCTCATTGGAGACTCTGGGTGAAATCACCGCTTATCTGCGTCTCCAGGGACCCCGCAGGCAATTCTTCCCCTCCTACAGGCTTGAGGATTTCAGCGGAGGAATAAAGCTTCGCGGGCTCAGACCAGAAGATATTTTTGTGGCTCGCCGGGGTGATACCATTGTGGGAGTTATGGCTGCCTGGGACCAAGCAGCCTACAAACAGGACATAATCGACTCCTATGGACCGGAGCTGCGTTTACTCCGCCCACTTTACAATCTTGCCGCACGGTTTATCCGGGCCCAACCACTCACCCAACCAGGTCAGGTGATACCGTTAGCGATCGCTTCCTGCATTTGTGTGACCGAAGACGATCAAGCCGTGATGAGAGTGCTGCTATCCGCCTGCCTGCAGAATGCCTACTCGCGTGGGAAGGCATTCCTGATGATCGGGCTGGTGGATAACGATCCTCTGCTCACGGTTGCCCGCCGGTATTTCCACATCACCTACCGCAGCGAACTGTTCGCAGTCTCCTGGTCTGGCAAATCGGTCAACTTATTGGACAACCGGATCCCCTACATCGAGATAGCAACGCTATAATTGCTCACTACCGAGGAATGAAGAAAATGATCAAGGAACAATCGCTTACGCGCTGGGAAGCAATCTCGCTCATGGTAGGTGCCGGTATTGGCGCAGGCATCATGGCTGTACCCTTCCTTGCCGAAAAGGTTGGCTTTATCGGAATCGCTCTCATTCTACCTATAGCATGGGCCGCCAGTTCTCTAGTCCACCTTATGCTTGCCGAGGTATTGTTCCGCACCGGGCGCGATCTCCAGATAGTTGAGCTTATGCACCTTTATGTCCTGCGCGGCCGCCTCGGACGCTGGATCCTGTGGACAATTTTCGCGTTCTTGAGCATCGCCTTCCTGGCCAACCTGGCAGCGTATGTTTCCGGCGCAG
This sequence comes from Anaerolineales bacterium, assembly GCA_021108255.1. Classification (GTDB taxonomy): domain Bacteria; phylum Chloroflexota; class Anaerolineae; order Anaerolineales; family UBA11858; genus B10-G9. Next base: position 9,716 of record JAIORG010000201.1, on the reverse strand, counting down.
GAGAGATCGCAGCCAACCTCACCGGAATCAACCTACACCTCGCTGAATTTCTTGTTTACCTGATCTCAGCAGGTGTGGTGTTCTTCGGGCTCAAAGCGATTGGCATCGCCGAGCGTTTTGCGGCTCTCATGTTAATTGGTCTCGTAGCTATAATTGGGATTGGGGCAATTCCAATGCCATTTAAAGTCCCGGTAGGTCCAACGGGCTCGGCGAAGCAGTGGCTTGCGCTTTACGGAATGGTTATGTACGCGTTGTGGACTTTCTACAGCGTGCCCCAGGTAGTAAAAGGTCTCGGTCCTGACCGTCGAGGTGCGGTCAATGCAATCTTGATTGGACTCGGGATCAATGGTTTACTCACTGCTGCCGTCTCCTTGATCGCCTTGGGAATCTCTACCGATGTCACACCGGTGGCAATCATCGGTATCACCGAACAAATGGGGGCCTGGGCAAGCCTGATTGGTTCGCTCTTTATTTTGTTCGCCCTGGTGACAAGCTACTGGTCGGTATCGCTCGCTTTGGCCGACATCCTCCGGGAAAGAATCGGCATCTCAAACAGGGTTGCCTGGCTTGCCGCCACACTCCCGTCTCTCCTGATCCTTTGGATTGGAGCGTGGCAGTTCCTCGATTGGTTGAGGTTAGCCGGCGGCGCGACTGCGATCGTTGTGGCGTTAATAACGATCCCCATGTACCGCCAAGCACGGCTGACCGGTCCGGTAAGTGATCCCGGTTGGACACTTGGTCGTTGGGGAAGTCCAGCCACCCTCGCTCTTGTGCTTCTCTCACTCATCTTAATGGCCATTGGGTCATTGGTCTCAGTACAATAACAAGAAGTGGGCCGGCTGGTACTAAAGCGAATAATCGGCTTGGCGAAGACCAATTCGAGGTACTCCAGCATTCTTACGGTGGGATTCTGGGCGAAGCGATTTCTTTCTTCATATGCTTTAAGCAAAACGAAAAATTCAGCCAATGTTCTAACCCGGCGGGCTGCAGTTAATTTTTCTTTTAAATTGATGGCTGAATTGATTTACTAATTATTCTTTTCCCCAGAAGGACTGAATAAATCTTGTAACGAGTTCACTATCCCATCTGCCATCTGCAGCTCTGAATGAGGATGTGTGTTTGTAACAGCCAGGGAGAACATCCCCGCAGAGTTAGCTCCCCTGATGCCTGCAGGCGAATCTTCTATCACCAGGCAAGCCTTGGCAGGGATTTGGAGCGCATCAGCAGCTCGGAGGAAAATATCGGGATTCGGTTTTGGCGGCAGATGAGCGCCGGAAATTACAATCTCAAAATAATCATTAATCTGAATTTCATCGATTGTGTCCTGGATTAAAAAATCTACTGATGAAGAAGCAATTGCTTGCTTAATGCCACTTGATTTAAAATAATCCAAAGCCTTGAGGACTCCAGGAAGCAGCTGCAATTCCCCCTTTATCAAATTGCAAAACGTCATACCTTGCGCCAGTAGAATCTCCTGGACAAACTTTTCTGTCGGTGGCTCTCCAAGCGTGACCGCAAGAACATTCTGAATATTCGTACCAAAGGTTTGTAGGTAATTTTCCCTGCTGAACTCTATCCGGAATGAAGCCAAAGTGGATACCATTGCCTGGTAATGATATTCGCCAGTATCTGCCAGGACACCATCCATATCCCACAAAACAGCAGAGATTTTATCAAGTGGAATCATATAGTCTCAATTATTTCGCGGAACCGGGCAGCATTTTGAGTTAGATCAGGAGACTCCCTATGCAGGTTGCCGCTGACCAAATAGGCAACATCTTTTCCATAGACTGTTACCATGTCTGCAAATGACTCCGGGCTGATACCTCCGCCGGGGCCGGGGAAAATCGACTTGAGCTGTCCCATAGGAACCGCACAACCGTCCGTAATTCTGAGACAATCGTCTCTGCTGTAGGAAAATCTTCCAATATAATTGGGCATCACGCTGATGTCTGCGCCGGCCAATCGCATCAACTGTCCGTGCAGCACAAAGTGATCCACCCCAAAATCCGGGCTGAGAGTAAAGGTGCCCATAAAAGCCGGGTGAGTGATAAGGGGAAGATTGATGGAATCATCCTCGGCGACACGGCGTACAAAATCCAGACCGCAATATCCGGGCAGCAGCATCAAACCGGTCACCCCTGCTTCCTTAGCAAAATAAATCCGCTCCAGCATGGTTTCAAATGGGCCGGTGACATTCGGGGCATAGAGTGTATTAAATCCGGTTTTTGCATTTGCTTCGGCAACCGCTTCCACGATCCGGGGCACACGCTCTTTGAATGGCGCAAAAGGCTGGTTGGCGATGCCGTGATCATCCTTGATGATGTCTAATCCCCCCAGCGCCAACTTATAGGACATATCTGCCAGTTGTTCAGCCGAGAGACCAATCGGTTTGATAGCAGTGAAGAGCAGCGGACGCTGCGGCTCACCAATCAATTCCCGCAGCCCAGCAACCCCAAAACGGGGGCCTTTGAAGTGGCTGAGCAAATCATCTGACAGGTCTAGTGCCATCAAGCGCAGAGCAGGTTTCATGCTGATATTGCCAAAGATGACGTTAATCAGTTGGGGGAACTCATAGCCGCTGATTTCGTCGGCATAAGAGATCACAGTTTCATAACGATCAGGGCCTGTAGACTCAAACGTTTCAATGCGCCCAAAAACGTGTTCCCGAATGCCCCCTTCAGGCACAAGATCTGCCGGATACTCGATAGTCTGTTCGATGCAAATATCTTCTGCACGGGCGCGGGCAGTCTTTTCATCGCCAAGAATTTGATATCGCACACGAAAACGCGAACCTGAAACAGATAGGGGGAAAGAAGGAATAATACTCACAAGGCCTCCGATATTGCTTTACTAAGGATTGTATCAAGACACACAGACTGGAGATCGATTCCAGCAGTATCTAGATTCTCGACTTCTTGAACCAGTATCCATGCACCAAGCCCATACCTGAGGGTCAGGTAGGAGTGGCTGGCGCCGTAGGCATAGGTATATTTTAAACCAATACGGACTACACTGAGAAAGCCCTGAAATGGTGTTGTGGAGGTGATTTGTTCCCATCTCAGGGCTTCTTTGAAACATTATATTTCTTTCTTACCCTTCCGCGGGGACATCACCGTCTGCAGTGCGCTCAAGGTAATCATGTACTTTTTCTTTGTTCTTTCGCAGCCAGAACCAAAGCGCAAAGTAAACAATCAGCAGGACCGCAATCCATAACCAGCTTTGGTTAAGGAAGGCCGGGAAGATCAAACCACCAAAGATCGGTTTCGTCAGGATGCCGAAGCTGGTCACAAGGGCGTCTGGGCTGGGTAATTCAACGCCGAATTGAGAAGCAACCTGGGTGAACAAGCCGGAGAACTTCGTAGCGACGACAAGTCCCATGCTGAACCAAACCGTACCAGAAACAACCACCTTGAAGATGTTACCATTCATGATGGCCACCAGGGCCTCAACCATGAAGGGCAGGGCAATCAGGTCCACCAAGGGAAGGATTGAGTTGCCGGGGACGATGGCAGCGACCACAACAATAACCGGGATCAAGAGGATACCCGAAATCAGGGTAGCAGGTTCACCGTAACCAGTCGCGTCATTCACACCGATGTAAATCTCACGAGATCCATCCTTGACCGAGCGTTCCCGGGCAGCCTGGGTGATCGCCGTGAAGGCTTGGGAGAACAGACCCGCGACACGAGGGAAGACCGCCATAACTGCAGCAGTCGAGATCCCAATGGTCATGATATTGCCCCAGGCAGCCAACGTGCCCAATGACTTTAAGTTACCAAGCAAACCAATTAATAAGCCCAAAATCAGACCAAGCATGACAGGCTCACCAATGAAACCCAATTTCTCTTTGATATTCTCAGGAGACCAGCGTATCTTTGATAGACCCAATTTGTTGAAAATCCAGTTCATGCCGATGGCAAACGGCACCGCGCCAACATGGTGCAGCTGGATGATGGTGCAGTTTTCGTAACCGTAGTATTTTGACCAGCGTTTCTGAAGAACCTCAGAGAACAGCAAACTGTACAGGTTCATCACCAACATACAAGCCAGAGCCAACCACATATTGTCGGTGGCAACGTAGATCAATGATCCCCAGACCATGTAAGAGTAGTTGTTCCACAGATCGCCGGGCTGGAAGATATTGGTCCATTTAAGCAGGAAGAGTGCAATCTGGAATAACAAGCCGACACCTAAAAAGAGCATACCGGCTTTTGTTGCATAGGCAACTACCGCAGTAGCTTGCCAGCCAATATCAACAATATCAAGTTGAATGCCAGTGACTTCAACCATGCTCTGCACGGCAGGAATGATTAGCGGGATATAGGCATTAATCACAAACCCGAAACCAACCAGACCGACGCCAGCGTATACGGCTGAGAAAAAGGCTTTTTTATGGCCTGTACCCAATGCCATAGCAATGACATAGAGCATCACCGGTACAAAAACGGCTGAACCGAAGGTATCGAAAATCGTACTTAACGTTCCAAGAATTCCATCCATATTCATTCTCCTTTTTGCTGCATAATTTGTTTTGCGGTTGTTACTAATTCTTCAATAAACTCTTTCTCGCCAATCCCGGAAAAGAGTGGGACAGCGTTGATAACGGGAATATCAAGTTCCTCGGAAAACCGGGTTGTAGACACAACCAGATCCGCAGCTTCACGTTCCAAATGCGATTTGACCATGGCTGGAGTCAATTCAAACGTTTCCACTTTTTTAATACCGCTATCGGCTAAGATTTCTTTAATCCGTGTTTGGATCATTGATGAGCTTACAACTCCAGAACCACAGACGGCGAGGATTTTCAGGATGTTATCGGTCATATATTTTTCCTTTCTAAAGATTTTTATGATAAGAGCGGAATGCTAGCAAATTGTCAATAAGTCAACACCTCCTTTAACCAATCCCAGGGGCAACTCAATCTTGCACCTGCTCCTCGCCGTGCTTGACAGCGGCGATCAGAGCTTCGTAGCTGTCTACTTGCAAAGCTTCTTCCCGAAACGTGTCTTGCATTAGCAGTCTTGCCAGGCGTTTGAGGACATCAATATAAATATCTGCCTCCATTTCTTCTGGAATGGCAATGAGAAAAATCAATTTGGCAATACCTCCCCCAAAATCGTTGTCGTACTGAATGCCGTTATTTGAACGACCAAATGCAACAGCAGGCCGCAGAGCACTTGGGCTTTTTCCATGAGGGAAAGCGACCTGGTAGTTCATATATGTAGGGCCTTGTTTTTCACGTTCGTATACTGCAGCAACAAATTCACTGGCAGAACTTAATGCCCCAGCTTGTTCCAATAGGTCTGCCAGGTGCTCAATAACCTCCTCCTTTTGAGTGAAACCATTTAGCTCAAAGTCAACCGCTTGAGGCAAGATGACCTGTGATAATATCGAATCAAAATTTTCCATACACTTTCCTTCCAGGCGATTCTTTCAATATTAATAATTTTGTACTATGGTGGCTGTTCTACCTGTTCTCTCCATTTGCAGAGTTTCGTGAGCTAAATTCTGGCTATCCTGGACTACCAATGGATGATTATCAACTATCCATCCTTAACATCCTTCTGCTGGTCTGTTTTTGCAGTTTTGTCCAGCTCGTCACCAAAATTGGTTTCAATCAACTTACGAATAGCTTCAATTGCTTGGTCAGCATCATCTCCCCTGGCAGCAATATGCACTTCAGCCCCCAGGTCCGCTCCCAAAGTCAGGATTTCTAAAATACTCTTGGCGTTAGCCTCCCACTTCCCCAGGCCAACCACGATTTCTGATTGAAACTGCTGGGCAGTTTTGACCAATTCAGCGGCCGGGCGGGCATGCAATCCTTCTGGGTGGGTGATGATGAGATCGATCTCTGGCATAGGGATTCCCTGAATCTAATTATTAAGGTGGGTTTTCAGAAGCTCAATTTCTCCCTCGGTCAAAAAAGGGCTGACAGTAATCACAGGCAGTTGTTTATCAACAACATGGTGGGCTGTTGTTACAATGAGGTCGGCTTGCGACTTATCTTGCTGCTGCAATTCGCGCAATGAAATCGCGGCCACGATCTCCACATCCGGGAATTCTTTCTGGAAGCGGGAGACCAGCATCCAAATTGAAATTCCCCCCGTTGGGCAGGCCACAATCACTCGTCGACTCTTCTGGGGCTGGGCTTTCTTTTCAAGTTCCTGCGCCAAAATAAAATACATGGTGATGTAGGTTATTTCTTCTTGACGAAATTGTTGGGTTTCTTCTCCACCTGTTTCAACAGCCTCGCAAACTGCCTTCCACATCTTGGGGTATTTTTTTGTGATCTCATCAGTAAAAGGTTTCGTAACCGGCAAGCTGTATCTAACCCGGGTAAGTGTACGCCCAATATGCTTGCACAAGCGTTTAAAAATCACCGGATCACTCATTGAAAAATCAGTGTGCCCTTCAACTTTTTGAACAAAATAATTCGCAAGCTGGGTGGCTTCTTGGTCCTGGGTATCGTTTGAAACTTCCCCTAATTGGTTATATGGTCCGTGCGGTGATGTTTGAAGTAAAGCCGAAAAATGAGCCAGTTCAGCAGCTGGAATATGCAGGTTTCGCGTGCGTACCAGTTCTTCCACGCTTTCCACGATGGCCTGGCATTCATCACTGCCTTGCATAGCTGCCAAAATAGTATCGGGCAGATCTAACACAAAACCCTGCCGGACACGTTGGATCATTACAGCCCAATAAAGCAGCAAAACTAAATAACGATTATCACTGAGATGATAGGCAAGACGATAGCTGATCCTTTGGATCAGCCACCAGGCATCATGCAGGTTCCAATTTTTAATATGGGATATCACATAATTCTGCACATGCCTGCTGCATATATAATCTGTGCTGGGATAGAATAACCCCCACCGGCAGATATTTACCAAATCGTTTTCAGGAAGAATCTCCAGGAGCAAAGTCACTAATGCGTGTCTTTGATGATCCTCTTCTCCGGCAATCCAAATACCAGTGCGCGTTTTCCGGTTGAGCGATAAGTGATGCTCTTCTAACCACGTTTCAGACCTGTCCAGTTCTTTGATCAGCGTCACCTTTGATATCCCGATCTGACTGGCCAATCCCGTGATTGTTAAAGGGGTTGTTGAAACCAGCAAATCAAACAAGATCAATGGCACCCGGTCTGAATAGTTATAATGAAATTGGAATTCTTTTGACCGCAGTTTATCACGCAGTTGCTGTGCATCGTCGGGGGAAATATCCAGAAAAAATCCAACTCTGGGGCGGGCAGAGAGTGTTCCTCCAGCTTTTCGAACCAACTCTTTTATATAGGCAAGGTGGTACCTAATCGTGCTGGCCGTGCTATCCAGCATTTCAGCAATCGAATTGGCAGATATTGGCTCATCTCGATCAAGTAATATTTGTAATATGCTGGCTTGCAAAGAAGAAATATGATCTCGCATTCATTTTTCCTGCATCTAATTTTCATTATATATAATATTTACCCTGAAAAGTTAGCCAATTACTCCAATATTCTTCCGAGTAATACGCAATAATTAAACTATTGTTCGCTATTTTCGCTATTTAATAAGGGTATTATTGAATAATTGATCCTCACTTCTTGCAAGCGAGTCAATGGTCACATATCATTGGTTTGTCGAACGGTTTTCGATAAATGGGAGCAATCTCTAAATGAATCGAAGGGAAATAATTCAACATATACGTAATAACCCCAAAGTTAGTGTATTGATACTGGGTGGAGGTGTAAATGGTATCGGCGTTTTTCGAGACTTAGGGCTGCAAGGCATTGATGTCTTGCTCGTTGAGCGAGCTGATTATTGTTCAGGGACCAGCGCAGCCTCGTCACGGATGGTGCATGGCGGGCTTCGCTACCTGGAGAACAGGGAATTCCAACTAGTTCGCGAATCGGTTCAAGAGCGCAACTGGTTGTTAGAATTTGCGCCCCACGCGGTTCAACCTCAACCATCAGCTATCCCCTTCTTTCACTGGTTTTCTGGTTTACTCAACGCTCCGCTAAAATTTCTAAGTCTGCTCAATCGCCCTGCAGAACGGGGAGCTATTATTACAAAAATTGGTTTATATATTTACGATGCCTTTACCGGTACTCGCGGGACCATCCCCCGGCATAAATTTTTACAGCGCGCTGATGCCAGGCAGCAATTTCCCGGAATCAACCCAAAATTATTGGGCATAGCTATCTATTATGATGCCCAAATGGCGCTGGCAGAACGTATTTGCGTCGAAATGATTTTAGATACCGAGAAACTCTGCTCGAAGGCACACGCACTTAATTACGTATCCCTGACCGGATGCCAGGATAATGGCATTGTGCTATTGGACACATTGAGTGGAGAAAAACTGTTTGTGCAGCCTAAAATTTTAATAAACGCAACTGGACCGTGGATAGATGATGTCAACAACTCGCTTGGCCAACCCACAAATTACATTGGAGGCACGAAGGGTTCTCACATCATCATTAACAACTCATGTTTGTATAACGCTCTCAACGAGTATCTATTATTTTTTGAAAACAGTGATGGGCGTTATGTAATGATGTGCCGCTTAGGAGAGTGCGTTTTAGTAGGCTCGACAGATATCTATTGCAGCCAACCCGATGAGGCCATTTGCACCCCCGAAGAAGAGGATTACTTCCTGAAAATGATCCAGCACATCTTTCCAGATATCACTGTAAAACCAGAGGAAATTGTTTTTCGTTTTTCAGGAGTACGGCCGCTGCCGACTGCAAAAGCCAAATTAACAGGTCAAATAACTCGTAATCACCGAATTGAAACAATCAAACCAACCAGCGAACGAATTTATCCCATTTTGAACCTCGTCGGCGGCAAGTGGACTACCTTCCGCTCTTTTGCAGAGCAAGTCACGAATAAAACACTTGACTTTCTGAACCTGAAACGGGTAGTTGACAGCCGCACGGGTTCTTTAGGCGGGGGCAAAGATTATCCAAAATCTCAACAGGAAATCAACCAATGGCTCACTAACCTGGGTCGCCAGACAGGCGTGAGTGAAGAGATATTAAAAACCTGGTTTACGCGTTACGGAACCCGAGCAGCTGAATTTGCCCTGTTTGCTTCCGGGCAGGTTTCTGATAATCCTTTACAATCGCTGCCAGAATATTCTCAGGCTGAGATTATCTTCATTCTGCGTAATGAGAAAGTCGTCCACCTGGATGATTTCTTACTGCGGCGATCTTTGATTGCTATGGAAGGTAAAATCACCAATGAGCTTATCAGGGAATTGAGTAAAATTTTCCAGACAGAACTGGGCTGGGATGAAACGGGGCGCATGGATGAAATTAATCGGTTATTCGATTTGTTAGAGAAAAAGCATAACTTCACTATCGAGTAAGTAATAGTTTGCATTACGAAGAATTAATTGGCAAGGACCCTGAAAAAATATTTTATTCTATCTCTATCTTCATTTGATAACACCAAAATTACTGCATACTCAAAGCAAATAAAAGCATAAGATAAGGCAAGCTCCCCTAGGTCGGGATTTCGCAAGTTCAGGCCCGGAGATGCAATTCAGTCGTTAAAGACCATTATGCTATACTCTGATTATGAAATGAAAAAAGGGGTTAATGCAAGACAAAACGCCGGGTGCATATCTATCCGGGGCACAGGGCCAAGAGATTATCTCTTTTGTCGGTACATTTTCCTCATAGCTAATGAGAGGTAATGACATGAATGAAAATACATTTTTATATCTCAGCCGGAAGG
>JAIORG010000159.1 GCA_021108255.1 Anaerolineales bacterium | reverse complement strand
AACTCATCATCAGGCGCCACTTGTTTTTCAGCCAGGCTCTCTAACCATGCCAGACTATCCGTTCTATCCGTTTCAACATCAGCTTCCTGAACAGCTTGTTCTTCCTGAAAATCTTCAAGCCAATCAGGCATGTCTGGCTGCTCTTCAACTGATGTGGGTGTAATTTCCGGGGGTGCTGGAGGAGATTCTATCGCAGAGACCTCGTCTTCGGAATCAATTTCCGAAAGCCAGTCCGGCATCAAACTTCCAGCTTGCTCGCTTTCAGCAGGCTGCTGAATTTTATCGTCCACTTCTTTAGGGAAGGTTTCTGAGGAAACGTCCAGTTCTTCTGGGATTATTTCTTCAATTGCTTCAGGCGATGGATCAGGTGATGGAATAGGAGCGCTTTCGTCACCAAGTTCATCTAGCCAAGATGGAACTTCACTTTCAATTGCTTCAATTTCTTCCTGGTTGAATAATTTGTCATCTTCTTGTAGTTCGGGGATTAATTCCGCGGCCGCCAGGTTTTCAGATAATTCTGCAGTGCTGGATTTTTCTTCTTCCTGGATGTATAGGTCACTCATCCAATCCAGATCGTCAGATACATCTTTTGTCCCAGTTTGTTTGTCATTGGACGGTTCGCTTCGCTGTTGTTCATCATCGGATCGAAGGCTTTCTGGCATATTGTCCAGCCAGGCAATGGCTGTTTCCTGAGAATCCTCATCCAGCTCCAGATTCATTAACCAGGAAGGTACATCCATTTCGGGTTCTTCATCTTTGACTGTTGGAACGGCTTCTAGCCGGATGTCAGTCTCCAGGGGATCAGGGGGAGAGTCGACAAGAGGTGAGATTGGTATCAAATCATCATCGGTAATAGCCGGGGGCTTGGGCGGTGATTCAGCCTTGTCTTGATCAGGCGGAGTGTCAGATTTTAAGCTGAATCCTTCAGGAGCTGCATCTTCCAGCCAGGCAGGAATATCTGCAGGAACGATCTCGTCTTCACCTTCAAGATCGTCAAAAACCGGAATTGATTCATCCACGGTTCCGCTGGATTTTTCCCAGCCAGCTTCCTGCATCCAATCAGGAACAGAATTTTCCTGATCGTTGCTATTTGAATTTTGGTTTTGGTCTTCAGGTAATGAAGCTCCAGTATTTTCGTCAGGCATAATAATCTCTTTTTCCAGGGTTGGGGGTGATAACCAATCAGGAATGCTTTCGCTTTCTCCTTTATTTTTGGAAGAGTCTGTCCTTCCGGAGGGTATAGACCAGGGAAGAATATTTTCCCTGGTCTTAGTACTTAAATTTTGTTGTGCCTCATCCCATTCGACTTGTTCTATTGTAATTGCTCGATCAGGAACTTGTTCTAAGGTCGGAGCATGTTCAGATATATAGGCTTCATATGGAGATAAAGAATAAAGCCGTTTTGTGCAGATTGCCATTTCCTGTGGATGGTCATGAGTCTTGAGGGATCTGGCAATGATCCGGTTGGCAGTGAGATTAAATGGAAATTTTTTGAGGATATTACTAGCCAAATCAATTGCATTTGCCAGTTGATCTCCAGCTAAATAGGTTTCTGCCAAGAGCGTTTTTAAATCATATCTTTCAGGATTTTCGTTGATAGCTGTTCTTAATTCAGAGATACCCTGTTTAATGAGATCTCCCCGGATATACATCCGAGATAATGCTCCATGCGTCAACCTGACCTTGGGAGGTTCGGCACCGTCGCGTTTCCCATAAAGACGCCTTAACTCGATTTGGATTTCACTGTTATAAGGCTGCTTTTCAAACGCTTTTTCCATATGCTGAACTGACGCAGCAAGATTTCCTTCTTCTTCACGAATTACGCTCATGCCAACGCAGGAGATAAAATCATCCGGTACAGCTGATAAAACACGCTGGAAAATGTCTGCCGCATTGCTGTTCTGACTGTTCTCAAGATAAGCTTTTCCAAGCAGCCTGTATGTTTCTATATGCTTGGGGAATTTTGAGAGGATATGACGGGAATGAGCAATAGCTTCGTCCAGACGTCCTTGGTCTATCAACGAATCAATTTCACGTATATATGTACGAAGTGATATAGTGCTCATCCAGTAATCTCCCCAAGGGGCATAAAGAATGATTTTTCCAGACTCTTGAATGGGAGAAATCTTCTTAGTGTAGTATGCCCTATTATAATATAGTACGCAAGTATTTTAGTAGGTCCCTAAAAAAATTGATAACTAATTGGAAGGAAAGGAAAATAGCTCCCGGCATGACGGGAGCTATTTTCCTGAATAATGCAGGCGCTATATACAACAGGTTTAACGTCTTTGGCTGTTTATTGGTAAATATTAAGCCTAAAACAGACTAATAGCATCAAAACGGTGACGGAAATGATGTTCTGAAGTTTGACCAGGATATGCAGAGAAGGTTCTGTTCACATACTAAGAAAATGTATCCAATAATAGCTAAAGTGAAGACAGTAGGTCATTTGCTGTCAAATGCACCTTCTTCTGTAAGCGTTTTGGCATCATCAGACGGGACGTATGCGGAAAACTGGGTGCTGAAGAGGGGCACTTTTGAAGAAATTACGATAAGCATTTAGCTAGGTATCGGAAAGAGTGCCTGTAAAAAGCTGATAAAAATTTAAATGAAAAATGTCACGGGAGTTTAACTAACTATGCTTTTTTGTGCATTTATGGTTGAAAAATCAACGAAGTTGGCATATTTTGGATCAATTTTACCCTCATGAATTCCGAGAGTTTTGATTTGCTGACTCCGGGGATGGCAATAAAGCTGAAAGACTAATCCTGGAATGTGCCCAAACAGCATGCTCACGCATAATAGGTTATATGAATCTCTGCCGAAATCTTGTTTAGAGAGCTACTGGAAGACCAGAATTATAGAAAGAATGCTGAGGAATCTAGCAAAATAGATGGATGCACGATCTCAAGATAATCGATAAATAGTGTCCAGTGAGTAGATGTAGCAATTCAAGGTTTATTTTATTTTGATAAATATTGATTCAGACCTTGTATCATGGGTTCTAATCCTATAGCTGCCCAGATGCTTGTGAAAGGAAGAAGGGGCACGATGTAACGCTGCCAAGGTAAGGGGAGAAAAAATAGAATAAAGAAAAACTGCAGGATGGTAGCCAGTAGAAGTAAAGATGTAGCCGGCGGTGTAGATTCGTTGTGTGTAATTATGCTTCTTATCCCAATAATAAATCCGCTTAGCGTAAGAACGATTAAAATACTGGCAATCAGAAAGCTGCGGCCGAGGGAATGGAGTGGAAAGCTGAAATAGGTTTCTTCTTGATCTTCAATTTCATTTATATAATTGGCCACTTCGGCAGTGCTGGGAGACGTTAGGAAAAGGTTGCTGAAAAGGGCTAGAGTTCGATAAGGAAGAGTTTGTTTTTTCCCGTCATCGGGACTGGGATAATAATCCTTTAGCTGGTTCGCCTGGAGTTCAGAAGTGATTTTAAAACTGTATTGAGAAGCCTGAAGGGGGTATTTCCAGAAAAACGGATTTAGTAAGTAAGTCAACGCTAGAAAAAACAAACTGAATACTGCAAGACGCTTAACAATAATGTTTGGTTTAGACCTAATCTTAAAAGGTCTGCATACTGCTATAATTCCTATGGGTAGTAATGCAATGGCGGACTGTTTAGCATTAAATGCAATAGCTAGAGCTAAACCGATTAGCCAAGGGCGAATATTTTCACGGGATAATGCCCAAAGAAAAAAACAGACCCCCATTAAGACCGACGCTTCGTTCATGGCTCTTCTACCATGCAACAAAAAGAGAGGGTTAAGACCTAAGAAAATTACAGCTAGCAGGGAAGTTGTTATTGTGAAGTTTTTTTTGATTGTTGCGTAAAGAAATATAAGGGAAATAATCAGCAGAGATGTGGTTATTGCCCGAGAAGTTACTAACAAACGAGCAGATGGGTACGCTCCAGCAGCGACATTTTCGTTCCATGACAAACTCCAAATCCAGTCGGCTGATAGCCTGGGAGTGTCAGTTAATAATCTGCCGAACCCGATGAGGTATTTTGATAATGGTGCGCCCAGAGATCGCAGCATAATTTCGTTGCTAAATGGCAGACCAGGTTCCCAGGAGAGAGATAAAGGCCGGGAAGAGAGAATCTCAAGATCCTGGCTCATATAAATGTGAGTGCTCTCGTCTGGGTGGAATGGAACAAGAAAAATTCCGTAACTATAGAAAACAGTCAACGTTGCGAGAAGTAATATGAAAATCCAGTTTTCCTTAATCTTCTTAGGCATATAATTGGCAAGAAACCTTATCTAAAAAAATGATCCACCTTTCATTTGTATTATACGCTATAGGCACACCGGGTCCGCTGCGAACTACAAAAAATATTGCAGGCATCAATGGGAGCAAGTAGTCTTTTTAAATATTTATGAAACGCCATATAAATAATATAAAAAAATTTCTAGGTGAAACAGGGCACTTATTGCTACCAGTATTTATTGCGGCAGCACTAAAGATTCTGTTGATTTTGTCAGGACGTGTACCATTCAATGCTGACGAGGCAATTGTGGCATTAATGGCGAGGCATATAAATCAGGGAGAACTGCCAATATTTTTTTATGGACAGGCATATATGGGCAGCTTCGACGCAATCCTGATTGCTCTCGGTTTTAAAATATTTGGTGAACAAGTCTTGGTAATCAGAATTATTCAGAGCCTTTTGTATCTGGGAACGGTTCTTACAACTGCGCTCTTGGGAAACAGGTTGTTTCACTCGCGGAGGATTGCGCTTGTTGCAGGTCTGCTGGCAGCTGTTCCAGCTGTTAATATTACTTTGTATTCAACTGTCAGCTTAGGCGGATACGGAGAAATGCTGCTGATCGGAAATCTACTCCTGTTGGGGGGGCTATCGATTGTCCAAAAAGTACAAGAAAAAGAATTTGAGCCAGACTGGTTGTTTTTTATTGGTTTGTTTACCTGGGGATTTGGGGCTGGGTTTGGATTTTGGGTGCTTGGTCTGTCTCTTGTTTATTCGATTCCAGTTATATTGGTGCTATTTTGGGCAGCCTGCAAATCGGTAAATCCAAAGCTAATCTTGAAAGCTGGCATTTTAATATTGGGAGGAGCGATGCTGGGGTCAATGCCATGGTGGGCATTTGCCATTGGAGAAGGCAGCTCAACCCTTATTTCCGAGTTAACAGGCGGCGCAATAGCTGGTATTGATGGTGGACCGGGATTGCTCCTTCTAGTGGAGCGATGCAGAAATCTAATTTTGTTCGGAGGAACAGCAATTATGGGACTCCGTCCACCCTGGGATGTTAAGTGGCTGATGATGCCTCTACTGCCATTTGTTTTAATTTTCTGGCTCTCGGTTTTGTTTTTCAGCATAAAAAAGGTGGTAAAAAATAATAACCAATTAGAATTATGGGCAATCGGTTTGATTGGAGTGGTCTTATTTGCTGGTTTTGCTTTCACTCCGTTCGGTAACGATCCCTCTGGTCGATATTTTACGCCTTTGATAGTTCCGATGGCTTTGTTTGGAGCGGATTTGATAGTAAACCAGCTTTCAGGAAAAGCTTTTCTGCAGTTAGGACTATTGTCTATGGTTCTATTTTATAATCTAGGAGGTACTGTTCAGTCAGTAATGGATTTTCCTCCAGGGTTAACAACACAATTCGACCAGGTTACACAAATCGATCAGGGGAGAATGGATGAACTGATAGATTTTCTAAAAGAGGAAAAAATATCCCGAGGCTATTCGAATTATTGGGTTTCATACCCTTTGGCTTTTTTATCAGAAGAAGAAATAATTTTTGTACCTCGACTACCGTACCATGAAGACTTCCGGTATACTGCCAGAGACGACCGTTATTCACCTTACGGGGATTTGGTTAGCTCAGCCGGGGAAGTTGGTTATATAACAACCAATCATCCCCAGCTGGATAATTATCTCAGGCAGCAATTTGGTGCCCGGAATTTGACCTGGAAAGAAAAACGAATTGGGGATTTTCTAGTTTACTATGATTTTTCAAATTTAATTCGTCCTCAAGATGTTGGTTTGGGAATAACAACTACACCATGAAAAATCAAACAAAGTCACCCTGTATTGCTGCTTTTTTAATGCCCCGTATAGGGGAGATCCTATTCATTGCGATTTTTATCGCCTTGATTGGATTAGGTCCTAAACTGATGAATGTTGATGGGGACTTAGGGAGACATATAACCCTCGGTAACCACATCATTACAAGCCGATCTATTCCAACCAGAGATGTTTTTTCCCATACTAAACTGGGTGATCCTCTTACCCCACATGAATGGCTCGCTGATGTTATTTTTGCTCTCGCTCACAGAGCTGCAGGACTGGATGGGATTGTATGGGTAACTGCGCTGATCATTGGGGCTGCATTTTGGTTGGTATATAAACAAAGTTTAGATCTCAGCAGCATGTCACTTCTTGCGCTTGCAGGGACGATTCTTGCCGCGGCAGCCGCAAGCCTCCATTGGCTCTCCAGGCCGCATATATTTACTATTTTGTTTACGGTAATCTGGATAACTGAACTCGAAAAACTGCGCATAGGGATCAGGAAGAATTGGTTAATATTTCCAGTAATAATGCTGATTTGGGTAAACACGCATGGCGCTTTTATTGCCGGGATACTGATCTGGGCTTGTTATATTGCAGGATTAATACTTGATCAGAAATTCTCCTGGCCGGAAATAAAGACCTATCTCTGGATCGGGCTAAGCTCGTTGCTGGTTTCTTTGATAAATCCCGACGGTTTCGGTATTTGGAAAACGGGATTTGGCTTTCTAGGTAATCGATATTTGGTAAGTCATACTGCCGAATATTTGCCTCCTGATTTTCACCAGATAAGCACCTGGCCATTTTTGTTACTGATCGTGTTATCAATTGGATTGCTTGCGATTTCAAAACGGAGGATGAATGCTTCTCATGCATTACTACTTTCCGGTTGGACCGCGATGGCTCTTTATTCTGCCCGGAATATACCTCTTTACGCAGTTATAGTAGCGCCAATACTGGTAACGGTAGGCGCTGATTATTTACAAGCGAATAAATCAAAAGGAGCTACTGATAAATTTATTGATCTTCAGTCCAGATTTATGGATATTGAAAAATCCTTAAAAAGCGGTTTATGGTCGGGGATAGTGGTTGTAGCGGCAGGGCTGTTATTAATGAGGGGTTTTACACTGGATTTCCAAAATAAAGGCAATCAATTTCTGGATAACGTATTTCCAGTTCAAGCGGTAGATTGGATAGAGGAAAATCAACTACAAGGTGAGGGGTTTAACTATTTTCCATGGGGAGGGTATTTACTCTACCGGACATGGCCTGAAATGCTGGTTTTTATCGATGGGCAAACGGATTTTTACGGTGAAGAACTTACCAGGAAGTATGAAAAAGTAATCACGCTCTCACCGGGCTGGGAAGATGTGTTGCAAAAATATCAAGTTAGTTGGGTGCTCATGCCAACCCAATCCGAGCTTATCCAGCATCTTCAGGAAATAGGTGACTGGAACGCGGTTTATCAGGATCAAATTTCGACGATAATGGTCCTGGGATCGGGAGAATGAGCAAAATATAAGTTCATTTAATCTCTCATTGACAGAGGATTATTTATGCCCTGGATCAAAGAAGATAGATTTTATCTAGCAGTGCTGCTCTTGCTCGTCTTAATAATGGCAGCAAGGACACCGCTGGATTCTGATATGTGGTGGCACTTACGAGCAGGTGAAGAGACCTTGCTTAATAAAGAAGTCTATTCTGAAGATACATTTTCATTTACTCGCGATGGGGACCCCTGGCTAAATCATAGTTGGTTATCACAGGTGATTATGTACCTCCTGTACAGCGCAGGCAGCTACAAGGCCCTCACTATTTGGGTGGGAGTATGTGCTATGGCAAGCATTGGCCTTGTGTATTTTCAAATGGAAGGGCACCGAATAATTCGAATGATGACAGGAGTGCTTGCAGGAATTGTAGCGAGTGTGGTTTGGTCTCCCCGACCCCAAATAATGTCCCTGGTTTTATTTGCGGTAGTAAGTTACCTGATTTATCTCTACAAATGGAAAAAAACAAATCGCTTATGGTTGCTGCCCTTGATATTTATTTTGTGGTCAAACCTTCACGGCGGTTATGTTTTAGGGATTATTTTGACCGGAGTCGTGATGGGAGGAGAGATTTTCAATAAATTACAAGTAGACAATAAGCCGGAATATCTATCCTGGAAGGAGATAAGGGTTTTGGGAATATGGATCATGGTTTGTTTGCTGGCTGTTTTGATTAATCCTTTTGGGTTTGGTATGTGGAAAATTCCCTTTAACACGATTGGTGTTGAATCTTTGCAGAATTTAATATCGGAGTGGGCGTCTCCTGATTTTCACCAGTTTTACCAGCAACCGATGTTATGGATGCTGTTTGGAGTGATGGCAGCCATAGGCCTTTCTAAGAGGAGAATTGATGGCAGTGATCTGGCAAGTTTGATCGTATTCGGGTGGGGAGCGCTAATAGCAAGAAGGAATTTCGGCCCATTTGCGCTGGTGACTGCACCGATATTGACCAGGCATCTGGCGCCTGTTTTGGAAGAATTTAAAACTGTAATTGAAGTTAAATTCTCGTCTGTGCGGGGCTTGTCTTCGTCAATCTCAGAATCTAACCAAAAAATTAAACCAGGCTCTAGGTATGCGATAAATTTTATTTTACTTGTTCTGTTGTCTGTAACAGCAATTTGGAAGATTTATGATGTCAGCTCCCCTTCGTTTGTTGAACAGAACGAGAGAACAGAATTTCCGGTAGACGCTGTAGAAAAATTAAAGGGAGCAAGTGAGACAGGCCTAATATTCAATGAGTATAACTGGGGTGGTTATCTGATTTGGAATTTACGCGATTTCAAAATATTTGTTGATGGGAGGACCGATTTGTTCGGGGATGAGATTATTGGAGAGTGGGTTGAGATTATTAACGCCGAAGAGAATTGGCAAAAAAAATTGGACCTGTGGGAAATAGATTATGTATTAATTCGACCGGATAGACCGTTGGCTTTGGCAGCTGCAGAAACCTGGAAAACCCTGATTAACAGTGAGGAATTAATATTACTGGAGAGAAAGGAATAATTTAGGATTAATACTGAAGGAAAGAAAACTGCAGGTTTGAGGCAGCTATGGCAAGGATAGCAAGAAAAGGATTATTAAATAAAACCCTATTGGTTACCGGAATAACATTAATCCGGCTACCAAGGATTTTTGGCCTAGAAGGTAATTCCTGGGTCTTTTTATTGACCTTGATCCCTTTTTGGTTTGTGATTATTAATAATCACCTACCAGAGATTAAAAATTCAACCCGCATACCCAGAGTAATCATACTCGCAGGATTTCAGATACTTTTATTATTTAATATTGCGGGGTTATTAACTCTTGTCTCGGCTGTTTTCGCGAAAGCTTTTATTGAACAGTCTTCTACTGCATATTTGATCTTAGCAATAAGCATTTGCTTATTTTCCGGCTCGCTTCTGTTGAAAACGATCTTGTCTATGTTAAAGGAGATTGATTTTGACAGCAAAATTGCAATTTTGGGCTTAATCTACTTCTTGCTGATAATTGTTGCAATATTCAGAACAAGTTTGCAAAAACCATATCTGCTTTTGTTTATCTATCAATTAATTACTTTCCTGATTTTTGGACTTTCTGCGAAATGCGCATTGAAGGTAAATGAACAATATTATCTAAAGTATGTTTTTAATGGGTTGATATTGTACTTGGGAGTAAATGTTATTTTCCAATTGTTCGGTTTAACAAATCAGACGGAGAATTACCTTAGAGCTTACGATGCCGTCATGTTGTCGTTATTGAACATAAAATGTTCCAGAATCTATTACCCCTTATCAGAAGGAATAAACGCTTTTGGCATGGTTGGAGGAGCGGGTTTTGTAATCAGTGCAGCGGCGCTCATTGATATTGTAAAAAAGAGGTCAAAAGATATTCTAGGCTGGGTAATAGCATGCTTCGGAGTTGGAATAAGTCTATTGATAGTCCTTACTACGGATTCCCGAGGCGCATTATTATTTCTTCTAATTACCGCTGGAATCACATTGTTGCTGCCAAAAATAGCCAAGGCGACGTATGTTGGCCTGTTATTATTAATCCAGCCAGCAATTTTATTCCTAAAAGGGGGCTTTCTTCAGAATCTTGCAATATTAGCACCCCTTATTAGATTTGGTACAGACGTGTTGAGTGGCAGGACAACAATCTGGCAGAGCGCAATAAGGCCGCTGTTTGAATTTAAGTGGATCCACCTGGTGGGGTATGGGCTGTATGGTCAACAGAAATCTGGTATTGTTTCAGCCTATAAGGATCTATTTGTGTCTTATATTTACACGAATGAAATCAGTCTGCATAATTTCAGCCTGCAGATGATCTACGACTTGGGATATATTGGTTTGTTGGTTGTTTTTTTGCTGCTATTTTTTATAAGTAAAAATCTTGTCAAGCAGATTAAATCTCATCCCGGAAACCGGGAAAAAATGCAGGCTATTTCAATAATGATCTATATCCTGTTAATTGGTTCTGTGTCTGTGATTCCTGCATTTTACGCAAGAGAACTTTTTTTTATGTTCATATTTGTCTGGATAGCTGCGGGAAGTAATATAAAAACAGGAGACAAGCAGTATGTTTGAGCAGATTGGTAAATCTGAAATACAGATGAAACTTGCTCAAGGCGTATTTGTCAATTTATCTGGGAAGGCATTTGGGCGAAGCGCTCATATCGTCGGCCAGGTTATCTTGGCACGATTGGTTGGACCATTTAATTTCGGCTTGTATGGAATCGGATGGAATATCCTGCGCATTGCTGGAATATTAGCAGTACTTGGATTGGACAGCGGAGTGATCCATTTTGCATCTAGATACTGGAGGAAAGATAAGGAAAAATTTTCCGAAACCATAGTCAGTGCCTTGCTGTCAGTGATGGTATTTGGAAGTTTTGCAGGAATTGTAATTTTTCTTCTAGCTTATGATATAGGTTTGTTTTTTAACAAACCGCAGCTGGGTCTCGTTTTGCGCTGGTTTAGCATTGCTTTTCCTGTCTTGGCAGGAGTTAGGGTAATCGCATCCTCTACACGGGCAACAATGGATATGAGGTACGCTAATCTAATTGAAGAAATTATCCAACCGGGGACCAATTTGCTTTTAATCGGATTGGTTTTTATTCTAGGCGGTGAATTAACTGGATATGTAGCTGCAAGTTCGACGTCAATAATTTTGAGTTTTATTGCGGGAATAATCATACTCAAGGCCGTGTACAAGGTTAAAGCAGTTCAGTGGGTAAAAATTTGGGATTTGCAGAAAACTTTGATCACATATTCGCTGCCTATTGCGCTTCCTGCTATCTTTGGAACCTTGATTATTTTGATTGACCGCATTTTCGTAGGGTATTTTTTACCTGAATTTGAAACCGGTATTTATCAGTCAGTATCATTGATATCAGTATTATTTATAGCAATTTTAAGTTCATTTAAATCAATGGTTGCGCCGATGATTGCTGAATGTTTTCACCTGAACAACCTAAAAGAACTTGAGCTGACAATGAGGACAAGCACCAGGTGGGTGTTTAATCTTTGTTTGCCCTTGTTCTTGATTATTTTAGTTGCTCCGGAAGCATTTATGACCACATTGTTTGGAGAAGCTTACCTAATTGGCTCGCAAACTCTGTTGATCTTAACCCTGGCGCAATTGATCAATGTTGGAAAAGGCCCGATAGACCAGCTGTTAATAATGACAGGAAATCAGAAGGTCTGGTTTAAAATTACCTTTACAGCCTTTATTGGGAATATTGCTGCGAATTGGATCTTTATCCCAATTTATGGGTTGACAGGCGCGGCATTTGCCAACGCAATCACTTTCGCGGGTTTATCTGCAGGAGGCTTGTATTTTTCCAATAGACGGTTAGGGTTTTTACCGTTTGATCGGTATTGGGTCCGAAGTTTATTGGCGGCTATTGTTACAGCAACGATTTTGATCACAGCAAAACTTGTTTTTCACATTAGCGCTGGATTGGAGTTGCTGGCAGTCATTATTTTATCCGTAAGTTTGTTTTACGGATTTCTGGTTTGGGCAGGTTTGAGCGAAGATGATAAATCTATACTCAATGTAGTAATAGGTACCATCAAAAAGAAATTCTTGTGAGTAATTAATGGGAAAAACAAAAAGTAAAAGGTTTAAAATATCTGAAATATCACCAGATCGTTTGTGCCAGGCTGGGCTGCGGCGAATCAAAGACTATCCCCATAAGTTGTTGTGGAATTCAGCAACCTCTTTATCAACAAAAAATCGAGAGCGCATTAACTACTATAAGGACAGGCATATCGGCGAACGCTGCGTGATCATTGGAAATGGACCCAGCCTAAAGAACATGGATTTGTCTTTGATAAGAGAAGAGATTACATTTGGTATGAATAGAATTTACTTATTGTTTGAGGAAATTGATTTCAGGCCAACTTATTTTGTGTCTATAAATGACCTGGTCTTGAAGCAATTCTCGCCTGAAATTTCTGCTTTACAGATGCCTAAATTTATTAACTGGAATTTACAGACCCTAAAACTATTTACATAAAAACTTCTTTAGGTTTGAAGGATAGATTCAGCAAAGACATCAGCAAACCAATTTACAGCGGCGGGACAGTTACCTATATAACTCTTCAGATAGCTTTTTTTATGGGATTTTCAGAGGTCATCCTGATTGGCATTGATCATAATTTTTCCGATAAAGGTGTTCCGAATAAAATTAAAATCCGGAAAGATGCAATTGATAAAAATCATTTTCACCCACAATACTTTCCTGCGGGAAGTAAATGGCAGTTGCCGGATTTGCAGCGATCCGAATTAGCGTACTTAGAAGCCAAACAAGCATATGAAAATGCAGGAAGAACGATCTGCGATGCAACGGTTGATGGAAAATGTAAGGTATTTTTGAAAAAAAACTACTATTCGATATTTGATTAATTCTTAGATAAACTAGAAACGGAGTAATCGAAATAGATGAATCAGTTACGTCAAAACATTCTTGGGGTCATGATTAGCGTGATTGATTTAGATCAGGCGTTGGCATACTGTCAGGATCAGATAGAAACACGCCAGCCTTCATATATCTGCGTGGCGCCTGCCCACAGCATAATGGATTGTTATGACGATGTAAAACTGAAGGAGATTTTTAATAAAAGCGGGCTGACAACACCAGATGGAATGGCCGTTGTTTGGATATTGAAGATGAAAGGTAATAAAACTGTAAGTCGCGTATATGGGCCAGATCTATTATTATCGTTATGCGAGCTGTCAAATAAAGAAGGTTGGAAGCATTACTTTTACGGGAGTACAAACCAAGTATTAAATAAATTACAGACGAGGCTGCTGAAAGAATACCCAGAAGTAAATATTTGCGGTGCATACGCCCCTTCAATACAGGTTGGAAAAATTACTGAGAGGAAAGAAGTGATCGACAATATAAATCAGCTGGACCCTGATATTGTATGGGTTGGTTTGGGCTCGCCAAAACAGGAATATTGGATGTCTGAGCATCGGGAAAAATTGAATGCGCCCCTGCTGATTGGCGTTGGCGCTGCCTTCGATTTTGTGTCGGGCAATATAAACCAGGCGCCGAGATGGATCCAACGCGGCGGGATCGAATGGTTATATAGATTACTAAATGAACCTCGCAGGCTGTGGCGGAGATATATAAAATACCCAAAATTTGTATTGCTGGTATTGAAGGAATGGCGGGCTTAAAAGACTAGGCTAGACAGGGAAAGGAAATGTTCAGAAGATATTCAGCAAACCACATCATCTTATCAATTCTAATTGATAGTATCTTCGTGGTTCTTTCGTTGTATTCCGCAGCCCATTTGAGGCCAATTTTCAATGAAATGAAGGTCGTAAAAGAAATTGCAGACCCTGTCGAATTGCAATTAGGAATCTACCTAATTTCAATTGTTGTTTGGATTGGTATATTTTACTATTCCTCAGTTTATGATATTCGCAATAACGAAAGATTTTTCCAGGAATTTTCTAACTTGGTATTTGCGTCATCTCTTGGTGCATTAATACTAGCCGGAATCATGTATCTGACTTACAGGAATGTGTCAAGATTGCTATTTCTTTTATTTGTTGCGCAGTTGATTATTTCAACCATAAGCTGGAGGCTTGTTCCTTGGGTATTGATTAGACTTAAGTTAAATGGTGAGAATTCCAGGTCATTTCTAATTGTTGGTACGGGAAAAACTGGAAAAGATTTGAGGGATAGAATTGTTGAAAATCCACAACTAAATTTGACATTTGCTGGATTTGTAAGTGACGATAATAAATCCAACGAGAAAATACAGGATGTGATCACGCCTTTAAAAGAGCTAAGAGAAGCTATCGTGTCGAAGAAAATTCAAGATGTATTTATCACTTTACCGCGTGAAAAATTCGCTGATGTTGATAGTTTGGTTCAATTGCTTTATGACATTCCTGTGACCATCTGGGTTATACCTGATTATTTTTCTCTTGTTCTGCAGCGGGCCGAGGTTGAGGAATTTGCTGGAATTCCTCTGCTTAATTTGCGGGCGCCAGCTTTGAAAGAGCATCAAGTATTAGTAAAACGGATTTTCGATTTAATCTTGGCCGTCCTCGTAGCGCCCTTTTCACTTGCTGTAATGGCTGTTATCAGTCTGATTTTAAAAATTGAAGGCAAAGGGTCTGTGCTTTTTGTGCAAGAACGAGTGGGACAGAACGGTTGTTTATTTAACATGTATAAGTTTCGAACTATGACAATTGGGGCAGATCTTAAATATGCCGGTATCGGAGATGTGGACGAAGTAGATATCATGCGTCACAAATTACCTGACGATCCCAGGATTACAAAAGTTGGCAAATTATTAAGAAAATCAAGCCTCGATGAGCTGCCTCAATTGTTTAATGTTTTCCTGGGGAATATGAGTTTTGTAGGTCCACGGCCAGAACTACCATGGGTAGTGGCAGGGTATGAAAAATGGCAGCACAAACGATTTTCTATATCCCCGGGAATCACGGGGTGGTGGCAAATCATGGGGAGGAGTGACCGGCCGATGCATCTTCACACTGAAGATGATTTATATTACATTCGAAATTATTCAATTCTTTTGGACATCAGAATCCTTTTAATAACAATCGGAAAGGTAGTAAAAGGCGAAGGAGCTTATTAAGTGATGGGGATAACCCGGGAAAGGGCAAAATATTTGTTCCAGGAATCCTGCCTATTTTTGGCTCTGAGCTATCTCGTTTTGTTAGGAGGGACATTTAATGGCTTGGTTTTATACTCACTGAATGTAATAAATATGATTCTGGTTTCTGGGATAGGATTCCTTTGGATCCTAATTAGAACTATCCGGAAGAGTGATTTCCCTCGCACCGGATTGGATATTGGGATATTTTTATTCTTATTGACATCGGTACTGTCAACTGTTTTTTCAGTAGATCCTCGACGAAGTTTAATTTCGTTTATCATCCTGGCCGTGACAGTGTTGGTGTATTACCTTTTCACGGACCTGATTCGCCGGGGACTGCCTGTACAGCTAGTAAGCAAAGTAATGATTCTTGTCAGCGGGTTTATCCTTTTTTTTGGAGTATGGGAATTAGCGCGCTGGTATAGTGGATGGTTTAGTATTTCAGGTATTGGGAACTTGATCCCTCCTGCGACATACAGAGTAAGGGCATTTTTGGGGCATCCCAACATTGCGGCTGCTTACCTTAATTTATTGATTCCTCTTGGGTTGGCAATGATTTTTAGAACTAAGAAACTAATACCTAAATTGCTTCTTGGATTATGGGTGTTTGTCGCCTTATTACTAGTTTACTTTACATCTTCGAGGGCTGGATGGTTAGGTACGTTCAGCGCAACAGGAACATTTATCCTTTTTTGGGGAATGGCGAACTGGGAGAAATCAAAAAGATTCCTGAAAGAGATGATCAAGAAAAAATGGGTAATTGTCGGGATAACATCGATTGTTGTATTAGGAGCGGCAACCCTTTTTGCTCTGCTTAGATGGCAGTCGAGTCATCCTTCGCATCCTTCTGATTGGTCAAACATATTTGGTTCAAGAGATTATATTTGGATTGTTGCCTGGGATATGATTACGGCGAAACCAATTATCGGCAATGGTCTTTTTACGTTTGGATCCGAATATTTTAAAGTAGAATCAATTCCCCCTAATATGCTGCTTACTCACGCACATAACTATTATTTGAACGTAACTGCTGAAATGGGAATTGTTGGATTTGTCGCCTTGCTGATAGGTTTCGGATCGTTAATTATAATGGCAAGGAAAGCTTGGATAAGCCATGATAATTTGAATCGAATTGAATTGGCAGGAATATTTGGAGCTTTGGCGGGTCTTAGCGCTCACAGTCTCTTTGAAACTCCACAAATGATGCCGTTGTTGATGATATTGCCAGCTATCTTGCTCGCACAGGTATCTTCTGGTATCAGGATAGATGTAAGTGCATCTAAAAACCGGATAGGGAACCTCTCGATCGCAGGATTGTGGTTGATTGCTTCATTGGGATTAGGATTAGATGTCCGGGCGCTAATTCCATTTAATAAAGGGATTGAGGCGTCGAACCAGGAAAATTGGACAGAGGCAGCTGCTTATTTTGACCAAGCTGTAAAGCTAGACTCGGAGAATGCGTTTTACTGGCTCCAAGAGGGGTTTAGTTATGGGAAAAAGGCGTTGAATGCAAAGGGAGAGGTAGTCGATGAGAATTCACTAAATCAGGCGATAGTTGCCTATCAAAAAGGCATGGAAATTGAACCCGATTATAGTGCAAATTGGATGAATCTAGGACTTCTGCAATGGGCTAAAGGGGAACGGAGCAAGGCGATCGAATCAGTTAAACTAGCTGTGGAGAAATCTCCCAGACAGGGAGCGTTTTTTCTCACACTGGGGAGTATGCTTGAAAATACCGGAGAAAGTAAGGGAGCTAAGGAAGCATACAATCAGGCGTTGGCACAGAATTCTTATTGGGTGGATGAACCTTTCTTTAGAGAAAATTCTTTCCGCGAGGGCGTGGCATCTGAATGGCGTAAAGGTATCCAGATGCCTGAGATTGAAAAGAACACTTACCTGAATGAAGGTTGGGATTTGTTGGATGCAGAAAAGTATGAATTGGCATTAATCGCGTTTTCGCAAGCTCCAAGTTTTAACAACCCTGAAACCCATTTAGCTCTTGGAAAAACATATCTGATGCTGAAAGAGCTTCCTGCCGCAGAAAGAAATCTTAGAACAGCACTCTGGATGGGATCTAGGGACGAGTGGCTGATGACAAAAATCAACCTAAGTCTTGGAGATTTGGCTGTTCTCAAGAAAGATTGCCAGGGTGCGATAGAGTATTACTCGCGAGCAGTAGAATTGCTAGAAAGAACAACTTCTTATGGAATTGGAAAGATGGGGACATCGCAATATGGTTGGTATCTTTTTTATAAACCCAGCATAGCCTTGGACTTGCTGCCTGGAATGGAAAATATAATTTTCTCAACTAAAGCAATTGAGGGTATGCACAACTTGGGAACCTGTTACCTGGAATTAGGACAAGCAAAGTTGGCAAAAGCGGTTTATTCAGACATTCTTTTTTATAGGCCTGACGATATCGTTGCCGCCCAAAAATATGCAGAAATTTATGATGAATGACATTATTTGATAGGTTTCCGAACAATTGGAAAAACTTTCAGAGAAAATTAATATTAAACGGTAAAGTGTCATGAATATCAAAAAACCTACTTATAGATTTATTGTGGTTCTATTCTTT
The DNA here is from genome assembly GCA_021108255.1 of Anaerolineales bacterium. Classification (GTDB taxonomy): domain Bacteria; phylum Chloroflexota; class Anaerolineae; order Anaerolineales; family UBA11858; genus B10-G9. The sequence continues at coordinate 4,243 of JAIORG010000159.1, read as the reverse complement.
TTAGCTCGCCTTGTATTTTTTATTGCATCTCCGTACGATATCATCCCAGGATATGGTGATTATTGGAATTTTTTTAATCAAGCAAAATTAGGAACACCTTTTTTGCATTTCTGGACAGAATTTCCACCATTATTCCCTTTTATGTCAAGAACGATTTTCTTATTAGTTAATGGCAAAGAGACCGCCTATAGCTATGTCCTGGCCCTTGTTATCAGCCTCTTTCAAGCGGGAACTGTCGCAATATTTTTCCACCTAGAAGAGAAACTACATCCGGATAAGGGAGGAATCTCAAGGGTTTGGGTCTATTTCGCGCTGGTAATTGGCTTGTTCTATAGTTGGAGTTATTTCGATCCCATAGCTGTGTTTTTCTTATTTCTAAGCATATCTTTGTTGCTGGATGGAAAGGATAGCCCCGCAGCTTTTGCAATTGCAGCTGGTATCCTGACTAAATGGTTCCCAATTTTGGTTCTTCCGGCTCTATGGAATATTCGATCTGCAAAAAAAGCATTTAAGTCAACAATGATGGTGATTGGAATCGTAACTCTAATTTGGGGAATGTTGTATTTGGTCAATTCCGATATGACGAGTGCCTCAATCAAGTCTCAGATAAATAAAGGATCGTGGGAAACTATTTGGGCTTTGATGGACAAGAACATTGGAACAGGAAATTTCAGTGGAGAGATAAACCGACAAATCCCTGCTACGGCGAACATAGCTACCGGGAATCCATCCACGATTCCTTCCTGGTTGACATTGATAATATTTGGCAGCTTTGGATTGGGGTTGTTAGTTAAATCAAAAGATCACTCTGATAAATGGGTCATTTCATTCATAGGGCTCTCTTTTGTAATATTTTTACTTTGGAGTCCGGGATATAGCCCTCAGTGGATTTTGTATTTATTGCCTTTTATACTGCTCTGTCTCCCAAGGAACGAAGCCTTCTTGCTTGGGGCTAGTATGGTTCTGGTAAATTTGCTTGAGTGGCCCGTTCTGCTATCGAGGGGGTATTTTTGGAGTTTATATTTATTAATTCCACTTAGAACCATTTTGATGATTTTATTGGGAGTCCGCTTGTACCAACGGTCGATTGGATATTTTGATACAAAAGAAGTGTGATAAGTTATGTTGTTCAGAAAAAACCGAAATTTTCAATGGGTGGTGGTGATGCTCCTCGGAGCTTTAGTTGTCGTTGGATTAACATGGGTAAATGCTTCATTTTCCAAAAACAATCATGAAGGAAATGATTTTTTAGTTAATTACGTGGGGACAAGATCGTTTGTGTTGGAAGGTCTCAGTCCCTATAGCGATGAGGTTGCGATCCGTATTCAAACTGCCGCTTATGGGCACCCTGCACAGGGCGACGAGAATGAATTACGGGTAGTTTATCCTTTGTATTCAATTTTCTTGTTTTTACCATTTTCGCTTATAGAAAACTATTTTTTTGCCAGGGCAGTCTGGATGACATCGCTTGAACTGGCATTGATATCAATGACGTTCATAGCGATTAAACTTGCAGATTGGAAACCGCCTATCTGGCTTCAAGGAGTTATCCTGTTATTTTCATTAATTTGGTATCACGCGATCAGAGGTGTCGTTAATGGGAATGCTGTTATTTTCGTTGCCTTGATGTTATCGGGTATCTTTCTGCTGATGCGGGACGGCAAAGACCGACTCGCTGGTTTTTTAATGGCAATAACTACTATAAAACCTCAACTTGTTGTTTTACTGATTCCCTTCATAACCGTCTGGGCTTTATATCAAAAGCGCTGGACTTTGATAAAGTGGTTTTTTGGATCTCTGGCAGTTTTTGTTCTAGTTGGAATTATTCTCATTCCCGATTGGATACTCCAAAACCTTTGGGAAATTCTTAAATATCCAGCATATAACCCTGCAGGAACACTCGCAGCTGTGTTAGCGGAGTGGGTCCCCGGGTTGGAATCGCAATTAAAATGGGGTATTTTGATCGTTCTAGGTACTTTGCTGCTTTACGAGTGGTGGACTGGAAGGAAGGGGAGTTTTGAAAGATTTTTATGGGTGTCGTTTCTTACTTTGACTATTAGCCAATGGATAGGCATCCAAACTGATCCAGGAAATTTTATTATACTTTTTCCAGCCATAATCTTGATTTTAGCTACCTGGGATAAACGATGGAAGGCAAAAGGAGAGTTTATTGTAATTTCATTTCTGGCAATACTTTTCTTTGGTTTGTGGATCATTCTTATAATGACCATTAACCAGCCTTATCAACTGATCCAAAGGATTCTTATGTTTATCTCGCTACCGTTAATTTCTTTGCTTGGTCTGTATTGGATAAAGTGGTGGGTGGTAAACCCTGCTAGATCGTACTGGATAGATTACAAATGAGACGGAAATATACTCGCTAGTTGGATGCCTAAGCTTATTGGTTTTGAGCACAATTTACCTGTTGCAAATTGCGCCTGGAAACATGGATGCGGAGTATTAATCAGCATGGTTGCGTATAGCAGGAAATCATAGTTTGTTTGAGCCGTTTATTTGGAACTATTTATTTGGTTATTTTGTTAACTATAACTCAACTTAGTTTTTGATTTCTGGATAATTTTACCTCCTTGATGATACCTTCTCGAGATGTAGTTGACTGAGAAGTCTGAACCTTTTTGATGGATAATGACGGATTGTTAATTACACGATTGGGTACCATCTATTAGGAATGAGGGGTAATTGGGAGAGTACCCGGATAAGGGAACAATCAGACCGTTTGACAGCATTAGAGATTAGTATTCAGGCTTGACAAGTGAGTTGATACCTGGATTACTAGTCGAAATTGAAATTACTCACAGGTTTGGAATAGAAAACTTGATTGCTTGCGCGAGGAAATGAATTGTTAGTCTCCGGGAAAAAGAAAAGAAGAAGATTGATGAATTGCTTGCGGTGTGCACCTATGCTATACTCACAAAGAAGATAAGAGAGAATATTCAGGAGTAAATATCATGGTATTAAATGTCGCTGGTGACACAGAAAAGACCACAGAACAATTAAAGGAAAGCCTCGAGCAAAAAATTCAGCAGGCCGAGAGCAAGCTGGAAAATATTTCTAAAAAGATTAAGCAGAGTCAAGTAGAAGTTGATAAACTGGCTCAACGACAGGTAACAGTCTCAGCAAAGATTAGAAAAATTAAGGAAAACGCAGAGGATTTAAGCCCGATTGTGGTAAGAGATGCATACGAGGAAGCCCTTGATGTACAGCAGCGATTGTTTGTTATGCGTGGACAAATGGAAAAATTTAGAAATGAGCAGGTCCATCTTCAAGATTTTATTATGCAAATGCAGGATATTAGGGAATATTTAACAAAAACTCCCTTATTGGAGGGTGGTGATGTTGAGCTAAATGCGGCCGAAGTGATCGAATCGGTCATTCAGGCACAGGAAGCGGAGCGTCATAAATTATCAAGCAAAATGCATGATGGACCAGCTCAAGCTTTGTCTAATTTTATTCTACAGGCAGAAATTGCTCAAAGACTTTTTGACATGGACCTCGATCAAGCCCGGGAAGAACTCGATGATTTAAAAGCTAACGCTAATGCCACATTCGTCAAGGTACGCGATTTTATTTTTGAACTCAGGCCAATGATGTTAGATGATCTTGGATTAATTCCAACACTCAGGCATTATATTGAAGCTCTAAAAGAGCAAAATGAAACAGAAATCCACTTTTCTGCTTCTGGAACCGAAAGAAGGCTTGATGGTTACCTGGAGATCATGCTTTTCAGGGCTATTCAGGAATTGCTTGGTAATGCAACCAGGCATAGTAAAGCAGATACGATACGAGTCCATATAGATACAGGCGAAGATAAAATTGTTGTTGATGTGGAAGATGACGGCAAAGGATTTAATGTTGATCATGCGATGGAAAACAGTATGGGCATCAAGGTAATAAAAGACCGGGTAGAAATTCTAAAAGGTGATTTTAATATTGATACTGCTGTTGGGCAGGGGACCAGGGTCGGTTTCACTATACCGACAGGTTCTGAAGGGCAAGACGTCTTTGCATAATTGTAAGGAAATGCTTATTGCAATTTGATTTATTGTTATTTATAATGCCTACTAACCTGAAGGGTATGCATACACCTAGATGGAAATAAAAATAAACAGGAGGTAAACACCATGTTATTCGCACCGAAAGAAAAAGGCCAAGGTCTCGTAGAGTATGCTCTAATTCTTGTATTAGTTGCAGTCGTAGTGATCGTTATTCTATCCCTTCTTGG
>JAIORG010000011.1 GCA_021108255.1 Anaerolineales bacterium | reverse complement strand
ACCCTCTTCTTGAATATGCGTCACCTGATTATGAGCCTGACAGTTAATGATCAGATGCGGCATTTCCCCCAATCGTGGAAGAATCTGCTCTCCTTTGGAATCACAGATGAAACGTTTGCCCTGCTCACACTGGGAGGAGCAAGCGAACCCCAGGGAAAAGAATGGACTCCTTATTATGTGGCGGGATTAATGGGAACTGCCTACTTGGGCTGGGTGTCGGGTACAGCAGTGGGTGGGTTGGGAGCCAGTTTCATTCCGCGGGAAATCACTACGGCGATGACTGTAGGTCTGTATGGGCTTTTTATCGGGCTTTTAGTCCCCCCGGCGCGGAAATCATTGAGCTTTGGCCTTATTGCCCTGGTCAGTATGGTTGTAAATTCCTTGCTGGGGCTTATCCTGGATTCTGGATGGGCGATTGTGTTGGCAACAATATTGGCAGCTGGGTTGGGTATAGTTTTGGTCAAGGAGGAAGCATGACTGTCCTGATCTTGATCATCGGTATGGCGGTTGTAACCTATATCCCGCGCTTGCTTCCTGCTTTGTTCCTGGATCGCTTCAACTTCCCTGCCTGGTTCCAAAAATGGCTTAAAAGCATCCCCTACGCTGCGCTGGGTGCCTTGATTTTTCCGGGAGTCCTGCTGGTGGAGAAAGATCAACCGCTGTTGGGGCTGGCAGGCGGAGTGGCGGCGTTTATCCTGGCTTTACTGAACCTGCATATCACGCTGGTGATGGCCGGGGCGATCACAGTTGTGATTATTTTGCAGTTCTACATTTTCTAGTCCGAAATTTAATCCGGTAAATCATCCAGCACCGTTTGGAGGTTGCTTTTATAGTTTTTGAATGCCTCTCGGCCCTGGGGAGTTAGTTTAATTTTTGATTGCGGTTTTTTCCCTTGATAGCCTTTTTCTATATCTATATATCCAGCGTTCTCTAATTTTCCCAGGTGGGTTGATAAATTCCCCCAGGATAAACCGGTTTGGTTCTTTAGAAAAACATAATCAAGACTTTCAACCACATACAAAAGAACCAGGATCATTAACCTTGCGGGTGCATGGATAACCTGATCAATATCTGATAAGGGATGGTTTTCTTTGATTTCCCTGGATTCGTCTATCATTCCAACTCCTCTTGGGAAACAACTGGATGTTCTTTGAGTAAACGCAGGAAGGTGCCCAGTCCGAAGAGGATGATCAACAGGGAGGTAATTCCGAAAGTGATTGGAAATCCATGATGGGAGGCGTGAAATGTAGTGTACAAGAATTCTCCAATCAGCGGAGCCAGGGAAATGAGAATCCCATAGAAATAGAGGCGGGGGAATTCCAGCATATACCCTGCCAGGCTGAAGCCCACTAGAATCACGGCTGAAAATCGAATGGGGTGAACCCACCCGGGAAGATCAGCAAAGTTAAAAAATGACGCCACTCCAAGGGCCAGGACCAGTAAATTAAAAACCAGGATTACAAGGTTCAGCTTTTTTTGCCGTGTTTTACGGTATTTCCCAAATTCGACAATCCCAACCCGTGGTTGGATAATTTTTTTCCTGATTTCCCGCACCCCCAGATAGATTACCCCCCAGAAGGGCAGAAATATCATGGAGGACCAGAAATCTCCTAAATAAGGGCTGAGTAAAGGTGCGACGGCAAACATCACTAACACGCAGCCAATCTGGATATCGATTAATCCGTCCTGGAAGGATTTTTGAAAAACATTCTTTTCTAGATCTTTCAGGCTAATTTGGGCAGACATTGTAACCTCCTGATTTCGGGACTTGAAAATCCTACAGCAAAGAACTTTGTAATACAAAGTAAATATAACAAATCAAAAACTGTTTGTCAAGTCAAATTCTGGATATCGTCTTGCTTTGCCCCGTAAACCAGTTTGTTTTGAACGTTAAGCTTAGATGTTAACGGGATGGAACTGACAATCACCCGAATTTATCCCAATATTGACTATAATAATATCGACCAGCAAGCAAACCGGAAAAAATTAATTTTTCGCCTGGAGAGGTAATTTTCCTCTGAAAAATCCCCCCCACGCACGTTGGTGGGAAATTATTAATGCAATCCTGTTATAGATCCGGATCTGAACTAGAGAGGAGAAGTAAATGGAACACAATGAGGGTGAAACAGATTTGCAATCTCTACTTAAACAGATGCAGCCAGTTCTTGATGATGAGCAGATGGTGTTTTGTTCCCTGCCAACAGATGAAGCTGAGAAATACCTGACGTCCTGCCAGGGATATTATCGAGAGCAGGAAGGAGTTTCTCTGATTATTGATAAGCGCCAGGCGGATCTGGATAACTTGACCTATGGTCCGGTTTTCAGGCGCATATCCCTCATGGTCCATTCCAGTCTTGAGGCAGTGGGATTCTTGTCCAGGATAGCGGAAATCCTGGCAGCTCAAGGTATCAGTGTTAATGTGGTATCTGGCTACTTTCATGATTATCTTTACATCAACGTGAAGGAAGCTGAGAACGCTGTCATGATCCTTGAACTCTGGCAGGAAAAACTAAATGAATAACTAACCTTTTATTAACGGGTTAATTAAAAAGCCTCAGAAATCGAAAATTTGGTCCCCGGTTAGTTTAAGAAGATAGGAGAAAAAATGAAAAAGTATCAGTGGGCCTTTCAGATTCTAGTCCTCCTGATTTTGGTTGTAGTTGGTGTGATTTTGGTTAACTCAGTCCAAAACTCAATCTCCAGCCAGCTTCTTCCAGTTAGGGAGATGACAAACAATCTTTCTACCCAGATTGCTGAAGTGCTTCATCCAACGCCAACAATTCTTCCCGATCCGGTAACCATTGTCCATGAAATCCGGAGCCTTGCCCGGTTGGAAACTATCAAATTTAGCCTGGAAAAGATCATTACCGCGGAAATTCACCAGGGAGCCTTTGACTGGTTGATAGGAGACCGATTGATCTTTGTTGCCCATGGAGAAGTGATAGCGGGGATTGATCTTAATAAGCTGTCCCCGGAAGATTTGGAAGTTAAAAACGGTGTGCTTTATGTAACATTGCCAGAAGTAGAGATTTTTATTACGGCACTGGACAATGAGCAATCCTATGTTTACGACCGGGATACAGGTCTTTTCACTCATGGTGAAGTTAATCTAGAAACAGAAGCACGGCGTGCTGCAGAATTTGAAATTGAAAAAAGTGCCCTGGAAGATGGCATTCTGGATTTGGCTGAGCAAAACGCGATCAGTTTCCTGGATCGTTTGTTCAGAGATCTGGGTTATCCGGAAGTAATTTTTGAGTGAAGGTGAAATTAATAAACAAAACCGCATCCGATGGGGCTGACCCCGGATGCGGTTCTTTTGATAAAAGGATCCCGGAGCTTTTTAAAGCTCCGGGATCCTTTTTATTACTTAGAGACCTTTCAGGTAGGTTGCCAGGGCAAGTAGAACAAACGCGATCACTACCAGCCAGAAAGCATAGATGGACAGGTAAGGAATTGCTACAAATTTCGCGATAATACCTACGACGCCAATAACCACTGCGATAATCCAGGTATTCTTCTTAGGTGCGTTCAATCTCATTGTAATTCTCCTCAAGATAATTAAATTAATAATGGATTTTTCTCAGCCCCAAAAATCAAGGCGGGATTATAAAGGCTGTTGCCAACACTGTCAATACTAATCGATACTTGTCACATATTCCAAAATATTGATTTTATTTGTGTCAGGTTTCAATTAAAAATAGCTTAATCTTTACTATTATTGTCTGTAACCACATATAATCCAGAATCCTTCAGCACGTAAATCAGGGCTTCAGGTTTTTCAGTAAGGAATTTATCCAGGTAATCCCGAAGGGTCTCCTGGGGGTTTTCCAGGTTTGGGAGCGGATCCATGCGGTAGACCCTCCGGAGTTCATCCGGGTTCATCCTGCTTAAAATCTTAATCCTGTTTTCTCCCAAAGTCTTAAGTATCCGCAAGGTGTCCACTGGTTTTTGATTGCCAATCCGGAAGGTTTCCCGACTGCATTTATGGTCGAGAACCCAGGAAAGAGCTTCGTTCAGGTCCATTCCTTGAATAGTCTCCATAGTTTCCTGGTATCCGGCAATTCCAGCACCATCTTCACAGGGAGCGAGCAGCAGTACTGTTCCCCCAGGTTTCTTGGCAGCATTCCAGGCGGCATGAATGCCTTTTCCTGACTGGAAGAGATTTATACCTAGTGCTCCCACCGTCACAATAACCAGGTCTGCCGGCTGATTCAATGTGATTACCCGGCGGTGGAACAGTATTTCCTGAGCCATTTCATGCAAGGTTAGAATATCCCCGGCATTGAGCTGGGTAATTTCGCCATGATCCATTATTGCATCAATACAGAAGACCGGTGTATGTTTTTGAACTAATTCAGCCATTTCTTTCATGTCAGAGATAACCGGATTCTCTTTTGTGTTTCCCATGCGACAGGCTGGGGTAAATCCCAGCTCTTTGTCAAACATCCGGGTATGATTCGTATTCGTTGTAATTCGGCCTGATATTCCCGGGAAGAGTTGTTTGACAGTACCTGCCACACCGGCAAAATAATGGTACTCCGAGTCTGTAACAGGAATGATCAGACAGGCGTCAATGGCGTTCTGGTTAATAGTGATCGGTGTATCTCTTTTTGAGATACCCAAATCAGCCAGGTTTTCCTGGTCGTTGTGAATCAGGATTTGGCCCTGAAAATCAAGAAAAACTTCATCTCCCAGGATTTTTTCTCCAATTTCCTCTTCAGTTGGGGGACGGTGTGTTCCGCTAGAAATCAAAATCCTCAAATCATTTTTATCCACCCTGCAGTTGGTGATTAAATAATTCAGGAGAAAGGGGAAAAGAATTTTTGTGTGAATGTTGGGTCGGGTATTATCATCTGCCAGAACCAGGATTTTTTTCCCTGAGCCGGTATAGTGCTTTTGAACCAGGTCTTTGAGCGGGGGACTGTTGGTCGGGTTTTCGAGAACTTCAATCAGGCTTTCCTTTATGGAGGTGCTTAGTGAAACCACCTCGGGTGATTCAATAACCAGGACATCTCCCCGTCCTTTGGGAATAAAATGACTGATGGTTTGGTCCCCGTAATCTACACTAATATCGTGATAGGTCATATCTTTCCTTGATGTTGGATATGGATAACTTCTATTAATTTTACTATAACGAAAAACTGGCTGAAGGACAAGGGAATAATAATAGAGCCATCAATACATTTTACTCCTTTATGCCAACCCGGAATAAATCACGAAGACTATTCAGAGGGGAATTTAAAAAAGATTTCAGGTTTGATGTGATAAAATTACCTCGTTTTGAAGGTGATGGAGTCCACCGATAACGACCGTTGCGCTGATGACTCCTAGATATTCAGACTAGGAGAGTCCGCAGCATGAATAATTTATTGTTAATTGGAGTGGGTGGTTTTCTGGGGGCTTTACTACGCTACGGCGTTGGCGGACTCATCCAGAGTTGGTCAAAAAGTATAACATTTCCCTACGGAACCCTGGCGGTTAATCTTTTAGGCTGCTTGCTGATAGGAGTGTTTTCAGGATTAGCTGAATCCAGGGGCGTTTTTTCTTCTGAAGCTCGTTCATTTGTGTTTATTGGATTGTTGGGGGCATTTACTACATTTTCTACTTTTGGAAATGACACTGTGCGCCTGATAAAGGACGGGAACGATTTTCTTTCATTCGCCAATATTGGTTTACATCTAATATTCGGTTTATCAGCTGTTTGGCTGGGCCGTTTTATTGTCTCAATACCCTGGAAATGAAATATTCTTATAATTAGGAATCCAAGCCCAAGTCCAGGGCTAATTTCTCAGCCTTTTGTAAATCTTCTGGTGTATTAAGATTAATAAACGTATACTTGGAAGAGGTAACTTTCCGGGTTTCTTCCGGGGTCAGGATTAGAATTTCAGCCTGATCAAACCAGGCATTCACCCGCCACAGATCCTGGTCTAATGCTCTTTTTACCAGGGGGAGTGAGGTGTTCCGGCGGTAAATTGCATGGAGCGGTTCGAGACCTTTCTCAGTGCTGGGTATCACTGCATCGGCATCTGAAGCCAAAAGAGTTTTAATTAAATGAGCCATCAACGCAGAACTGGCGAAAGGCAGATCGGCGGCGATTATTCCCACAACAGGATTTTTTGATATTGACAGAGCTGTAAATAATCCTCCCAGCGCCCCGCGGTCAGGGATTATGTCTTTATGGAGTGGTACAGCCAGATCCTGGTAATCGGAAAAATCATTGGTGATCACCAGTAATTCATCTCCCAGATTCGAGAATCGGTCTCGAAGTCTTTTTATTATGGGAATTCCCAGGAATGGGAGCAAGGCTTTGTCTTTTCCCATTCGGGTGGATTTGCCCCCCGCTTGAAGCACGATTGTAATCATATTCAGATTATAATTAACTATAGGTGATTTTTGGCTACCCATTTTGTGTAATTCCCGGAATTATTGGGAGAGGGAAATTGAATGAGTTTGGTTGAAGAGCTTGACCGATTAACCCGACCGGGTGATTTGGGGGAAAAAGTGGACGACAGCTCTGTGCGCTGCCTGGCTTGTGCTCATACCTGTCTCATCCGGGATGGACAGCGCGGTGTATGCAAAATCCGATTTAACCGGGACGGCAAGCTGCAGGTTCCCTGGGGTTATGTTTCCTCGATTCAAGTGGATCCTATAGAAAAGAAACCGTTTTACCATTTTTTAGCTGGTTCAGATGCGCTGACTTTTGGTATGCTGGGGTGCAATCTGCAATGTGACTACTGCCAAAACTGGCTTACTTCCCAGGCTTTACGGGAAGAAGACTCGGAACGGCTCTCTGGTATTATCCGCAAGATATCCAGTGATGAAATAGTTGAATATGGAAAACAATATGGAGCTGATGTGGTTGCTTCTTCCTATAATGAACCCCTCATCTCCTCAGAATGGGCCAGGGATATATTTATCAAAGCCGGCCAGGCCGGGTTAAAACAGGTTTATGTATCCAATGGTTTTGCTACTCCGGATGTTCTTGATTACCTTAAACCCGTTATCCAGGGTTTTAAAGTAGATTTAAAGACCATGCAGGATGATCACTACCGCGACTTGGGCGGCAGACTGCAGCCTGTGCTGGACAGCATCCAATACGCCCATCAATTGGGGTTATGGGTAGAGATTGTAACCTTGATCGTTCCTGGATTTAATGATTCTCCCGGAGAGCTAGCGGATATTGCCGGGTTTATCCAGTCTGTTTCACCCCATATTCCCTGGCATGTCACAGCATTCCGGCCGGATTATAAAATGATGGATAAACCAAGGACGTCAGCAGCTCAACTTCTCACAGCTGTAGATATTGGCAAAAAACAAGGGCTAAATTATATTTATGCCGGGAATATGCCTGGTAGTGTTGGGAAGTACGAGAACACTATTTGTCATAACTGCCAGTCCAGTTTGATTGACCGACGTGGATACTTGATACTGAAATACCGGATTACCGCAGAGGGGACATGTCCGGATTGCGAAACCAGGATACCTGGTGTTTGGACTGAACACCCGGAACGGATCCACACAGCAGGTCCCGGTTTTCCCAGAGTGATTTGATACCTAAACGGAGCAGGGGGATTCGTTGCCTGATTTATGTACCAGCTCATAAAAAAAACTTACCAAAAGGTCAATTTCTGGTAGCTAAATAATCCTTATTTTCGGGATACTTGTATGCGCAATACATGTCTATCTATTCCCCCAAAGTTATATTTGTAAGCTTCGTCTCCCCGCATAAAATCAAGTTCGGTTTTGCCTGCTTCTATGCTCCAATGGATAATTTTGCTTAATAATACCCAACCTGGGGAAATATTCTCAAACATGGGATTTATCCCCGAATTGTATACCCAGATTTTCCCATTGTAGTCAAAGTTCAGATAACCCGCAGCTTTGATATCCCCGACAGTCAGGAATGCCAGTTGAAGCCAGCCGGAGAGGAAGGCTTCTCGGGCTGAAGATTTCATCTGGGTGATCATTTTTCCGGTCAGGAAGGACTCTTTTTCCGGGTTATGAGCCATTAATTCCAGGAAGTTTTCCAGTTCTTGATCCAGCTGTCCTTCATCTTCAACGATATACCAATTCGCAGGGAGAAAGTAGTTTTCTGCCCTTCTGTTTTTTCGTTCAATTTCATGCCTGTAGCGGTCATCCAGTTGATTTAGATAATCTTCCCAGCTGCTTGGTAAGCGGAGGAAGGGAGCTGACTGCAGCACTTCCTGCTTAATAGACCACCCATTTGATTCTGCAGCCTGGTGAAGTAATGGTATTGTAGGAGAATCTTCCGGAAGATTGAATAAATCCAGAATCTGCCAGGAAGGGCTCTCAGCAGACAAAAGAAAACCAAATAGCTCATTTACGAAATCAGCTAATGTGTCTGGCCCCGCGATCAGGTCCAGATAATCAGATATTTGATGGCTGCCCAGAAACAATATCCGCTGATTTTCGAGAAAAAAGGGGGCAATTCCCTGGAGGAGATTCGTTTGATCGCGGCTGGTGAGGATTAACAATTTCCCCTCTTCCCATTCCCCCCCGCCCAGTGTGGACCACCAGCTGGTGAGATATTCGTGCCTCAGGAACGGCACATGACTTGCACTTTTAATAAGATGCGCGTTCCATTCATTTTTCAGGTTAAGAAAATCGCTTTCGGACTGAATGATCTCTATGGTCATTACTTTTCCTCTGTCCACCAGAGCTGGTTTCGAAACTCATTTTACCAGTATAATAAAAGCAGGTACTGATCTCACCGGGATAAGTGACTATGGCTATCAGGTTCAATTTAAATATACTGCCGATTTTCCAGCAAGCGGGGAAAACCGTTTCGGCACTGCCGGGATTATTTATTGCTTCCCCCCCCCGGCGTTCCTCAAGAAGGCGATCTCAGGAACGATTAATCTTACATCTTAAAATTGAAGGCAATGCACCCCTATCTGAAACTGCCCAACAGCAGCTGCTTGCAAAATTAGCAGATGTGTATTTCCAAACAGAAGGATCTACAACTTCAGCTTTACGCAATGTGACTGATGTCTTAAATAAATATCTCCTGGATCGCAACTACAGGGCTGCCTCCCGGGGACTGAAAGGTTTGGGATACCTCACCCAAATCGTATTACGGGAAGATCGGATTTTATACGCCCAGTGCGGACCCTCTTATATTTATGTCATTACTCCAGACGAGGTAAAAGATTTACATGATCCCGACCTGTCCGGAACTGGTTTAGGAGTTGGGAAAGTATTTAAAGTGCGCTACCATCAAGAATACATTCAGAAGAACCAGCTGATAATTATTACTCCAAAACCACCTGAGACCTGGACAACAAGCGTTTTTAAGAATCTGCCGAGAATGAAGTTCAGCGCTCTTGTTCAGCGTCTGCTCCACAAGATAGAAGATAATCTAGAGGCCGTTCTCTTATTTCCAGTAGATGGGAATGGGGAAGTAAATGTACTACAGCCTAATTGGGAATTGGGCGCTGGTGCAGTCAAGCTGCCAGAATTGGATTTGGAACCAGAACCCGAGGTAAATAGGGAACCGGAAAAAATTCAGAAACAGCCAACTCCTCCTATCCAGATAGTTGAAGAAATAATTTCAGAACCCGGAAAAACCACTCCGCCCAGAGAGGATGATCCAATTGGTGACATTCCGGAAATCTACCGGAAAGAGTCGCCTGATCAAGCAGGATTATCAAAACGATTGGCGTCTAGACTTGCTCCGATTGTAAAGAACATCACAGAATCAACTGTTTGGTCTGCCCTGTCCAAAGCTTTCTCAGCTACAGGTGGTTTGTTCAAGGGAGCCTGGAGATGGATTCTTTCCCTGATTGGAAGAATGCTGCCTGATGAACAACTGTTGGATTTACCTTCCTGGACATTAAGCTTAATTGCAGTACTGGTCCCCTTAATTATGGTTGTCTTTGGAAGCTTCTTTTATATCAAGCGGGGACGAGATCACCTTTATCAAACCCATTTTGCAGAAGCGCAATCCTTGTTGACAATGGCAGAATATCAGGATGATCCTGCTGAATATTATCAATCAATCGCAGGAGCGATGAATGAGATCCAGTCAGCGAGAAGTTATCAGCAAACTGACGAAGTTGAAGAACTTTACCAGTCCATCAGGATGGAATTGGATATCTTGGACCGCATCACCCGCTTAAATTACCAACCGCTTTTCAGCAGGGGTTTAGGAGTCGATGTTACTATTTCCAGGATTGTCGTCACACCCTGGAATGACCTCTATATGTTAAATGAGGACAATGGCACAGTGATTTGGGCCCAATCAAATCCGGATGGATATCAGATTGTGAGTGACTTCAGCTGCGGCCCGATTGATGGACATGTTACAGTCGGACCTCTGGTGGATATTGTGCCCCTGCCGACATCCCAGGAGGATCAAGCAACAATTCTAGGAATTGATCAAAATTACACCATGATCTTTTGTTATGCAGATCTGAATGAAATACCGGTAATGTTTGAGGATACTTCTTACACTTTGGGGCGAGGGCCGGCCAAGGCGATTACTATGTCCAGCAGCTCGCCATATAACCTGTTTATCCTTGATCCGGAAAAACGCGCCATCTGGATTGAGTATCAAAATCAGAATTACCACGAAGGATCTGAGTACTTTGGCGCGATAGATTCACCAGAGATGGCTGACGCTCTTGAATTGGCAACCAGTGGTAGTGAGATGTATATCCTGCACACTGATGGATATATCACTAAGTGTGTGACTGAAGGAATTGATTCTAATCCTCTCTGTACAACACCGTTTGAGTTTACTGATCCCAGAGAAGGTCATGAATCAGGAGCGTTTATCTCCGGGGCTAATTTTAATTCATTTACCATAAAAAGCTCACCAGGTATGGCTATTTATATGCTGGATTCAGAAGAGCAGGCTTTATACCGTTTCAGCACGCATCTGGAATTACAGGAACAATTCCTCCCAATGGACGGGGTTATCACCAAACCGGCAACAGCATTCACGATTACCATGAGTGATCGGGTTTTCCTGGCAGTAGATGATCAGGTGTACACTGCGCAGTTAATTCCCTGAACCAAACGCAAGGAAAATAAAACAGGCTGATTAGTGGGGTGCACACCATTAATCAGCCTGTTTTTGTTTGAAATTAATAATCCATATTCCTCCAGGGGAGTATGGATACAATTAATTACGAATTTTCATCTTCAAATAATTCTTCTCCGGGGGATTGGAGCAATACAACTGTGATGTTATCGTGTCCACCCCGAAGATTTGCCAGATCTACCAATTTTTGCAGTTGTTCATCGTGAGTGCCGCCCCCCTGAAGAATTTTAAGAATTTCCTCATCCGCAAGCATGTCAGAAAGACCGTCAGAGCAAAGCAGAATCAGGTCTTTTGGCAGTAAAGGCAGACCCTGATTTGCTTTCGCCTGCTCCAGGGTTTCATTGTTTGCTATATACAAACGTAGGTCTGGTTTAATGGGATCCGCGGAACCAAGATAGCTGCGGATTAAATGTCTCCGGGGGTGGCTGCGGGCTTCCTCGGAATTAATAACACCTACATCTAACGCTTCTTGTACCCAGGTATGATCGATGTTCAACTGGCGGATAGTGTTATCCCTGATCAGGTATATTCTTGAATCTCCCAGAGTCGCAATGTAAAGGGCAGCATCGATGATCAGGGCGGTCGCTACCGTTGAGCCCATTCCTTTTCTTTCATCATCTTCATCTGCTTCTGAGGTAATACTGTGATTGGCTTCCAGGAGGGCGCTTTTGAGTACCCATTGGGGATCACTCACATCGCTTTCTGCAACTGTACTGATGATCGTTTCAACGGCAATCTTGGAAGCGACTTCACCGGCTTTATGACCGCCGATTCCATCAGCTACCACAGTAAGCAAGACAGGTGTGTCATCATTGTCGCTAATAGTAAATGAAGCAATCTGGTAGGAATCTTCATTTAACCTGCCCCGGCTGCCAGGGTCTGTTATGGCTGCTGTATCGAGGTGATATTGATTGCTCGGGATCAAGTTGTTTTCTCCTCGGTAAAAGGCAAGTCACTTGCCTTGTCCATTAGCTGATATCGGAATCCAGCTTCTCCGATGTGTATGATATCACCATCTTTGAGTGGATGGGGTTTGTTGCTTAAAATTTGTTTGTAATTGATCCAGGTACCCGATGGAGATCCTTCATCAGTAATAACGAATTCTCCATCTGGTTGAATAGTAATGCGGGCATGCTGTTTTACTACAGAGGGATGTGGGATATTGATAATTCCCGGGGAAGGATCATTTCCCAGAATGACATCGTCTTCCCCTCCCTGGATTGGTTCTGGCACTTGCTGCTGAAGTACATCACTAATAGGTATCAAACGGAAAGCTTTTTGTTTTTTGATCTCGAGAGAGTTTGGGTTACCTGAACTGCCAATAAACTCCCCGTCCTGGTTAATTTTTTTAAGTTGAGAAGTGTTATTCTTCTCCTTTCCTCCATTTCTGAAAAACCGATTTAGGCCAAATTTAAATTCTGGCTTGATTGTCCCTCTTGAAATTAAAATAAACAACAGCATACCCAGAATGAGTACAAGCGCCAGCCCGGCAAATGCTGGGGCATTATCAGCCAAAATTGTGCTGATGGACTGAGGAGGTATGTCTATGATAACTTCAATTGGGGTTTGGATGCTCTGTTTGCTGAGGCCAAGTAGATCTACTGCTTCAATTGTAAGGTAGTGGACAGCACTGTTCTCGTACTGGCTGAGATCCCATACAAAATGATCATAAGGCTCCTCTGTTAATCTGGAAACTACTTCCCCATCAACCCGGAAAATAACTTCTTCAAGCTCCCGGGGATGTTGATCAGGAAACTCAACGATCAGGCCAAGTGTAATTGATCCAGGTTCAAAGTCAGCTATGGGCAAAGTGTCACTTCCGGTTTGAACCATCTTTCGGGTGATAACCCGGGGCGGGGAGATGAATATGGGATTCGGAGGCTGTACATCCAGGAAAAACTCTCTTTGCCCTTGACTTTCACCCAAATCTGAAGACATTGTTAACTCTAGAGTATGGGAGCCTGAGGTAACGATTTGAGATTGATAATTTATCAAATAAGTGCTGCGCAAAGGAGCAAATAAGCTAATAAAGTCAGGAAGGGGTTCCTCACCGGAAAAGGTGAAGAAATTTCCATTTGTTTCAGCTGTTAAGCTTTTTAGTACTTCCGCGCCAGTTGAGTTAAAGAATGCCGGCGAAGATACCAGGATAGTATAAACCATCACCTGGCTGTCTTTAGCCCTTGAGACCAGACTTTCAATAGCCGCAGACCCTGCCGGGGTAGTGGGAGGTGTAAACAGTAATACAACCCGCTTCATTCCCAGCTGATCAACAGGATCCGAGGCAATCTCAATTGCTCTTGCCAGGACATTAAAATCAGGTTCAGTTTCCCTCAGATCCGGTGAATACTCTTCCAGGGCAGCGATAAAATCCTCTTTGCTATCCAAATGGGTCAATTCAACGCCATCATTGGTAATTAAGCTCAGATCATCCGGAGAGGATAGGGGAGTCTGATTTGCCCAGTCTAGAAGGGCTTCTGTTAGGTAATTAAATCGTGATTTACCGCTGATGTCTTGGATAGCAAACGGAGCTGAAACATTTAATGCCATAACCAGTTGAATACCAGGCGTAAGGGCTTTAAAATCCAGGAATTCTTGTTCAACTCCATCTTCCCTCAGCATAATCTGATCTTCAAGTAAATCTGTAATCACACTTCCGTCCCTCTCGGTGGTATCGAAGTATATTGTCATGAGGGGGAATTCGGCAGTCTCGGGAGGGGAAATATCCACTACTCGGCCAGCCTGTGCACCCGCAGTAACCGTGGTGCTCAGTAAGATGATCCAGATTAAAACCGCTCTTAGATAGTTCTTTTTTGGTTGTGTTTTTAGCATTATTAATCTAAGCCATTGTACCAAAATATGGGTAAAAAACAGCTTACTGTTTTTTTAGGGGTTCTGGATACTCCTGGAACGGACCAAAGGATAAATAATGTAGGGTGTGATAGAATTTGTTGTGTTGAAAACGAAGCCAATTTTATTGAGAAATCTGATATTTATTATCCATGACTGAGTTTATTCTGGCATCAAAATCACCCAGGCGGCAGATGCTGCTCCGCAACCTGATTAATCATTTTATCGTCATGGAAACAGATATTGATGAGACTATTCAACCAGGGGAAGATCCAGCCGATTTTGTGCTCAGATTAGCATCAGAAAAAGCGTTTGCTGCCGGAAAAAGATTAGCTGAGAGTACCCTTCAAGATGTGGTTGTAATTGCCGCTGATACAATTGTTGTTGATAAGGAAAAGGTGCTCGGGAAACCGATCGACGCGGCAGATGCAAAAAATATCTTGGGCCGGCTGAAAAACAGAACACACCAGGTTTTATCTGGAATAGCTGTATATCAACTTAAAACAGGAAAAATCCGATCCAATATGGTTCTTACAGAAGTGAGAATGAGAAATTATACTGAAACAGAAGTCCAGGAATACGTAAATAGCGGTGATCCTTTTGATAAAGCAGGTGCTTATGCTATCCAGAACGACTCGTTTAATCCAGCGCCGGATTTTGAAGGATGTTTTGCCAATGTGATGGGTTTGCCGCTCTGTCACCTTTCGTTGTTGTTGAAAAAGGAAAATCTGGAACTTGATTCGAGAGTAGCCGCCCGCTGCCAGGAATCGATTCGTTATCAGTGCCCGGTTTATTCCCAGATTCTAACCGGAGAGAATGAACAATAGATAAAGAGTGATTTGATATGAAAAAAAGATTAATACTTTTATTTCTCATAACGCTGCTCGTGGGATGTAATAAATCAGATCCCGAAGCTACCCAAACAGAAGAAATTACACCCACCCCGGGATTGGCAACACCTGTGGTGCAAACAACCCAAACCCCCGATGTAGAAGCGTCCGCTGTGGATTACCTGAATAGTTGGAAGGACAGTGATTTTCAGGCTATGTATGAGTTGTTAGATACTGCAAGCCAAGCTGTGATCAGCGAAGAAGAATTTTCGCAGCTGTACCATGACTTTGCTGTGGAACTTGCTTTGGAAAGCCTGGATTATCGGATTTTATCTTCCTTTATTGATCCCGCCCAAGCGCAGGTTGCGGTATCGGTTGAATACAACAGCCGGTTGATCGAAGGGCTCTCCCGGGAAATTATTCTTATGCTCACCCTGACAGATGGTGAATGGAAAATTGAGTGGTCAAAAGCTCTTATCTTCCCGGAACTAGCAGGTGAGAATCAACTGCAGCTTACTAGAATTGTTCCCTCCCGGGGAAATATTTATGACCGGAACGGCAGTGTGATAGTGGCCTACGCGGAAGCTGTTTCTCTGGGCATCACACCTTCACAAATTAAACCCAAGCAAGAAGAAAATTTACTGAATGAATTGGACCGGGATCTTGATATACCGTGGCAAGTCATTGCTGCCATGTATGAAGACTTTCCCCCTGATGTAGATTGGTACATCCCGCTGGGTGCAATTTCGATGGATACAATTGAAGGGCGGTTGGGAATCCTTCAGTCTTATACAACTACCGGTCTTTTACTCAGGACTTTTGAGGGACGCTATTATTTTAGCGGTGGAGTGGCGCCCCAGTCTACAGGATATGTACGCTGGATCCAGGAAGCTGAAGAAGATGACTACAGGATCCTTGGTTATTCCAGGGATGAGAAAGTTGGCGGACAGGGTTTGGAAAGATGGGGGGAGCCCTATTTGAGTGGGGATAGGGGCGGGATTCTCTACATGGTGGATGCAGAAGGTGAGATTCTATCTCAACTGGCACGATCAGAGGCCGGTCCAGCATCAGAAATCTACACTACAATCGATAAAGAATTCCAGCTGAAAGTGCAAAAAGCCTTCTATGGTTATAACGGCGCAATCGTGGTGATGGAATTGGATACTGGACGCGTTTTAGCTATGGTGTCTAATCCGCACTTTGACCCTAATGCCTTTAATTCCAACTATTTCAATTCCAATTTGCTGCTGCAGGAATACTACAAAGCGGATCAGAAAACACCCTTCCTGAACCGGGCTACCCAGGGTTTATATCCCCTTGGATCCGTGTTTAAGATTATCACCATGGCAGCCGGCCTGGAAAGCGGTGAATACCAGGCGGGCGATATATACGATTGCGGCTATTATTTTGAGGAGCTGGGTGGAGTAACCTTGACCGATTGGACATACGAGCACTTTCTTGAAGATAATAAAACGCCTCCCAGTGGGGTTTTAACTCTCACTGAGGGATTAATGCGCTCCTGCAACCCTTATTTCTGGCATATCGGATTGGATTTATACCGGAAAGGGCTAACGGATGCGGTGTCTGAAATGGCAAAAGGTTTTGGTCTGGGATCACTGACAGGGATCGAAACGATTGAAGAGGAAGCTGGGAATATTCCTGTTCCGCAATCTGAATTAGACGCCACAAATTTAGCAATAGGCCAGGGAGATACTCTGGTAACTCCCCTCCAGGTTGCTCAATTTATCGCTGCCATTGGTAACGGAGGCACTATCTATAGACCTCAATTTGTGGAGAGCATCAGAACCTCGGGAGGAGAAGAGATTTTTTCCTTTGAACCCCAGGTAACGAGCGATCTGCCAGTAAGCAGCAGTAATTT
Source organism: Anaerolineales bacterium (assembly GCA_021108255.1). GTDB lineage: Bacteria > Chloroflexota > Anaerolineae > Anaerolineales > UBA11858 > B10-G9. Next base: position 5,531 of record JAIORG010000011.1, on the reverse strand, counting down.
GAACATTATTAAAAATGCCATGATTCAAGTGGTTGATAATCCTCGTGGTACAGCAAATCACCGGATCCGCGGATTGGCAATCCCTGTAGCTGGAAAAACGGGAACCGCTGAGTCCGGATCAGGTGAGTCACATGCCTGGTTCGCTGGTTACACCAATAATCAGAATGAAAATAAACCCGATATCGCAGTGGTGGTTATTGCCGAGAACGCCGGAGAGGGATCAGATGTTGCTGCCCCCATTTTCCGACGGGTTGTTGAACTCTACTTTAATCAGGTCCTGCGTTATTATCCCTGGGAAGCTGAAATCGGTGTCTGGTATGTACCGGATCCGGAAAATGGTGAAGAATAATTTGTTGAGGATGGTTAATTCGTGAGTGAACTCCTGCGAGGAAGGGTAATCCAGGCTCAATCCGGTTTTTACACAGTTGAAATCGGGGAAGTTGAGTTGACCTGCCAACTAAGAGGGCGATTAAAACAAGGGCGCAAAATAGGGGATATTGTCGCAATTGGAGATTGGGTTCAAGTGTCCAGGCAGGATGAACGGGAAGGGATGATAGAAGAAGTTGAATCCCGTCAGAGTATGATCTACCGGATGGCACCCACAGCGAGAGGGGAATACCAACAGGTGATCATTGCCAACCCGGATCAGGCAGTCTTTGTATTTTCAGTTACTCAACCAGAACCAAAATTGCGGATGTTAGATAGATTCCTGGTCATCGCTGAAAGAGAAGAGGTGTCTGCAATTATTGTTGCAAATAAAATTGATTTAACCGGTATGAAAAAGGCCCGGGATTTATTCAGCCGGTATCAAAAGATTGATTATCTGGTTTTTTACACCTCAGTAATTACTGGGCGCGGGATCAAAGCGCTTAAGAAACAATTGATAGGCAAAACCAGCTTGTTCGCAGGACCTTCCGGAGCTGGAAAAACCAGTATATTGAACAAAATCCAACCTGGATTGGGTTTGGAAGTGAAGGAAGTCAGCGAAGGAACGAAAAAAGGTAAGCATACTACAGTCTCCAGAAAATTGGTTAAATTGAGCGGCGGAGGGTATGTAGCTGACACACCGGGTTTGAAAGCTCTGGACTTATGGGATATTACACCAGAGGAAGTGGATGGCTATTTTCGGGAAATTAACAATCTGGTGCATAATTGCCGTTTCAGCGATTGTTCCCATACTCATGAACCAGGCTGTGCTGTAATAGAAGCGCTTAAGAGTAAGCAAATCCATGTGGATCGCTACCGGTCTTATTTACGAATGAGAGAAGTTGAAGAAGATAAAATCCCATGGTTTTAAAGAGCAGATATTTCCTGGTTTTCATTTTAATATCTTTTATCCTGCTTCCTGCCTGTAAGGAGGAAGGAATCCAGGTTCTTGAGATTCCCCAATCCAGCGGAGAAGATGACCCCCCTGAGCTGATACCGTCTCCTGTTCCGGAAAGAACGCTTTCTATTTGCCTTGGTGATGAACCGGATTCGCTCTTCCTCTATGGGGATCAATCATATTCCGCGGTCATTATTCGCCAGGCAATCTATGATAGCCCCGTAGATGAGGTAGATTTTCAATATTCTTCATCCTTGCTGGAGGAAATCCCCTCCCAGTCAAATGGGTTGGTTGTTGTAGTCCCACTGGAAGTTTATCCGGGGGAAAAGATCGTTGATTCAAAGGGAAACATAACCATATTAGCGAGCGGTGTTGAATACCGGCCAGCTGATTGTTCAACGTCAGATTGTTTGGAAACCTACCAGAATCAATCTCCGGTTATTCTCGACCAGGTAGAGATCGAGTTCCCGATAAAATCTGGGATAAACTGGGCTGATGGGAATCAGCTGACTGCAGTTGATTCCGAGTTTTCATTTTGGACTGCACAGGAATTATTTGGATCCCGGGGCCCCCGAAGTATCCGCTATACTGCCAGTTACGAAGCTGTGGACCCAAGGACAATATTATGGAAAGGTGTGCCGGGGTTCCTGGGGATTTATTCCTATCCGGAATATTTCTTCCCTCCTCTTCCGCAGCATCTCCTGGCGAATCTGACCATGGATGAAATGTTAACCTCAGAGGGAACGACTCGACAGCCGCTAAGTTGGGGACCATACCGGATCACAGATTGGGTACTAGGCGATCACCTGACCCTGTTGAAAAATGAAAATTTTCATTTAAATTCTGCTGGGTTGCCAATCTACGATGCCCTGGTTTTCCGGTTTGTGGAAAGCGGTGAGGAAGCGTTGGCGGCTTATTTTTCCGGAGAATGTGAAATTATTGCTAATGAACCTGGTCTCTTTGATTTCCTGCCAGAATTATTGGTCCGGGAGCAGGCGGGAGAGCTCAATATCGATTTTATTGAAGGGGGAGCCTGGGAACAGGTCAGTTTTGGAATCAACTCTTTGGATCCGAAACGGGTTTTGCTTCAGGATTCAAGAACCCGGCAGGCAATCGCCCAGTGCATAAATAGAGAAGGGATCTCCTGGGCACGTGGTGACGCCGGTCCTGTAGTTGAGGGCTTTTTTATGCCGGGTGATCCGCGAATAACATCACAAGTTACTGGTAATCCTTACCAACCAGCTGCAGCGGTAGATTTGCTGGAGGAAATCGGTTGGGTAGATCATGACCAGGATCTAAATACTCCCCGCATTGCCCAGGGGGTAACAGATATTAAGGATGGCACACTATTCCAATTGACTCTTTTAACGGCGGGAATTGATGAAGTGCCTAGCTCTACTCAATTAATCCGGGATGATCTAAAAAGTTGTGGTATAGAAGTTGAGATTGAATTATTGCCGGCATCTGAGCTGCTCGCTCCTGGCCCTGAAGGGCCGGTTTTTGGACGCCATTTTGATTTGGCCCAGTTTGCCTGGACCACTGGAAACTACAATTTATGCGTCTTGTTCTCATCCGTTGAGATCCCCGGACCTTATCCCGCTTACTCAAAGGGATGGGGAGGGGCTAATGCTTCGGGTTACAGTAATCCAGATTTTGATCAGGCATGTTCCTTGATCTTGGGAAATCTTCCTGACCAGGACAGCACTCTTGAAACATATCAAACTGCTCAGCAAATTTTCAGCGAGGATTTACCCGTCCTCCCGCTTTTTTTCCGGCGTCAGGTAATCGTTTATAAATCGGAATTGACAGGTTTTAACAATGGCACTTATGATCTGTTTTGGAATATTGAAACAATTCACTAGAGTTGATAGTTGAAGGGAAGTATGTTAGTATTAACACGCTAAATTATAGAAGAAATATTAATTCATCTAAAGGTTTGTCAGTTTCCTAGACCATACTACAATGTCCATGCATGAAAATATACTTCGTCCAAAGTGACACAAATCCTTTGACATATTCCTAGATGCACCATTATAATTACAAATTGAACTCAAATAATGTTACAAGATCCAGCGGGTTGTTAACCAAGTAAAGTTTGTGGTAGGAGGTAAGCACATTGGAAAAACGAGAGGTAATCCTTGATATCAGGGATTTGAAAACCAGATTCCACACCCGGGAAGGTGTTGTTCATGCAGTCAATGGAATAACTTATCAAGTGCATTCCGGGGAAACCTTGGGAATCGTTGGTGAAAGCGGCTGCGGAAAGAGTGTCTCGATGTTGTCAGTCTTAGACTTGCTGATATCTCCTCCAGCTGAAATTGATACAGAGGCTATTTATTACAAGGGGGAAAACTTAAGGGAAATCTCTAAGTCGGAGATGCGCCGCATCCGGGGCAGCAATATCACAATGATTTTCCAGGATCCGATGACATCACTTAACCCTGTTTTGACGATTGGGTTTCAGATTAAAGAACCTCTGAAACTCCACATGGGGATGAATGATGAACAAGCCGCCCAGAGATCAGCAGAATTATTAGATTTAGTTGGCATTCCTGATTCAGAGAAGCGTTTGTCAGATTACCCGCATCAATTTTCTGGTGGTATGCGCCAGCGAGCTATGATAGCTATCGCCCTGGCGTGCAATCCAACCTTATTAATTGCAGATGAACCCACTACCGCTTTAGATGTGACTATTCAAGCGCAGCTAGTGGAGTTGGTAAAAGAAATCCAGGAAAAATTGGGCATGGCTTTGATCTGGATTACCCACGACCTGGGTGTTGTGGCCGGGTTGGCGGAAAGGGTGATTGTGATGTATGCCGGCTTTGTTGTAGAGGATGCGAAAGTGGATGAACTATATGGAAATCCACTCCACCCCTATACCTCAGCATTGCTCAAGTCTTTACCCAGACTTGATGGAACCCATGACGATACATTATCCACAATCGAAGGGATGCCTCCCGGTTTGCTAGAGATGCCGAAATGCTGTCCCTTTGAACCACGATGTGAATTTGCAGTAGATAAATGCCGGGAAATGAACCCGTTGCTGACAGAAGTAGAACCCGGACATAGCATTGCATGCTGGGTGGATATGAAAACAGGTGAACTTCGATGACAAAGGAAAATAACGCATTAGTCCGGGTAGAAAATTTAGTCAAGCACTTTCCCATTACCCAGGGAATCGTTGTCCAGCGTCAAGTTGGCGCAGTAAAAGCGGTGGATGGGCTCAGTTTTAACATTAAACAAGGAGAAACTCTCGGGTTGGTCGGCGAAAGCGGCTGTGGTAAATCAACCACCGGACGGGCTATCCTGCAGCTTCATGAGCCCACGTCAGGACATGTTTATTATAAGGACGAAGATCTGACTATAGCCTCGGCCAGCACTCTGCGAAAACTGCGCCGCGACATCCAGATCATTTTCCAGGATCCTTATGCATCCCTGAATCCGCGGATGACGATTGGAGACATCATCGGGGAGCCCCTCGAGGTCCATAACATTGGAACACCAAAAGAGCGCCGGGAACGTGTTCAGGAATTACTTCACCTGGTAGGGTTAAATCCCTTTTTCATCAAGCGTTACCCGCACGAATTTTCCGGTGGTCAAAGGCAGAGGATTGGGGTAGCCCGAGCCCTGGCATTGAACCCCGAGTTTATTGTTTGCGATGAACCGATCTCTGCCCTGGATGTCTCTGTGCAAGCCCAGGTGGTTAACCTGCTGGAGGAACTGCAGGAAAAATTTAATCTTACCTATCTTTTCATTGCCCATGACCTATCCATGGTGCGTCACATTTCGGATCGAATTGCAGTGATGTATCTTGGAAAATTGGTTGAGTTAGCTGATCGGGCCGAGTTGTTCAATAACAAAATGCATCCTTATACGATAGCTCTCTTGTCCGCAGTACCCATCCCGGATCCGATAAAAGAACGCCAGCGGAAACGGATCATCCTTTTAGGAGATGTTCCCAGTCCCGCCAACCCGCCTTCTGGCTGCCGGTTCCACACCCGCTGCCCGATCGCAGAAGAGCTCTGTAAACAGGAGGATCCACCCTTCGAAGAAAAACAACCGGGGCACTGGGCTGCCTGTCATTTTGTAAAAAAGGCCCAGGAATACATGGAATAAACTGTCCTCATTATGCAAATTAGCGTTACTGCAGCAAGGCAGATAAAATCTCCAAGGAGGTGATGGCTCTCATAAAAAAAGCAGGACAGAA
>JAIORG010000222.1 GCA_021108255.1 Anaerolineales bacterium | reverse complement strand
GTGTTTCCAATATCAATTGTCATTAACATTGTTTTTCCTTCACTTGGTTTTGATCATTGACCAGAACAATTGTCGGGTGCCAAATCTCCGGCAGAGGTTCGGACACCAGAACGTGGGACATGATAATTATCCGATCACCCTGATAACAGAGACGCGCAGCCGCACCATTGAGCTCGATTATTCCCGAGTCCGGTTCACCTGCCAATGTATATGTTTCGAACCGGGCTCCAGTTGCCACATTAACAACCTGGACAAATTCGAATTCCTTGATTCCGGCTTGTTTCAGCAAGTTGCTGTCAACAGTTATGCTCCCTTCGTAATCCAGTTCTGTTCCAGTCACAACTGCTCGATGTATTTTAGATTTCAGTAGTTTTCGGTACATAATTCTCTCATTTTTTAGGTGGTAGATTTATAAACTAGTTTTCTATTTACCACTAACAAAGTGCCCAAAATATTAATAATATTGAGAAATCAGGTTTTCGGTTGAAGTAAAAGGATATTATCAATCAAACGAGTTCGCCCGATAAAAACCGCCATGGATAACAGGCAGGATTCAATTTCCCCTTCCAATTCTTCGAGGGTTTCCGGGTGGGCGCAGGAAACGTATTGAAGTTCTGCCAATTGTTCTTCATCGATCACACTGGCAACGATCTCCCTTATCTTTTCCGCATTTTTTTCACCTTTATGAAAAGCTTCTTCTGCTTTGCTAAGTCCCTGGGAAAGACAAAGGGCCGCTTGTCGTTCCTCTTCATTCAAATAGCTGTTGCGGCTGGACATTGCCAACCCATCCACCTCCCGGACGATGGGACAAATTACAATCTCAATCGGGTAATTTAAATCGCGGACCATCTGTTTGATAACAACAGCCTGTTGAGCATCTTTCTGTCCAAAATAAGATTTGTCAGGCCGGACTGCATTAAACAGCTTAGACACCACGGTTGTAACACCCTGGAAATGAGTGTTTCTAACCTGTCCTTCCAGGGGTTTGGTTACTTGTTCAACATTAATCCAGGTCTGAAAATCCTCCGGGTACATGTTTATTACAGAAGGTATCCAAACCAGGTTTGTTCCAACCCCTGTTAACAATTCCAGGTCCCGGTCGATATCCCGGGGGTAATTATCCAGATCCTCATCCGGAGCAAATTGTGCAGGATTTGCAAATATGCTCACTACAACACTTTCACAATCCTGTTTTGCTCTTTTTACCAAGGAGAGATGTCCCTCATGCAAATATCCCATAGTGGGGACAAAACCCAGCGGCCTTTTCAGCCTTAACAGCGCTTCTTGTAACGCATCAAAAGTTTCAACTATTTTCATAATTCTTTCCAGATAAATCCACTTGCGCCTGAACCAGTTGAAATAAGAGATTGTTCACCGGTGTAGGTACGTTTAACCTCTTCCCCTCCCGGACTATCTCTCCACAAATTGCATCAATTTCAGTCGGTGAATTCCGTCTGATATCCTGGAGCATGGAAGAGATGTTCCCTGATGTTGCGGCAGCAACTTCTTCAGCTGCAAGGGCAGGATCCTTGAAATTTAATTTAATACATTTTGCTGAAGCAACAGAAGCTGCTTCTTCAGCTGCAATACTCATAATTTTTCTAGCAGCTCTGCTTTCGAGCAGCTCTCCGTTCGTTACGCCTAAAAGGGCAGTGAGAGGATTAATGGCAGCATTGATAATCAGCTTGCTCCATACCAGGCTTGATAAATCAGGTGTTTCGTAAATTGAAAAACCTGCTTGCTGGAGATTAACCTTAAGTGTACCCAGCCGCGGATGAATTCCAAGAGAGATAATCCCTTCACCTCCACGGCGAACCAATCCCGGCTCAAGAAGAGTGGCACCATACGTTGTCACACCCAGTGCAGTTCGTTCTTCTCCCAACACGTCGCTTAAGATCGCCAGGTTTCCCAGCCCATTTTGCAAGGTTAGAGCCACACCATCATGCTGCATCACTCCTTTAAGCTGCCGAGCTGCCCGCTCAGTCTGCCAGGATTTCACCAATACAAACGCAAAAGGAACTCTCTTTATTTCCTTGACATCAGCTGTTGCTTTGACAGGATAAGCAAACTCACCTGTTTCCCCAATTATTCGGATACCTTTTTCCTGGACAGCCCGGATTCCTTCCTCCCAGGTACCCAAGAGTGTGACTTTAACCCCAGACGCAGCCAGACGGCCTCCAAACAGCAGAGCCATTGCTCCAGTCCCTACAATCAGGATTTCTGCCATGGATCAGGATTCTCCCACGCGGCTTAAGAACAATTCCCACTCCTGATCAGAGATAGAAAACGAATGCCCCTGAGTGGGAAATTTCCCCTGCAGAACATCATTTTGATAAGCCCGGATAGCTGTATCAATTTCCTTATGAAGAAGAGCATATTGCTTAACAAATTTTGGCGTAAATCTGTCATACAAGCCCAGAAGATCATGAGTGACCAGTACCTGGCCATCACATCCACTGCCAGCGCCAATACCTATCGTTGGTATCTTTAACTTTTGGGTAATATAAGTGGCAACCCTGTCTGGAATTGATTCCAATACCAGTCCAAAACAACCTGCATCCTCCAAAGACAGGGCATCTTCAAGGAGATATCCGGCTGCTTCAGCTGATTTCCCTTGGGCTTTGAAACCCCCAAATTTATGAATGCTCTGTGGGGTGAGTCCCAGGTGAGCTAAAACTGGAATACCCGCGTCGAGGATTGCCCTGACAGCATCCAGGCGCTCCTTGCCCCCTTCTAATTTCACGGCATTCATTCCCGATTCTTGAAGAAACCGCCCTGCATTACGAACCGCATCCTCTACTCCAACCTGATAAGACATAAAAGGCATATCCCCAATTAGCAATGCCCGGGAAGCCCCCCGGGAAACTGCCCGGCAGTGATGAAGCATTTCTTCCATAGTCACCGGCAATGTGTTTTCATATCCCAGAACGACCATTCCCAGGGAATCTCCTACCAAGATGGAATCAATCCCTGCAAGGTCAACAGCCCTGGCTGTTGGGTAATCATAGGCAGTCAGCATGGTCAGCTGTTCACCGCGTTGTTTTTTCAGGTGAAAAGTATGGGTCGATATTTTCCGATGAGTATCGGGGGAATCAGACATGGTACCCTCCTTAGCTGGTAGGGGCCAAATGAAATTTAATCAATATTTTGTTTATGTCCCGGTTTGGGGTCAAATCCGGGCAGTACCATATTATCCCTTAAATTCTAAAGATAAACAAGGAGGGGAATTTTGTTTCAAATCAGTGAAATTTCATTCAGAATACCCATATTCTTGTAAAAAATCACCAAATAGTCTGTCGCATTGGTCAATCTGGGAATCTGTAAATGAATCTTTATAGCGTCCAACCTTCCCCTTTACAAAGTGTAATCCCTGCCGATTTTGACCCTTTTGTTCCGGGCGATAACTGCCTATGATCTCTTTTATTTTGTTCTCGGTTGGGTCAATTTCGAGGAAAGCAATTAATTTACTTACTTCATGGTCATAATTTGATTTGAAATCCTCATACTTTACAGCCAGAGTATGTTCAGAAGATAGCCAGCCTCTGGCTATCTTAACATAGGACGCCATGAAATTAATGGATTTTTCAATGGTTGTCAGGGGAGTAAAAGCATTCTCAAGTCGCTTTTCAGACATTCTCTGCCCATATTCATAAGCAGACAAAAGAGCATCTCTAGGATCCCGGAAAATATAGGTTGATTTAATCACTCCTAGAGTAATTAATAAATCTGCTAAGGGACGTCTCTCTGCATGAAGCTTAATCACGTATGGCCGTTCAATAACTAAGGGCAGCAGAACGGGAATCAAACGATAAAAACTGAGAGTTCCCAAATTACAGTTTACCTCTGTTAACAAACGTTTCAGGGGATATTTAGTTCTGATCTCTTTTGCATTTAACCCCCCGCTTGCAACAACCAGATCCTTAGTAAGATTATAATACCAACCCGATCCAGCCCTGGGCATTCCAACCGACAAGACCATTTGTTTATTCATCTAACTTTTTCTTCCGATTTTCTGTGTTTTGGCTGAGTATTTTTTTCTCATCATCAGTTAAAAAGGAAATTTTCAGTGAGTTCCGTTGAGCCTGACGAATATGATCAGATGTTAATCCTGCCGCAGGTGCCGCTTGTTCATATTCATGTCTGAGATCTATCCCGCTAATACCAGGGTCATCAGTATTGATTGTAGCCAGGATTCCCTCTTCTAAAAATATCCGCAGCGGGTGCGAACTATACTTATCAACCACCCGGGTCTGGACATTGCTGGTCAGATTGGATTCCAATCCAATTTTCTTTTCTGCCAAATATCGCATTAATACCGGGTCCCTGGCAGCGCTGACGCCATGACCAATCCGATCTGCATTTAACTCCTCTACTGCCTGCCAGATACTGTCTGGGCCTGCTTCTTCCCCGGCATGGATTGTGATTTTCCATCCCGCAGATCGCCCTTCCTGGATATGGTCAACAAACAACTGTCCGGGATAATTCTTTTCGTCACCTGCCAGGTCCAGGGCAGCAATCTGGTTTTTATATACCAAAAGGGTTTCCAGCTCCTTCCAACCCAAATCCGGCCCATAGGTGCGGCTGATAATTCCAATAATATTAACCTTGATACCAAATTCGTTCTGTCCTTGATTGACACCTTCCAAGACAGCTTCTACAACCCCTTCCGGGGATAAACTGTGCGGTTCAGCCATAAACAAGGGGCTGAAGCGGAGCTCAATATAGTCAATACCCTCCAGAGATGCATCTTCAACATTCTCGTATGCAACCCGCCGGCAGGCGTCATAATCCGCCAACACACCGATCATATATTTAAATTTTTCAATAAAAGCCATCACGCCTGGACGCGGATCTGTGATCTGAACATGAGGCCGCAGGCCTTCAATATCACTGGCCGGAAGTGGAATTCCGTGTTTCTTCCCCAATTCTAAAATCGTCTCCAGGCGGATACTCCCGTCGAGATGGCGGTGCAGATCAATCAGTGGAAGGGTTACATCAATCAAAGTCTTTCGCTCCTGGAATCCTGAAGGGTGGTTTCTTTTTTCTTAAAGACCAATTATAATAAACAAAAGCAAGATTGGCCAAAGGAGATCTATTGATGAGAAAGGCAATCGCATTCACGTTTGGAGCAGTGCTCGGAGGGATACTAGGTGGATTAGCAGCGCTGCTGCTGACTCCCTATTCAGGGAAGGAACTGCGTTCCACAATTCGAAAACAAGTAGATGATATCCAAATTGAAATCAAAGAAGCTTCCCAAAATAAACGCGCTGAACTTGAGGCACAACTGGAAGTTCTAATCGAGCAAAAAGAAGCTAAATAATCACGGAAACCAGGCAATAAAATTATTTTGCATCTCTGTACCAGTTCTTTTCAACGAAATTTAAACAAAAACACTCCCAATAAAATGGGAGTGTTTTGTGTTTTATTCCTCTATTAGCTCAAATTGGTAATCAGCTTTTTGCCGGGTAAATCGAGTAGTCCCCGTAACTACCAAAATCACTTCCTGAACGCCATCCTCTCCAATCATAACCGGTATCTCTATCTGATTTTCCGCTGATACTGTTAAATATTGGACTCTGGGAGCTGTACCCAGGTGAATTAGAGCCACTCGGTACGTTTGAGGAAGGGCATTTTCTATGCGGACAAAACCTTCACTGACCCATCCGCCATCATCTTCTTCAAAGTCTGCAGAGTATCCAATTTTCGGGATCGAGACATCATCCAGCAAGAAACCTTCGCCGTGAACTGCAGCGTCTGTTATATATTCAAAACGAACTTGAATGGTCTCTCCAGCATAAGCGGATAGATCAACACTTTCCTGGATCCAGCTGCCATCTCCTCCCGACAACCCGTTGTATCCCCAACCGTAACTGTTGCCGGACGGGTCCTCTGATGTGGTTGATGGTGCTCTGATAATCCTCCATTCCCCTCCGTTGGTTGAAATTTCCAGGAAGATATAATCATAATCCACTTCCAGATCATACCAGGTCCAATAGTTCATTGTAATTGAGCCAGACACCTCACTTAAATCAAATTCGCGGGTTAATCGCATATCCGATTGGTCCCCTTTATTGGACCAAAAAGCATATGAGCCTGAATGTGGATATTCTGGCAGGAGCTGGACTGACTGCTGCCCCTCAAATTTCAGCCTATAGGATCCCTGGCAATTTAATTCAATGTAATCAACCCCATATTGATGAACATCTCTATATACCACACCCGTTGGGCATTGATCTATGCTCTCCGTAGGATAAAAAATAGGGGCATCAGGATAGTTTGAGTAGTCAAATCTGTCAGAGACGTTATAGTCATCTTTAATATAGTTTGTCACCACCCAATCAAGAAAAAATTCATCCGCAGTAATGATTGAGCCGGTATCAGGATCAACTATTTCCAGATCCTGCAGCACTTTATCAACACTCTGCAGACCGTTTAAATCATCGGATACCAAGGCTTTGGTCGCTTCACTGCCGAAACGGTCCAGGAAGTAGGTTACAAAAAGAAAACTGGAACCATAGTGAGGAATAGTCGCATTGGGATCATTCGGCCAATCATTTAGCTGAGAATCAGGGTTATCGGCATAATAATAATCATGGGTTGGACCCTCCCGGAGACCAGTTAAAAGGGTAGCCAGTTCGGAAAACCCCTCATTCAGCCATGAGGTTTCATTTCTATCCCGATACCAATGGATCATGTGCTGAAACTCATGAGCCAAAACACCATAGGTGTAACCTTCAGTTAAACCTGCATTATCAGCGCTGAGCATAAAGGTTTCATGGGCATTGGAGTACTCGTGTACCAGCGGGTGGTATTCATCAATCGAGGCATAATAACCTGCGAGATTGGATCCTAAGCCCCTGGCGTAAATCACATAAAGGTGGGGGTCTTCATCAACACCCGGAGTCCATTCTGAGCCAAAGAATTCCTGATTAGTCGGATAAATATTATCCTCGAATTCTGCAGCCAAATTATCCACCGCCTTTTGTGAATAATCAACGCCATCTTCAATCCAAAAATACAGATGATCAGTCACCGCGGCCAGGGTTGTCTCAACCTGGAAATTTGTGGCTGTATCCGTATCTGTAACCCAAAATGTTTCCTTCTCGCCAACTTGACGATTCAGATTCTCCACCGGCAGAGTCAGGGGAATATTTTCTTTTCCCTCCAGCCGCTGGGCGATGTCGATTGGATCATTGATAGGGACCTCTGTATTCAACAAGGCATCCAATGTATAGGAAAGTTGGACTGGGGGAGCTGGGGCGGCAGGTTCAGGATCAATGATTTCAACTTTCTCCATCCAGACATTGATTCCGTATCCAATTACACCGCATGCCAGGCAGGAAAAACATAAAACAATAACAGCCAAAATAATTAAAACAATAAGTAAGGGTTTCTTGTTCAGTTTAAACTCTCCTCGTGCTGATTTTTAGATTTAGTAAAGACTGTAAAGGCAGCTGTGATCATACCAAACAATATCCAGGGATTTGGGACAGCAAATGAATCAAACGAGAAAGTATCACCTAAAAATGCCACAATACCCAGAAGTGAAGCAAATCCCCAAAATCTTTCTTCCTTGTCTTTCGACAACCACAAATACAATGCTCCTGCAGTCAGAATCAACAAGAACACGATAAAAATCGCTCCCCCAATCATACCTGTTTCTGCCAGTATCCTAATTAAAAAGTGCTTAACAGAAATTACACGGATTCTACCGGGAAGAGGGACAAGATGTCTAAGCAATTGGGGGTCAATTGTCAGCTGCTGATATGGTAAAAATTTTGAAAAATACAGGGTGAAATTCCCTAATCCGACCCCAAATATCGGATTGTCTAAAAATATCCTCCAAGCAGTCTCCCAATAAGCCATCCGGGCTCCAAATCCAATGTAGTTGAAATAATTCCGCAGGTCAAAGTCTTCTTTGATAGTGAAATATTCCCACATCCGGGAGATATAATTGCTCTGGGTTCCCAGGATAAAAAACAAAACCAATAATACTCCAATACTAAGGGGGATTAAAACAAGGCGGTATTTTTGAAGCATTTGGGTAAGAAGAGGTTTTTCCTGACCTAATATATTCTCCTTCTGCATCTTACGATGAGGTTCAAATATCTTCATCAGAAAGCCAAATCCAATTACCCCTACTCCAAAAATTAAACCTGCTCGGGAAAGGGTAAAAGCAATAATAACGACCATCCACACAAAAAGGATTCTTTCAATCGTGATCCATTTCCAACGCCGTTTGAACACCGTGTAGTCTTCCAGGCTCGCTCCTAAGACCCACGGCAGCCAAATCACAATCAGCTGGTCAGCAAAGGAACTCGGTTCGTAGGTCATCCCTGAAGCCCTGGACGCATTTAATTTCTGGATAGTGACAAACTGCTGCAGCTTTGCCATCACTTCATACCAGCCAGGGATCAAATCGATGATATAGAGGGCTTGAAGGGATCCCCAAATCAAAACCAATCCCAAGCCGGCATAGACCCACTTTAGAGAGAACCGCAAATCAGCAATGGTTTGAGGAAATAAGCTGATTGTGAAATATATTGCCACACCTAACGACAAGGTAATAAGTGTTCTGATTTCACGCGGCAGCAATGACACTTCCCGCCAGGGAGATTCAACCCCCCGAAGCAGGGGAATAATGGACACAACCAATCCCCAAATAAAAAAGAGCGTTAAAATGACTGTTGGCCGAGGTATAGGTTTAGTAATTAATCTCGGCAGGGTCATCAAGACCACCAAGCCCAGCAGCGGATAAACGAGCAGGGGTCTGACATAAGCGCTGTTTCCCCCAAAACTTTCTGGGAAAAACGGGAAATTCGTAACAGGCAGCGAGAGAAACAATCCCGCCATCAAGAAATAAATGAGAAACTTATGGGATTTTTGCATCAGCTATTTTCTCTTTGACGTTCAGAAAACATTACCCAGATAATGATATAAATTAACAAGCCGACCAAACTGCCTAAAAATGCTATCTGGGTGTCCGGATAGGTCTCAATGATTTTAGGTTGGGTTCCCTCTTCCTCGATATATAAACTGGCCGATAAACCATGAGCTTCTTTGATTTCTCGCAGGTAATCTTCAGTAAGCAATTCATGACCCCTAACAAGTTCTTCCATAATTGCCTGGTGACTCTCAAGTTCACTATCTACAGCAACCAGAACTTGATCTATCCAAAGAATATATGCAAGATAAGGTTGATTCTTCTCCGGGATCTCATCCAGAAGCTGCTCCCATAAGGCATCATCTTCTGCAGCTCCCGCAATTAATAACCACAAATCCATTCTCGTAGAGTCATCCATTCCTTGTTCAGAGTCTGCGCTTTCCAGTTCCACCCGAACAGCAGCAACCTCTGCGGTAAGGATCTCCATCTCTATCACACGGATTTCGAGTTGAGACATAGTGATGTTTGAAGCCCGCATTCTGCCTTCAAATTCCAGCACATCTTCACTTTCCCGGATTAAGCGAGATAAATCCTGCAGCAGGATCTCACGCCAAGCTTGAACACCCTGGAGAGCATATTCGTTTTCTGGTGCCTGTATTTGAAGCCGCCAGATTCCAACATCATACCAAAATAAGTCCTGTAGTTCTTGAAACTCTGCGACAGAGACATCCTCCCAATAATAATCAAGGTCGCGCAGTTTTTCTAACGTCAGATTGGCTATACGCTCAGAAGTGGCAATCGCATTAATCTGGGAAAGCTGCCAATGTTTATAATCATCCACATTAAAAGGTTCCGTTTCGGCATAGGTTGCCAGGGAAGAAACATCATTCACCCTGGTGATGTCGATGCCGATGAACAAATCAGCAGTTGCCTGTTGGAGAGGTGGAAAGAGATGAACAGTACCCCAGGCTATCAATCCGGACCCTAAAAATACTGCGATCAGGATCGGCCAGGTTTTTGTAAACTGGACAAGCTTCTCCCGCAGTTTCCACTCGTTCATCAATTCAAACTCCCTTATTACAATATTTAATCATGATATTTCCGATTTTTATATAACCGCCAGAAAGGACCAATCATCTTTCTGATCCAGTACTTAACAACCAGTATGGAAAACCAACTTCCACCGTCCCGGCGATGAATCTGCAGCATATCCGACCAGCATTTATCATCAGCAGTGATCGTTTTTGATTGATCGTGGATCCGAAAATCTGCCCAGGTATGGCCTGCATAATAATGAATCGGCGAAATTTTTGCCAAACGGACCCACAAATCATAATCCATAGCGAAAAACATCGCAGGATCCAAGGGACCTACTACTTTCCACAAGTCCGCCCGCCAAAATGCTGCTTGCTGTGGAATAAAAACTCGGCCCCGCCGTAATTTTTGGTAACTTGTTTCCCGAGCATTAAACCGTCCCAACCCCTGACCCTTGTGATTGATAATATTTACATCTCCATAGACCAGTCCGACTTCGGGATTCTCGATGAAGAATTGGACTGCTTCAGAAATCGCCTGGGGATGGTATCTATCGTCTGAGTTCAGCCAGGCAAATATCTCCCCCCCAGCTTGTTGAAATCCTTTATTGATCGCATCAGTCTGACCCCGGTCTTTTTCTGAAATCCACCAGGTGATTCGGTCCTGATATTGTTTGATAATTTCAACACTACCATCAGTAGAGCCTCCATCCACGATGATATATTCAATCCGGGGATAACTCTGGTTCAGGACCGAAGTAATCGTCTCAGCCAGAAACTCAGCCTGGTTGAACGAAGGTGTCACGATGGAAACCAGCGGGTCAGTCACCAAGATTTCCACTCTCCCAGTTCATAAAATTCTTTCACGACGTCCCGGGTACCGGTATCGATTCTCTCAATTTCAGAATCAGTGAGACGTTTCTTCCAGTTCCTCAAATTTGCCAGGCTGTTTAACCTCACAGCGTGTTCATCATACACGGCAACTTCGTTGGGATTGCTGGCTTGGGTTGAGATAATGATTTTTTCCTCAATCTTTTGCGAAAAAACAATCCCTAACTTCTGGAAAAGTTCTTCAAAAACCAGAAGTGGTCTTTGAGATAAATCCTCGTGCCGGATAAGCTGAACATCATATCCCTGAGTTTTGTTCTGGTGGACAAGTGCATAGATCATCCTCCATAATAAAATACCCTGTCCAACGATGTCCTGTTCATCCTGCTTGATGTGAACCATTTCAGAACGAAATGGTTCCAAATGATCACGCATTAACAGCGGTTGGTTGAGAAGGTGATCAAAATTAAAATTCCACCCCAAGCGTTTTAAGCTGCCTACAAATGGTATTGGATGTCTTACCATGATCACGACTTGGGCATCTAATGCAGATATAAACCAGGGCACCGAAAGAACAGCAAAGGGATCTTTCAACAATGCTCGGCGCTTTAATAGTCGACTGGTGAGAAAAACAGGAAAATCCCTGACGATCTTCCCTGCCGCCCTCCAATTCCGCGAATGTTGGATTGCCATCCAGAGCTGGTACTTAAATTGAATTGTATTTTGAAAAGCATTTTCATATTGAGCACCGTTATCATCGCAAATATAACTATACCAATTCTCGACAGGTTGCGATAGAACACCACGGGAATGACCCGGGTGTAATGGCTCACTAACATAGGTTATACCGGGATCGAGAGCGAGCATTTTTCCCATCCAGGTTGTCCCTGTTCTATAAGCCCCGGTTATTAAGAGAGGTTTCATATCATCATCAATACTATTTAGTCGGATACTCATTTTTCGGGAAGTTCAGTCCGGGCCAATCTCTCAGTCTTTCTTTATCTGATACATGAGGGATTCCTGTTTTTCTCCGAAAGCGCCTGATCCTCATCCCTGTGGCTATACTTATCAGGGTAAAGACCATCCGACGCCAATGCTTTATGGTATTAGACGGCCAAAATCTGATCGCCTGGCAATACTGCTTAAATGCCCTGGCAGGGAAATCACCATCCAGTAAATAACGGGCACTTAATCGATACGCTCCGCCCTTTATTCGGTTTTGATCTTCTTCAAATAAAGCTGCCAATTTTGGATCAGTCTCAATCCAGGTCAATAATTGCAGAATTTCATCAGAAAATTCAGCCGCAAGAGCAACATTTTTTGCCTGCCCATGATTTCTAGCCGCCGCCCAGAATGATGGGATATGTTTTACCTTAAACCGGGAAGCGATTTTAATCCAGAGCTGATGGTCCAGCATAAAATGCAAATCTGAGTTTAATCCCTGCACTTCCTCCCAAACCTCTCGTTTCATAAACACCGCCGGCTGACAGATAACTCGAAAACGCAGCAAGTCAGACAAGTCCCAATCGCTGAACATAAGCTCATTCAACGGATATCCTGCTTCATCAGTAGTAATGGCGTCTCCATATACCAGGTCAACATCATAATCTTCCATTGCCGTGACCGCTTGGGTGATGGCGTTTGGCAGGTAAACATCATCAGAATTGATCCAGGCAATGATATCACCGCTGATTCTTGCCATGCCTTTGTTAATCGCCTGGGCTTGCCCCTGATCCGGCTCTGAAATCCACCAGCTTAAATGGGGGTCGTATTTTTTTAGGATATCCAGACTTCCGTCAGTGGAACCACCATCCACAATGCCATATTCCAAGTTCAAATAATCCTGTTTCAATACCGATTGGATAGTATATTCCAAGAAATCAGCCTGATTAAATGAGGGTGTAATAATTGAGACGCGGGGTATCGAATTCATGAATCAAGCTCTCTGTTCAAATTAAAGATAATATAACCACCACCTTCCTCAAAAATATCGAAATTCTCATAAAGAAGGTCGTGTAATTGTTCTTGTCGTTCGAATTCCTTAATTCTGGTTATGATGAAATAATCAAATCCTGCAGTGAACTCTCGAAAATACTCTTCAAATGGATCCATCTCACTATCGAGGATGGGGTTTTGAATATTATTCTTAAATGCCTTCCAATCTTTTGGTTTAATCCAGCCATAATATGCAATTCGATTTCCATAATCCTGGCTTAAGGTAACGACCTTAGATTCGCGCCCTACAAAATCAGCGACTTTTTTATAATAATAAGGTTCATTGCGGTAATCATCTTTCTGCAGTAAGTAATAACCACCTCCCATCCCGACCAGCAGAATGATCCCCAATCCAATTCGAGCCAAGGGTATCACTGCTTTGTTCTTGAAGTATTTAATCAGGACCTCAAAAAGCCCTGCCAACAGCACAGCCGTTAGCGGTATGACAGGCAGATGGTAATAGAGATGAGTTGTGATATGGTACGTAAAAAACAAACAGTACAATATATAACCAAACCAGATCCCTAAAAAAAATCCCAACTCCTTTTTCCGGATAAAAAACAGTAATCCCAAAATAGCAGCAACTAAGATCAGTTCATGGCCCATCACAATCGTAATAGCATCTTTCCACAGTAAATAGTATTTCAACTCTCTTAACATCTCCGGGAAAAATCGTCCTTGGAATTGTCGACCTAAAGAACCAACCACAAACACGCCATAGAGATGGTAAAAGAGCACAGGGACAGCGGAGAGCCCCATAATCACCCATACCTGGGTATCTCGGATCAATTTACCAATTTTCTCCTTGCTGAGAACCAGGGCAGCAAAACCGAAAACTAAGAAGAACACGGCTGTAGATTTGACTAACATCGCTGCGCCTGTAGATATACCAGCTAGTAAAGCCCATTTCCAGGTTGAGGTGCGATACCAGCGATAAAATGTCCACCAAGAAATAACAATCAACGCAGTCATCAAGGGATCGGGCTGAAAACTACGGCTGGCGACAATGCCAAACGGCACAAATAAATAGTAAGTCAGCGCAAGATAAGCTCCGTCGGTAGAAACCATCTCCTTAACCAAGAAAAACAAAGCTATTCCCCCTAGAACCCAGAAAATGGATGAATAGATCCGTGCGATCCAGACATATTCTCCACCAGCAATCCGGTAGGTGGCAGCAACGATATTCTCCAGAATAGTAGGCTCTATCATGCTGTGCCTACCCTGTTTTTCTGCCATCTCAAGCTGCCACTCTTGCGCGTTCTCAGCCTGAGGATAATACAATCCCCGGGCGATCAAAGCCGACCGCAGCTGGCGGGTGGCAGCAATATCCAAAGGCGGATCGGTGAGATCGATGAACCGAACACCAAGTCCGCAAACCAAAACAATCAGAAGGACTATCATCCCCATTTTTTTTGATGGTTCAAAGATTGTTGTAGGCATGGTTAATTTATTCATAATAGGTAAAACAAATAAGTTTCTTTCTAAATTAGAACAGGGAATTCCAATCCACTTTCGGAAAAACAGTTAGCTGCCCCCCAACCGTAGCATCTACAATCTCCCGTCCGTCATTATGATAAGCTTCTTTCGCCATTTTGTAAGATCGCTCCGAGGTTTCCAAATCTGGCAGCTGCCAATGGAAACCTTTTCCAAAATATTCTTTAGTAAAATGGTTAAGATCATCTCCTTGGGATACAACGGTTTTGTTGGCGCGGCCCTGAGTAGAAAAATTATGATCTACTCCAATTAATATTACTTTATTAAATCCCATATAGAAAGCCAGCTGCAGACAAACATAAGTTACTGTCGCGCCTTCCCACAACCTCTTGGACACATCCCTGGCAAACGTTGGACCAGTGTAAGTTGTAAACAGAAAGTGGGTTTTTTGATCCGGTGTTCCCTGAGGATACAACAAATGGCGAGCGTGCCAGGAAAAATACTTTGGAATATCCAGCCTTTGAAAATCCTGAGAACACTGTTCAATGACCAGGTCATTCACAGAGACCAGGAAACTGGTCTGGAAACCCCATTCTTGAAAAGCCAGGTACACCCGGTTCATACCAAAAGTGTATTCGTCTTTTAACCGGGAGACATCTGTCTGCTGTAAACTAGGGCCATTACCAATCACAAAACAGCGTTTTCCAGCATACCGATTATGATCTCCTTTTAACTTTTGAACGGATTCGCGCCTCCAGGGGTGCAGATATGCTGCAGGCCATTGAACAGCCCTCTGATAACCGTTCCTTCCTGACCGCAAATAGTGAAGAGCTGGCGAGGGCAAGAAACGCTTGGCGTTCTTTTTGAGTGCATTCATCATGTTATTCCGTGCTTAGCCGGGCAGTTGCTCCACCATCAATCACCAGCGGCTGGCCGGTAATAAAGGAAGATTCATCATTATCCGCCAGGAAATAAATTGCCCTGGCGATTTCCCCTGGTGTGCCAATTTTGCCACTAACAGTCTTTTTAGCCAGATTTTCCAGTCGTTGGGCAGCAGAGCCACCTCCAGCATGGTCACGATTCAATCCTGCTTTCAACATATCTGTTTCCACCGCGCCTGGCAAAACAGTGTTGACCCGGATATTATCCGGGGCTAGTTCAATAGCCAAAGCGCGGGTTAATGCCAGCATACCGCCTTTGCTGGCTGCGTAGGCAGCAATATCATTTGAGGTCGCGAAAGCATGAACTGAAGAGACATTAACGATTGCTCCCCCATTTCCCGCTTTCAATAAGGGATGCAGCAATTTTACGCTCAGGAAAACAGACCGAAGATTGGCGTTGAGAACCTGATCCCACTCCTCAACGGTTGTATCTAGAATTGGCTTTGTAATTTGAATAGCCGCATTATTGACTACTGCGTCCAATTGATCCGTGATGTTGGCTGTTTCTTTTTTAATCTTCTGCCAATCTTTCTCAAAAGAAACATCTGCTTGAATGAAATGTCCCTGTTCTGGCATATCTCCACCCATTTGAGAGCGGCCGATACCGATTACAAACCAATTGTTCTTAGCAAAAACATCCCATGCTGCTCTGCCAATACCTCTGCTAGCACCTGTAATCACAACATGCCGTTTTTTCATATTATTTCACCTCGCTCATTGGAGTCAAAGGTTATTCCCAAGCCATCCAGTAGATTGCGGATGGTATTCCAATGCACATTTTCCCAGGCTTCAGGACTTGAATTGGCATTATGCGGAGCGAGGAGCACGTTTCCAAAACTGCGCAAAGGACTCTCCGCAGGTAATGGTTCTTCTTCATACACATCAAGTGCCGCTCCTGCAATTTTTCCATTTTCTAAAGCTTCCACCAGAGCAAGTTCATCAACAATTGGTCCCCGGGCAGTATTGATCAAAACAGCTTCCGGTTTCATCTTTGAGAACGCATCAGTGTTGATCAAATAGTGAGAGGTGGGGTTAAGGTCACAATTTACACTCACAAAATCAGCTCTCGTCAGCAGCTCTGTCAACGGGACCATAGTAACACCGTTTGCACGAATGAAATCCGGGTTAATTTCTCGGATATCGTTTCCCAACAAAGTCATCTGGAATGACTTTGCTCGTTCCAGAACTGCTTCTCCGATATTCCCAATTCCGATTACTCCCAGAGTACACTCACTTAATGACCGTCCTGGTATTTTTTCCCAGATTCCATTTTTCACGGCTTGATCCATCCAGAGATGTTTTCGGGCAAATATAAGCATATATCCAAGAACAGAATCGGCTACCGCCAAGGTAAAAGCATTGGGGGTGTTTCCAATTATAACTCCGTATTCCTCACAGGCATCTCGATCAATAGAATCAATCCCTGTGCCCCATTTTGAAATCACTTTCAACCGGGGCAGGCAGGACTTTATCACTCGTCTTGAAAACCGGTCATCACCGCAGATTGCTCCATCAAACTGACCGGCATACCCCAGCAATTCCTCTTCTTCAAGTCGTTCTTCCACATCAGGAACAATCAAATCAATTCCGAATCGGGTAAATACAGGGCGAAAACGGTCTAAAAACGGAATCATGTAAGGCGCTGAAAAAAGGATTGTTGGCATATATTACTCCCCAGCATTATTCATCAAGCAGTTTACAATCTTAAAATCCAGGCTGGTATCAATATCCCAGGCTTCATCCAGATCAATTTCGAACAGATAAGGAGAGCTTCCAATCCGATGTCCATGTTTTTCGAGGCTTTGTTTCGTAAACAGATATAAACAGGAGTTTTCCTCAAATAGTGGGGGTAAATCCTGAGTCTGGATTAATTCATCTGGATTGTGATTGACTGCTATCCCATCTTTGTCATACAAGCGCGTTTGAAGCCGTGTTACAGAAAACATGGAATCATAATGGTTTTTGTTTTCCAGGAAGGTATTGATTGCATCTGAAATCGTTTCAGCCTTCAGCAGTGGGTTTGTGCTGTGAGTTTGCAGGTAATAATCTGCCTCCACAAGCGAGGTATCATAGGAAATGATTCTGTTCATCGATATCTCATCCGCGGACAGATCTTCCGGCCTATCCAGAATCCGCACATCCGGGAATGAATCCTCAAGGCCTGATTTAATGAGGGAACTATCTGTATCTACACAAACCTCATTAATCTCAGGAACATCCAGCAAAGTAGTCAGGATATGGTGAAAAAGAGGTTTCCCGGCCAGGATACGATAATTTTTCCCGGTTACCCGCTGAGAATGGTGCCTCATAGGGACCAACGCAACTATATTCGTCATTTGTTTTCAGTGCTCCTTATCAACTTCAATCTGGTAGTTGATCGGCTCAACAGCGCGTTCTTCAGGAAATTTATCAGATAATAACTGTGGTGGATAATAAAATTGTTTGTGAAGCTGATGATCAATATCGCCAGAATAACGGTAACCTTGCCAGGTTCCAATATATTGAACCAACCGGAACCGGAGTATATTCAGAAATTCACTAGTAAAAACTCTCTCTTCGCGAGCGTGTGACATATCATTTACAGTCCTCCTGATGATCATACTGATCATATTCCTGATGGAGAAATGACTCTCTGGGAGAATTTGTTTCATAGCGATTGCTTCACGCCGGTAGCGGTTATGAACCTGTTTAATAGTCTCCTCATGAATATGGATAATTTCCGCTTCAGCTACATAAGCTATGGAAAAATCTTGTTCCTTCGCCCAACTGCTCCAGGCCAGATCCTCCAGGCCAGTCAGTTGCTCATCATAGGGATGCTGTTCCCATAACGATTTCCTTATTGCCGCATTAGCATTATGGGTAAAAGGTTGCCCCTGATCTAGTTGGCTGATATCAGGAAAATAATTCCTGAAAAATTGATGTTCGGAATAATGATTAGTTTCAGCACCTCGTTGTTTTCCATAGCAGACTGCAACCTGTGAATCTTCAAAAGGCTTAAGAAGCTGTTCCAGCCAATCCGGATAAACCGGGTAACAATGGGCACTGATGATGACAACAAACTCTCCGGTTGCAGCAGCAATACCCCTGTTCAGAGAACGCCCAAAAGTAAACTCCGCAGGATTGATCTGCACGATTTTAACCGGGAAATTAGCCGCAATTTCAGGAGTTGCGTCAGTGGAACCGGAATCCACCAAGATTATTTCTCGATCCTGAACAGTCTGTTTCATAATGCCGGTCAATAATTTACCAATGTGCTGCTCTTCATTAAAAGCTCGGATAACTATTGAACACCGGGGCCAATCAGCTTTGCTATTTGTCATGATAATAATCCCTTACCACTTCAGATCATTTTCCTCATATCCCAATTTTGAAAGTAAATCCCCAGCAACTTCTTGGAAACGTTTTTTATTATCAGAAGTGAAATGTTCTTGCCAGTTACCAGGTTTCCCTTTCCGGAAGGTGCCGGATTCTTTTGGTTTAATAGCTGAACCAACTTTTTCAATAGCTTCCTGGCGAGGAATAGAGATAATCACCCCGAAACTTTCTATATAATCCAAAATCTTACCTAAGGTGTCTTCTCTATTGATGATCAAATCCTCAAACCTGATGCTTAACACTTCCGGTGTGTTGATCCACTTCAGGTAAGGTTGATACCTATCCCAAACATTGGGAAGTTCAAAGCCTTTTATTTTACTTCCCTCAATGGCCACGTTTATCCGGGCTTCCATTGAAGGGAGCTGTTTATAATATTCATGCATACCGTGACCTGGATACATATCTGTCGCATAAAACACATGCGAAACGATCAAATCACGGGGATCACGATAAATAAACACTGTTGCTCTATCCGGTTTAAGAAGCGACTGTAAGAATGGTTCCACACATGAAATATAGCCATATCTGATTTCCCCGGATCTCATTCTATCAATATTTAATAAAATATCCTCGCTTGAAAGTTGGCTATTGCCTTCAAACCGGTTAACGGGTGGAAAACCCGGCTGTACAAAAGGCCCAATTTCCACTAATCCGGACAAGGCTTGGTGAATAAAATGTGATCCCCCTTTAGGTAATGCTATACCTAAAACCTTAGGAGCCTGATGTAAGGCTTCTCTCCCCCACCTCTGAATTACTAGCCATCTCCTGTACTCTAATCGAACTAGCTTTAGGAGTCTTTTGGCCCGATAATAAATTCTCATCATTTCCTCTCTCTGAGAAGGTCACCAACCAGCATTAATGTCAAATCAGCTACCTGTTATGTTTAAAACATCATGGTATGTTTCAAATATTGGGGAAAACTTATTATTGAGACACTCTATAGTCTCAGGCTGCAATTTGTCCAAATAATCACCGGGTTTTCCTTTCCGGATGTGTTTATAAATATTCTCTTCTTTGGGCTGTAACCGTTTGTTATCTTCAACAAGTTTCAGGAAAGTTTGGCTGTTAATATCCAGCTCACAAGCGTTTAATATACCCTTTAACCAGGCTTCAAAGTTCGAAGTCATCTTCTCGTATGATGTGAGATAAACATGTGGGTACAGATCTAAAAGTTCAATCTGATAACGGTTTAATATATTAAATACACGGTCACTCTCGAAAATTACATGTTCATCAATCGTGATCTCCTGGGCTTTTTTCCTTTTCCTGATATATTCTTCATGCCTGTTGCTGGTTATGGGCGGAATGGAATGGCTGAAGGCAATTGAGTAGTACCAGGAAACCAGGATATCTCTTGGATCTCTCACCATGAGGATCACCTTATATTTATCCATTTCAGGAATTCCAGGAACGAAACCACCAAAAGCACTGTAAAAATATCCGTTAGGCTTGAAAATATGGCTGAAGTTCACCATTTCGTCGGTACTCAACCCGGTAAGATAGGGAAACTTTGTATAAAATGCATACTCATTGATATGAACTGGAATGAGACCATTTTCAATTACACATTCTCGAAGAATTTTTTTTGTATACTGGGTAGCTGCTTTGTTGAGAGAAAAATGTATGATACTTGGATGAGGATTATTATTTATATGTTTGCCTGCAATTAACTTCAATTCATTACTAAAACGTCTTCGTAAGAATAAATTGATGAGAAAAGGTCTTTTTAAGACGAATTGTTTTGTGAAATTTTTGATTTTTAATATCATATTGTTTACTTATGTTGTCTATAAATATTAACTACTCAGGACAATTTATAAATGGCTAACTCAATACAAATGTTGTCCAGAAGAAATACTATTTCTAAATCATTAATCGGAGACAAATCTGCAATATATTGGGAGATTATCACGACTTAACACTTGTTCTTTTTGTATCTTTTATTCTTCAAATCTACCCTTCGTGACAAACTCTTTTTTTATGAAGTATACCACTCACGATTGTCTGGATTATTGGGTAACATTCTGGGTAAAGCTCCCTCCGGGGAAATCCTTTCAGGTCCACAAAACCTGGATTACTAAGTGTGAACCAGCCTTGGGAATTGCATTCCTAAATTTCTGCAGTGAATGACCAAGAGCGTCCCTTCCCCACCGTTTGGCAACCTGGCGATGGCGCAGTTCCAACCAGAGCAACAATAATCTTCTTCTTGTCCGGTAATATTCTTTCACTCCTGATCCGTCTCTAAAATAAATTCGTCTCCGTTTAATATTCCATTTACCACACAATCCACTACCGCTGAACCTCCAGGGAGAAGTTTCTTCCAGGAAAAGCGTCTCAGCTGGACATAACCAGGATTATTATGGTCCAGAAGGAATTCACCAAAAGGCAGGGAAGCTCTGTAAAGCTGGTAGAACAAAAATCTGCGTCCATTCTCGGAGAAGTGGGCTGGCAGATGAATTTCATCCATCGTCAGGAATGATGTCAACAGTTCCTTATACTCAGGTAAAGAATCCGGATAAAACACCGTTGGATATTGAGTATAGCGGGCTTTTCCGGCACATAAAACCGGTGCACCAAGTAACGAGGCTTCTAATCCAATGGATGAGTTATAAACCATGGTGAACTTTGAGCGTTGGATAAGTTCATAAGAACTTAACGTTTCATCAGGTCCAATTACCATCACATTAGACATGTTCTCAATTCCCTGATCAACTGCCCAGGAAACGACACTTTCTTGACTGCTTTTTCCTTTCCTCATTTCATCCGGGTGCGCCCTGATTACAAACAAGATTCGTGGATGTTTTTCTGCAGTTTCTCTGACCAGATCCAGCCAGGCAAACATGTGGGGAAATAACGTGTTGGCATGCACCTGGCTGGTATCAAAAATCACATTGGTGAATACTGGTACCAGCCCATCAAATCCTTCAGTAAACGACAAAAAATCAGCAGGTAGCTGGTCCATTGCTGACCAGAACTTGATTCCTGCCATCTTAAAATCACCTTGAAAACGAAGCTGCAGATACTGATCGAGAACCCGATTTTGCTCTTCACTGAGAACAAAATCCTCCGGGATATTTAGAGGATATATCGTTGCCTGCTCATCAGTGAAAAATGCTGAGAAAGGCTGCAGATTCACTTCATGCGTGATGACCCGGATACCCTCTTGTTTAGCAACCCAGCGTACAGTTGCTTCAGGATACTGCAAACCGTTAAAGACAACCACTGTCTCTGGATTAATCTCTCCGGCGAATTGTGAAAATTTTTCTGCAATATTATGAGCAGAAAGAATAAACTCACAATAGAGGTACCTGGTTATCTCATCGTTAATTAAATGATGCCGCCTGAGAATCCAGCGTAAACTGGGCAAAACCAATTGTCCCAGAGGGCGACCCTTATAATTGATCTCTTCTAATTCAGAAATACTTTTATTGACAAGCTGAATCTTAAGTTCAGGGTCTTCCTGGTAATCAAACCAAATTGTCGGAGCGGAGGCGGTAAACCAACCGGTATCTTTGATACACTTCTGGCAGGGAGGCAGAGCTTTTGGATCTCCCAATCCGGCTCCCAGAACACAATGGCTCATACCGGAATGACAGGAAAAATGATATACCCGTCTCCCAGCCAATTGGATTCCCCAGCTGGTTATCATTGAGAAAGCCGCATTTAGATTTAATCCCTCAAGTCGGGCTGAAGTATTAAAAAAAATGATTGGCTGTCCCTGGATATCTGGTACCGTATGAGCTGCAATCTTGCGATTAAGTTGAAACAATCGGCTGTAGAGCTGCAGCCGTTGAAAACCCCGTTTGAGTTTATTAATGAAATCAATCATACTAACCAAAGGTAGATTTACTATTTATATTCAGGCCGTAATTCTT
>JAIORG010000199.1 GCA_021108255.1 Anaerolineales bacterium | reverse complement strand
CTCACCTATAAGCAGGATATTCCCGCAAATCCTTCTATAAAACTTCTTTCATATAAGCGGGTAAATCAACTGCCTCTTTCGGTCCAACTTTAACTTCCCAGTCGGGCAATTCTTCCTCTAGTTCTCCTGATAAAACTGCGGTGTGGCCCGGTAGGACTATCCGTCGTTTAGTTACCTTATCCGCCGCTTTAAACTGCTTCGCGTCTTTAGCAATGATCTCAGCGTCAAATTTTCCCGCCGCCCAGGCAGTGAGAACGCTCATACCTTCCGAATCAGTCACCAACAGCCAAGCCGGCAATCCCATACTCTCCACCTCGTTGGCCACACTGAAATAAGTAATGCTGAAATTTGTAGTGACCAGGAAAGGATCTTCGGGGCCGGGATTATTGAGCTCATAGATTCCCGGTGTCACCTGGATTGGTTCCTGTGGATCAGTGTAGAGGTTCGCCCGCAGCACTAACAAAGCGTATGCAGTAGCGGGATCAAAGTTATCCAGGACAATAAAGCTGCTGTACTTCCCAATCGCCTGCATGGCACGGGTTACTTCCCGGATCGGATCACCTACATCACCGGGGAAGTTGATAATGGGGAATCCCAGCAAACTGTAATTCTCCTTAATCGCCATCCGTCGAATGGTGGTATTGGCAGTTAAAGATCCTATTAAACTTCTCTGTTTGGGAGCCAGGACAAAGTCCTTCAAATCCTGTCCTTCCAATTTTTTCACCAACCCAGCCATCTCGTCAATATTGCCTGCTTCGACTGCCAAGGGAGCGTTATATTCTTTCGCCAGAGCAGCCATAGCTTCCCAATTCTGGGTGGTAGCACTGCAAAGCAAGGGAGTTTCATCCTTTGCCAGCTTCTCCAACCCCTGTTTTAATTCCTCGGCTGAACCTATCAGGATCAGGGGAAGCTTGGTAACATCACGGACTGCTTCCACCGCAGCACAAAAATCTCCGCCGCGAGCCTGAACAGCAATTCCGCCCATTGATAAATCCATCCCCACGTAATCCACAACATAGTCACCAACCGGTTTTACTTTTGCTTTTATCTCCTCGCCGGATTGATCATCATAGACCCGGATAAAAAGTCCCGGAGGGCTGAAAAATCTCTTGTTATGACGGAAGAGTACTATTTCATTGCCACCTTTTACCTCGTTCCCATTCGAATTAATCACAACTGGACGAACAGGCGGCGCAGCGGCTTCCGCCAGCTGGGCGGCTGATTCCTCGCTGACATAAGGACATTTCGCTAATTCAACCTGTTTAGCAGCCAACTTCATCGCAAATGCCAAACAAGTGGGAAAGTCGCATTCCTTACAATTGGTTTGTGGAAGCAGTTTGTAAATTTGAATCCCTGTCAAAGCCATACGATTTCTCCATTTTCACTATCTGGTTATCTGTAGTGTCAATTGAGTTGAGCCTTATTACAGGCTCAACTCAGGGTTTTTAGATTTTCTCCTAACTGCCCATCAAATCATCGATGGCTTCTTTTGTGCGTCTTACACTTTCTGGATGGCGCAAGACGATCAAATCCGCACAGGATTCCACCAGCATGATGGCCGTTGCAGTCTCCCAGGCAATTGCCCTGGTTTCCCAATCTCCCCAGGCTTCCGGAACATCCTTGCCCACCTTGGATTCCTTGGTTTTCCAGCATTCCTCACCAGGGGTCACTAACATCGGGAATTGGGTCATCGTGTCACCTTGCAAAGCCGCAATCCGCAGCCTTTCCATCACAGAGTACCCATATTCAAAGCCATAACCCAGAGCACCGGTGGTGGGATCCATCACAATGCTTTCCGCAGGAAGGCCCATATCCGTAATGAGAATGTTGAGCTGTTTTGCCAGGTTCACGTCCATTGCGGTTCGCGCCACTACCAGTTGGCCATCAGCCATGGCAGTAGCAACAATCGTTCGATAGTTTTTATCCTCACAAACACCTAAGAGCAGTCGTTCTCCTTTGAACTTGGTGGAGATTTCAACCAGCAATTCATTGTCAGGATCCGGCTGACCTGGACCGAAGACTACGAGGGGTAATCCGCTTGCTTTGAGGACTTTATCAACTGCCTCAACGGCTTGTTCCTTGGTGGTCGGATTTCCGTCTTTATCGGTGAGGGCAAGTTTCAGATACAAAACTTCAGCACCGGCTTTCTCTGCTGCTTTTGCCCATTCCCCCGGATCGTCCATCACATCCCCCCAGGCTTTCTCTAACAGCTCTGACCAGTCATCAGGACGCCGGCTCAAGATCTCGATAGCGATGACGGTCTTAAAGGGAGTCTGACCCTCAAAATGCATAAAGGGCATGGCTGTGGATCCCCCAATCGTCACCGTGTGTGACCGGGTACCCCCATCAGCAGCAGTTGCCCCGAGGGTTATTTCCCTCACGGTGCCGTCCCAGGATTCTTTGGCCAGTTTTGTTTTTGTGCCCTCAGGAAGCCAGGGTTCATCAGGAGTAATTTCAACTGTTTTTGTTTTCGCCGCTGGGGCTGCCTGGGTTGTTGGAGCTGCAGGCATTGAAGAAAGTTTGAAATCTTCCAAACCTTCTATACCTCCCAGTTCAGCCAGGGCTGCCATTAAAGCTCGCCGCAGCACATCTACTGCAACTTCAGCCCGGCCTTCCGTAATACCGCTTGGAATCGGAGCAGCGAGTGGAGCAGCAGGCATCTTTTCCGGAGCAGGTTCTGGTGCTGATTCTGGTACATCCGGTGTGGTCTTCGCAATCACCGCTTCTGCCTGGGCAATAACATCTTCACCCGGTTCCACATCTTCAGGAATATCGAGTTCTTTTTCTTCCCGCTGCATGGTACCCATTTCAAGAACTGGATGTTTCTTTGATTTCACCCATTCCTGCAGTTCTTCCACGGTGGTAACCAATTCGCTGTCCGCTATCTTTTCGATCAAATCCGGGATGCCTTCTCTTTCGGCGACGGATTGCAATTCTGTCATCATGGATTCTTTAAGGTTCTTACTCATCCAGACAACCCGTTTAAATCCGCCTTCTGCGGAGATAAACTTGGGGCTGAGCATATAATATTTCCCTATACCCATAACACCTGGAGTTTGCACTCCACCACCGGCTATACCGGCAAGGGTGCTGAATTTCATTCCCATGGGAGTCATTCCGGTGTCTTCCCGGCTGACCACAATTACACCTTCCACCTCAGGGATGTACATCAGTATCGCTTCGAAACAGCCGCAGGCTGTCATCGGGTTTTCCATGATGGAGTACATGGATACTTTTTCTACAACCCCATGGGAAGCTGATTTGGTGTAATCAATGGTTCCCTTCCAGTATCCAATTTCCTCGTCGTAACACTCTCCCACCTTAATGGGCTGGTTAGGACCGGTGGGGTCAATGCTGAAAGAAGCCTTGCAGTCCAGCCAGTTATAAGCGCCGCATAATCCCAACCGCTCAGGGCTGACTACACAGACATGATCAGGAGCAAAGCTTTGGCAGAGAGTGCAAGAATAAAACTCTTCCACTGAAGAATCAACCATATCTGCCAGTCGTTTATTGCGGAAATCATATGCTTCCCGGGCTTTTGCAAGCCAGGTTTCCATATCGTCTTTACCCGTGTACACGGTAACCTGGACTTTATCCAGAACAGCACCAAAATCCGCATGAAGTCTGGCATGAATGATTTTTCCGAAGTGTTCCAGCTGGAATCCTTTTTCCGCCGCTCCCTTAGAAATCCGGCACCAGACTATATCCCTCTGTCCAATATGTTGAATTCCAGATGCCCCGTTCACAAAGTCATGGATCTGGCGTTCCAGGACAGGTTCGAAATCCATTTCCATTTCCCGCCCTGCTACCTGAACAACTACACCCATATCCATAGAGGCGCCGTCTTCCAAATCGTCAAATGAGGAACCGACAACTTCCACTTTTCCATCCGTGATGTCTTCCATATCCGTCATGAAGAGGTACTCGAAGGACCGGGAGTTTTTACCGCCAAATTCAACCCGCATATCTGCCCTGCGAACAACCTCTCCTTCGAAGGCAGATCCATAAGGCACGGGAACAGGAACATCCGTGATCTTGATTTTCACACCTCTGACCTGGATGCATTTTTGAACCAATTTAGTAGCCCGATCCAGATCATCTTCTCCTTCAATCTCATTGAAGGGCATGCTGACAACATGTTCGTAGGTTGTGATACCTGTGGGTAATATTTCCGGGATAACAGTATCTGCAATCACCGGGAATCCAAAGTTGATTGCTCCAGCTGCAGCCGCATACTTCAGATCATCTACTTCGCCCAGGGCAAGTACAAAAGCAAAAACCCGGTCCCGGTTGTATTCCAGGATATCCCGGGCTTGACCTGCTTTCTTTCCACCAAAAGTAAGCGCTGCCCGGGTGGCAAAGCCCAAGGCGTAAATAGCGCTGATGGTGTCTGTGCCAAAGGGAACCGTATAGGTGTCATACCCCAAATCCACACCCTCTTCTACAAGCTGGTCTATGATGCTGCGTCCATTAACATTCCCAGTGAGGAAAGTCAAAATGTTGCGCTGCTGAAGTTCCCGGACAATTTTAACAGCGACTTCGTTAGATTTTGCAGCTCCTGTAATCGCAGCAAATCCCGGCATGCGTCCATCTACCAATTGGATTCCCCAGGACCGCAACTGGATATCGTCGATGGGACCATTCAACCGCCCAGACATTCCAAAGTCCCGGTCCGGATACTCCGTCCCCCCTCCCAGTTCAAATCCTGGGTATAACTCGGGTTGAAGATGATATACCGTTCGAATAGCTTCGATGGT
This sequence comes from Anaerolineales bacterium, assembly GCA_021108255.1. GTDB lineage: Bacteria > Chloroflexota > Anaerolineae > Anaerolineales > UBA11858 > B10-G9. The sequence continues at coordinate 17,986 of JAIORG010000199.1, read as the reverse complement.
TTCTGCGGCCAGTAAAGCGGCCATCCCGCTATCCAGTGTTTCGCCAAGGTAAGGTGTCCACTTTGAATCTGCGGGAACCGGGTGCAGCAATTTTCGGGCAATCCGGAGTACTTCTTCGAGCTGTTCAAGTTTAGTGATTTCAATTCCCGTCATACCGTAAATTAACGGCAAATAGTAAGCAGTATTCGGAAATTCGATAATGGTGTCGGGGCCTTTCTCGGATAATCCTTTTTGAAGCATCGCTTCCGCTTCAATGACTAGTGCATTAGCTCCGCGAACGGCACGGGTGGCAATATATCGAGACATTAGTTAGTAACTCCTTATTACGCAAATTATCCGTAAATAGCTTGGCGGCGATCCTTCACAGGCATCTTCTCTAATTCATTCATCCGGGCATCCCCGCTTTTTCCGAAGGCTTTCGGATCGTATACGGGTAAGCCGAGGTCAGCGCGTTTTTTATCGATGTGCTCGAGAGTTTTTTCTATGATTGTGTCAAAATCATGAATAAATTCCAACCCGGCTCCAACTTTTTCTGCCCAACCGCTGCTAAGCAGTTGAGGAACAATGGAGCTGTCTGGCACCTTGGGATTCTCATCTAACGGTGCTGAACCTGACATGATGGTGTAGACACCTGATGCCACAACGTATGTCGCAATAGAAATGGCTTTCTCGCTCATCCATTCAGGGGCTAAACCAACAACCGGGATTTCGCTGATATCCTCACCTAAACCGCCTTCTTCCACAACCTGGGCCAGGACTGTCAAAATGCGGCTGTTATCAACACAAGAACCCATATGCAGTACCGGCGGTATACCAGTCGTTTCGCAAATCTCCCGCAAACCGGGACCTACCTGGTCCAGACCAGCTTCGCCGAGCATCAGACCCTGTTTAGCGCTGGCAATAGAGGAACAGCCGGTTTCAACAACCAGAACATCCTGTTTAAGAAGTTCCTCAGCTAATTTCACATGCAAATCATCGTGTTTACCCCGAGGGTTATTACAGCCCACTATACCCACCACCCCGCGGACGCGACCGGACATAACCGCATCGTTGAGGGGACGGAATGATGACCGGTACGTACCTCCCAGGGCATAGTTTATATATTCGTGAGAAAAACCGGGGACGAGGGATTCGCGGTGGTCAGGAATCCGGGTCTCGCCGCGGTTTTTATAGTTATCGATACCGGAGCGAAGGATCTCTTTGGCGATATCCAGGGCTTTCTTCTCGTCAAATTCAATATGCGTGGCACCCTTGATTTTGACCTTCTTGGAAGTGGTGATGATCTCGGTATGGAAATTCTCAGCCAGCCCAACTATAGCCTGCATGATGCATTGAACATCCACCACCATGGATTCCACAGAACCAGTCATGATAGCTAATTCCTGCTGGAGGAAGTTCCCCGCGGCAGGGATACCCTGACGCATCAGGACTTCATTTGCAGTACAGCAAATCCCAGAGATATTCACACCTTCAGCGCCTGCTGCCCGGGCATATTCGAGAATATCCGGGGATTGTGATGCGGCCACAATCATATTGCTCAAGGTGGGTTCGTGCCCGTGGACAACGACATTGACATAGTCATCCTTCAATACACCCAGGTTTGCTTCCCCCAGGATCGGGGCCGGGGAACCAAATAAAATATCAGATACGTCCGTGGCGATCAAACTGCCGCCCCAGCCATCACCGATAGCAGTGCGTAATGCGTGATCCAGGATGTGTTCTGCATCCTGGTCGTCGCCGATATGGGTCCGGTGCAGGCATTCCACTATCTCACGGTCAACTCCACGGGGAAGAACTCCGAGTTTTTCCCAGACTTCACGGCGTTTTTTCGGCGCCCGAATCACTGATGCAACCAGGCCTTTTTGCTGACCAAACTGGGCGATGTAGAAATCCGCCAAATCATTGGCTATTTCGTTGGGGGATCGGTCTTCAATAGGAATGTTGTAGTTTGAGGCAAGATCCCGAAGCTTGGCGACATCCCGGATAATATAGCCCTGAGTTTCACCGTTGGCTGTTTCTTTCAATGTGAACGCCATATCACGACCATGATCAGAGTGAGCTGCAGCTCCGGCAGCCACCATGCGGATAAAATTCCGAGCTTGGATAGTATCCGCTGTCGCTCCACATATCCCGGTTTGCCCCGCTTTCACAATTCGGCAGGGACCCATACTGCAAATTTTGCAGCATAACGAATCCGCTCCGATGGGACAGGCCTTCATATTGTCAGCACGGGTAAAGGCTGTTTCTAAACCCAATTCTTCACCACGAGCCAGCATTTCCTGGGTCGCTATATCAAGAGAATAATCTTCTAAGGGTTTCTTATTTTCCTTCTTAACCATTATTAGTCTCCTTAGTTTGGGGCTCAACCACATTAAGTAAACCCAGCCCCGGACACGGCCACTGGGTGCGTCCTTGGTAAACTACTTCCTGTTCAAAACCAATAATATTTCGGGTTTCTTCACTGATTGAAGTGGTACGGAAATGTTTATCGCCCTCTCGTAAATGGGCGGGGATGGATGGTTCAACCAGAATGTCAAGGTCACCAATATACCCGGCTTTCTCCAGTACAGCGGTGAGGTCTTTAGGTTTAGTTTTCTTTTCGTCATATTTTACTTCGACGAAATGGAAACTACTGCTGGCGTAAATATCCTTGATGCCCTCAATTTCCAATAATATCCGTCTAACTTCTTTTACATGATGGTCTCCATACATTGCGGGGAGTTCTAGAGACAATGTTTTCATTCATACTCTCCTTTGTCGAATTTTTCCAGATGGCAAGAAAAACAATTAAAAATATAGAGAAACACACCAGGTAAACATTTTCTGTCCTGGATAGTGTTTCTCTATTTTTTCTGTGAGTAAAAGTTCCCTGAAGTCCGGTTGGGCAAGTCTAAAAACTTGATACCGATAAATTTGGGTGCAATTTATCACAGCTTGAGCGCTGTTCAAGCGACACGCTTTACCAATATTTGTCATTTTTTGATGTATATATCTGATGGAAGCAAAGAAAGTTGAAATCAACTTTCTTTGCTAAGTATACCAGCAATCATTTCATTTATCACTGTCCTATATATTGATTCGATGGACAAAACTCACCCATTTTAGGTGACATTTATAAACCTTCTATTACATTATGCCCTCAAACAACCTGTTGTTGAACAAAATTTTTCTAAAAACAATAAATGACGGAATCCTCGCTGGAAATTTATCAGCTTTTACCTGGAAGATTATGAGTAAGATAATCCGTTTTACTGGTCTCTGAATAGTACAATAGAACAAAATCTGCGGACTAGCTGGAATAACCAAAACTTATGAGGAACAGCATAATGAGCAAGAAGACCACCGGGAAGAAAAACAAAAGCCGAAAGACCAATCTCCTCCCGCTTATCCTGGCGGGACTGGGCATAATTGCCCTGATCGCGGTCGGTCTGATTCTTAACACAAATCAAGGTGAAGAAATTGAAAGTATAGATGCCCTCACTTTTCCTCCTGTCGAAGTGAATCAGCCAGCCCCGGAATTAACCCTGTTTGATCTGGACGGCAACGAAGTCTCTCTGAAGGACTTTCTGGGAGAAGTCATCCTGGTAAATAATTGGGCAACGTGGTGTCCGCCCTGCCGGGAGGAAATGCCGGAATTTAAAGCTTACTACGACAAGTATAAAGATCAGGGGTTTCAAGTTGTTGCTATTGAAGCCGGTGAACCGGAAGCTGAGGTCAGGGATTTTGTTGAGGGGGCGGGATTGGACTTTGTGATCCTATTGGACCCTGAAAATAAATCCCTGCTCACATTTCAGCAGAATTCATTACCGAACTCATTTGTAATTGACAGGCAAGGAAATCTGCGGATGGCTTGGTTAGGAACCATTAATGGTGCAACCCTGGAAAAATATGTCACCCCTCTCTTAAAGGAGTAATCGATGAATGCTGAAGTTCAGTGGAAAGGCAGAATGACTTTTACCGGAGCTGCTGACTCCGGGTTTGAAGTTCCCCTGGGTTCCTCTCCAGAAGTTGGTGGAGATAATGATGGATTTCGTCCCATGGAATTAATGGCTCTCAGCCTGGCAGGATGCACCGCCATGGATGTCATATCTATTTTGGGTAAAAAGCGCCAGGAGATCTCGGATTTCCAAGTCAAAGTGAACACTGAACGGAGCGAGACACACCCCAAGGTGTTCACCAACGCCGTGATTGAATACCATGTTGCAGGAAAAGACATTTCAGAAAAAGCAGTCACAAGGGCGATGGAGTTATCAGCAGATACATATTGTCCCGCTCAGGCAATGCTGGGAAAGGTAATGCCGCTTAAAATCAAGTATTTTATTTACGAAGGCGAAACCCTGGACAGCGCAAAATTGGCAATTGAAGGGAAAATTCAATAATCTCTCAGGAAAAGGGCTTCTTTAAAAACAAGCTGGGGCTGTCCTAAAAGTCAGCCCCTTTTCAGCTTAATGGATGAAATTTGAGAAAAAAGGATGTGTTTTCAAAAAGAAGAAAAAAAGTGACCGCTATTGAACAACCATTTTGACAATATTGTGAGCAATATTGAGCAAACCCCACTCAATTTCCACTTTTTCCCTCACAGAACCCTTTTACACACTATTTCTGACAGTCTCCCGAAATTGGGCAAGCTGATAGCGTACAGAAGACCTGTTACCCATGAGCATCTTCCTGGTTTATTATTCCTGACTCTTTTCCATGCAGTCAATGTTTACGATTAAGAAAAATGCTGAATAACCTGATTCCTGAATGTCTGACAATTGGCAATCAGATCAGGGCCGATACTGTAAAGCCCCCCACTCACCAGAAGAATCACATCATTTCCGTATAAATCAAGCAGTTCATCAACCCGTTCAATAGTCATGCCGCCACCTGGCATCGTAAAAATAGGTTTGATATGCTGGCCCATTGGTTGAGATGCTCCAACAACCACACCCTGACAGTCTTTTCGGGTTGTGGGGAAGCGTCCTCCATAACTGCTGAAAATTGTGGCATCTGCGCCAGCCAGCCTTACAAACTGACCAAAAAGAAACTCATGAGATAAACCCTCTCTCTGATTGATAGTGTAGGTGCCAAGCATAGCCGGGTGGTTGAAAATAGGCAGCCCAAAACGGTCATCTTTTGCCAACACACGCAGGAAATCATAGCCCACAATACTGGAAAACAACTCCACTCCTCCTGCGCCAACTTCTTTAGCGAATAATGCTCTCTCTACCAATTGATCAACTGGACCACTGATATTCGGAACATATAGAGCCATGCCACCTGTTTCTTTGTTAGCCCTGTTAACAGCTGCTGCACATTGGCGAGTCCGCTCTCGGAAGGGGGCAAACGGTTGGTTGATGAGACCATGATCATCCTTAATAATATCAATGCCGCCTAACGCAAATGCGTAGGCTGACTCTGCCAGCATTCCGGGCGAATAACCCATCGGCTTGAGCGCAGTACCGAGTAGGGGCCGTTTTGGTATACCCAGCAGTTCACGAATACCCTGTGTACCAAAACGCGGACCAGGGAAATGCGCTAGTAATGAGTCTGGGAATACCCCCCGCAGCACGCGTACTCCGCGTTTCATACTTGTATTACCAAAGATGATGCTGAGCAAGCCAGCCAATTCAAACCCGGTGGTCTCGATAGCATAGCTAATAGTGAACTCGTACAAATCAGCTTCAACTTGCTGGCTGGTTTCGATTTGCCCAACGATATGATCGCGTAAATCGCCCTCTGGAACCATTGAATCGGATAACTCAACAGTCTGTTCCAGACAAATAGTCCGAGCTGCTTCATACACATGTGCCTCTGTACCACTGATAAGATACGTAATTTGAAACCGTTCTCCTGAGATATCAAGGGTGATGGGTGAAAAAGTCATAGTTTGTTTTCTTTCTGGTTTAAACGTCTAATAGAAGTAAACGCCTATATATCTAAGATACCGTTTTTCAACACTGGCTTATCATCGACATAAACCGTACCTTCACTCCGCAGGTCTTTTACAATATCCCAGTGAATAGCAGAAGCGTTAGTGCCACCACATTCCTTGAAAGCCCGGCCTAAAGCAATATGTACTGTTCCGCCGATTTTCTCATCAATCAGGATATCTTTACAGAAGCGATTGACTTTTGGATTGGTTCCAAACGCAAACTCTCCAATCAGGCTCGCCCCCGAATCAGAAGACACGATTTTCTTTAGGAAATCCTGATTTGATGAGGAAGTTGCTTCTACGAGTTTTCCCTTTTCCCAGACCAAGCATAAGTCATACATCAAACGGCCACTAAGGACACCGGGGAATTCGAAACAGATTTTGCCGTCAATTGTGCTGGTTACCGGAGAGGTGAATATTTCGCCATCAGGCATATTGATTTTGCCATCTAATACCACCCATTTTCGTCCTTTAACAGAGAAACTCAGATCAGTGTCCTTCCCTACAATACGTACCCGTGAGCTGTCTGCCAGCTCTCCTGCCATGCGATGCCATTCTTGCGATTTGTTTGTCCAGTCCAGTAAACATGAGTCGAAGAACATATCTGTAATGGTTTCTAGATTTGTCTCTGCTTGCTGAGCGAATGATTCATTGGGGACACGCACTAGGCACCAGCGCGTCTTCTCCCAGCGCATAGTGGAAACCTTGCCCATAACGCGCTGATTAATTGCAAGAGTTTCAGCAGGAATATCCGCCTGCTCATAAAGGTTATGCGCCCCTCGCAGCCCGATGTAAACGTCTGCCCATTCCATCCCATGAGCTTCGATCTCAGGAATCCAACTCAATTGGTCATCATTGCCATATTTCATAACAGCGTGGCGTAATGTCTCCGAGAGAAACTGTACCTGAGGATAGGCGCCTGCTTTGATGGCTGCTTCATAAACACTTTGAACCAGCGGATAAGTCTCAGGTTCAATCATTGCGATCATCACGCGCTCACCAGGCTGTACATCTGTTGAGTAGTTAATAAGAATTTCACCTAATTGCTTCCAACGTTTATCCATGACTATTGCTCCATATAGATGTGCTAATGGTTATTACTAATGATGGCATGAAGCACCATGATCAACTAACTTCTTACAATGCTCCAGCTTACGATTCCGGTATTATACGACAGCCCTCTGAATTGGCTTCTCTCGTTATGAAGCAGGTTCTTAGCCGTTTACGATAGCCTGCAAGATAATCACAAGCGCGGCACAACCAGGATCTACCAGCCCTTCAGTACGTTCTCCCACCCAGCTTGCCCGCCCAATCTGACTCCGCAAGGGGGTCACCGCTGCCAAACCTTCCTCAGCAGCAAATATCATCTTATCCCCCGCCGTGGGTAGATCATCACCCTCGTCCAACGCATTATTAAAAGCCACAGCCGCAGGCCCTAAAGCATCAAGGATCGTTTTGTCGCCAAGTTTGGCCTTGCCGCGCTCCATCATGCCCTGATAAGCGGCCTGCAGCATGGTGGCAAGAGCAGGTCCATCAAGCTCCGAGCGCCCCTTCACTTCTTTACCCGCCCGCATCAGTGCTGTCGCCAGTAAAGTGCCCATAGTTGAGGGCGCAGCACTGTTGACTTTCATTCCGGCGGCTGAGAGATATTTCCCCAAATCATCACCAGATAGTGTGTCTGAAGCATAAGCTTTCAGAGCTTCACCTGTTTTGCTTGTTGTGATACCCAGATCACCATCACCCATAGCTTGATCCAGATCGGTCAAATGCTCGCGCTGACTGATCAGGGCATCGCCCACCCTGATTAGAGCCGCAGCAACATCTGCACCCTTGAAGATTATCGAGTTATCCATTGTCTCAACACCTCGCTAGAGCTGTGTGAAGAACGGTGTGTGCGCTGGCGCATCAAGTAGTTCAATCAACTCATCGTCCAGTTTGAAGAAAGTAAAGGATGCTCCTGCCATTTCCATAGATGTAGCGAATTCGCCAATGTATGGTCGGTAGACAATGATTCCCTTTTCAGCAAGAATCTCATGCACTTTGCCGTACATAACATAGAGTTCTTCAAGCGGCGTAGCTCCCAACCCATTGATCATTACCGCCAGTCGATCACCGGCACCGGGTTGAAGATCAGCAAGAATGGCGTCTGTCATCCTCTCTGTGATCTCGTCGGCAGTTTGCAATTTTTCGCGTTTCATACCCCGTTCACCATGAATGCCCATGCCAATTTCCATCTCTTTGTCACCGATGGAAAATGTCGGTTTGCCGACGACTGGAACCGTGCAAGAAGACAGCGCCACACCCATCGTCCGGATATTTGCCAGCGCTTTCTCTGTAGCAGCAGCAACCTCATCAAGTGAAGCACCTTGATCCGCTTTCGCTCCAGCGATTTTAAATGCAAAAACCATGCCGGCTACCCCTCGCCGTCGTGCTGCCTCTTCTGGTGGCGCTGATGCCACATCGTCTTTGACAAGTACTGTACGGACTTGAATATCATCCATCTCAGCCATTTCGGCAGACATGTCAAAATTCATCACGTCGCCGCCATAATTCCCATAAATGTACAAAACCCCTTTTCCACTATCGATCCTCTTAGTAATAGAAAGTATCTGCTCGGCGGAGGGGGATTGGAACACATCGCCAACAGCACATCCATCGAGCATACCTGTACCCACATAGCCGAGGAAGACGGGTAAATGGCCCGACCCACCTCCCGTTGCTAATCCGACTTTGCCCTTGATGGGAGAATCGGTGCGTACTACGGAATGAACATCATCTTGATATGACAGTTGATCAGGGTGTGCCTTAAACAAAGCTTCAAGCAATTCAGGTACAAATTCAGCAGGCTGGTTAATAATTTTCTTCATTGAGACCTCTTAAGTTACTGATATGTTAGTAATAAATTATTAGCTCTATGCTAAATTATCCGCGCACTTCCTTGACTTTATCCATAAAAGCACGAACACGGTTTACGTCAACTTCGTTCCAGATATAACCATCGCGTTTGAACGTTGTTCCCGTGATGGCACCGTCAGCTATAGCGAGTTGTTGTTCAATGTTGGAAAGGCGCACACCTGTATTCGCAAATACAGGTGTATCGGGGACAGCATCTTTCACTAATTTCAAAGTATCAGATGAAGTTTCTACCCCGGCAGTTAACCCCGAGACACAAAGGGCATCAGGATTGGTATTAAATACGGTGGAACGAGCAACATCAACCACTGAGCGTTCTGCCATATAGACGGCCGATTCGGGTACAATGTTGAAAAAAAGCTTGACATTCTGACCATGAACCGCGTGCTGGTGGCGGATGAATCTCCCGGTGTTTGTATTCCACATTCCATAGTCACTGGCATAGACACCCGTAAAGATTTCTCGAACAAATTGAGCTCCGGTTGCTACTGCCAAGTCGATGGATGCTTCCGGGTCCCAGAGGACATTCACACCATAGGGCACTTTTATCTCATCAAACAACTCTGCAATAACTCGAGTCATGGATATAGTTGTGATAGGATCTACCTTTGTCAAATAAGGCAGGCTAGCCTCGTTAGAAAACATTACTGCATCAACTCCGCCTTCTTGCAATGCTTTGAGATCAGCCCGGGCTTGATTGACGACCCATTCCATTCCCTTTTGAGCATCATATCCCGGATCACCAGGCAGAGCGCGCAAATGGCACATAGCAATAACGGGCTTATATGTATAAAAAATATCCTTAATCCATTCCATACTTGATTATCTCCCTGGGTTGAGCCCTTCTCGATATTCAACAGAACACAGAAATAATAACTAGTGGTGCTGGTTGTGCCACCTTCAAATCTCACTCCTTCCGACAGTTCGAACAACCCTTTGACTTCCCTCTCACACTATGGAGAGGGGAAATAGTAATCTTCGCACGTGGGGTGAGGTTCATGAACTAGCGTCACTGGCTAGCAATTAATTCAGGCCAGTTCATGGACCTTATGCATCAGGTTTTTGGTTTCTTTGTATAATTCAAGGTAAAGATCCATGTACTTACTATATATTTCAGCAACCGCTTTATCAGGATTGACCATCCGGCTATCCGTTAGCCATTTGTTAATATCAGTTGGATCTGAGAATACCCCCGCTCCCATACCTGCCAGGAACGCGTCGCCGTAAGATGCACCCAACGTTACAGCCGGAACTTTTTGACTGATCTGCCCAATATCGCTAACAGCTTGTAACCACAGTGGACTTTTTGTACCGCCGCCTACAGCAATCACCTCATCTGGAAAAGCTCCCATGTCACTCATGATATCCAAATGATGACGCACACCATAGCCAATTCCTTCAAGAGTCGCCTTAAACATATGAGCACGGGAGTGAGCTAATGTCAGGCCAAAGTAAACGCCACGTGCTTTGGGATCATTGATCGGTGTACGCTCACCGCTAAAGTACGGCAAACAGATTAATCCCTCAGAGCCAGGGAGAATAGCACTTGCCTCTTCCGTAATCGCACCATAGGCATTTAGACCACCATTTTCTTCAGCAGTAACCAAATCCGGGGCTAGTTGATCGCGGAACCAGCGCGTGAGTGATCCACTAGTAGCCATACCTGCCAGTAAGGCAGATGTGCCCTCAAATAGATAAGGATTGGCCCACATCCGCTCGTCAGCAATAGGCTTGTCTAACACCTCAATAATAAAAATGGTTGAACCATACATCAACATCATTTGGCCAGGATTAGTCACTCCAACACTGACCGCCTCAGCCGCGGCATCTGCCGTCCCTACCGTAACCGGCGTACCTTCAAGCAGCCCCGTCTGTTGGGCTGCCTCTGCTGTCACTGTACCTGCAATTTCAGATGCCCACCGCAGCTCTGGTAGACGGTCAAGCTCCACGATCTCTGAAGTCAATTCGTCTGTCCATTTACGCGCCTGAAAGTCATACAATGGAGTAACAAATGATCCAGTGAGGTGATCAATGACATAATTTCCTGTCAAACGACCCACAATAAACGTGGTAGCAGTTACAAATTTATGTGCCTTCTTATAAACCTCTGGTTCGTTATTCTTGAGCCACATTATCTTGGGGGCAGCGGCTTGAGAGGAAAGAGTCATGCCCGCTTTATCAAATATTCTTTCAGTGCCAATTTCCTTCTCAAGGTAAGCTATCTCCTCTGTGGCACGGGTGTCCACACCATAGAGGATTCCACCCTTTCTAAGAGGAAGGCCATCCTTATCAATAGGCAGCACACAAATGCCAATGGCACTGCAGCCCACAGCTAATATATCTTTTGGGTTTACTCCTGAAGATTCAATTAAGCGTTTCGTCACAGAGACAAAATCACCCCACCATACACCTTCAGGATCATGTTCGGCCCAACCCTGCTGTGGAATCAGCATTTCATGAGGACTAACCTGCGTACTTAATACCTCGCCTTTGAGATTCGTGATAACACCTTTTGTTTCATAAGTTCCAACATCCACGCCAAGCAAGTATTTGTCTGCCATATTAAAACCTTCCTTTCTTCCTGAATATAATCAACAAGTATATCTTTTACCAGGTTCCCTTCTAAGATATTCGCATGGTACGTCGTTTATCGCTAAAATGGTTAACGATCAGTACTATGATCAGGAGAGCTCCCCAGGCGAACTCTTTGAAAAAGTTCGCGCCACTCGACTTGTACAACAACATATTAAACCCTGTTGAAAGAAATTGCATAGCTACCAGGGCGAGAAGCACACCGATGACATTGCCTGATCCACCATATGGGTCAACGTCACCCAGTACTGCTATCAAGATTGCTAGCAGCACGTAGGATGCTCCAAAATCAACGTTCATTGCATTTGTTCGACCCAGAATTATAATCCCGGCAATCGCTGATAATACACCACTGATGATGTAACTATAGATGAGTACTCGCCGGTTATCTATTCCAGAGAAGCGGGCCGCTGTAGGGTTTGTCCCTAACATGTATAAATTTATACCAAAACGGGTTCGACTCAGAATGATGCCCGTAATGATTGAAACGATGAGCAGTAAAATTAAGGGAAATGGAATACCCAGCACTTCACCATTACCAATAAATTGCGATTCCGTAATACCGAAGACCGTAACCCCACCAGTAATAGCAGTTCCGAGACCCTTGTAAAGAAGACTTGTTCCTAAAGTTGCCAGGATAGCTGGCATCTCCCACACAGCAACTAGATAGCCACTAAATGCTCCACAGACCACACCAATAATCAGTGCAGCTAGTATAGCAAGCACCAAACCCAGGGCAACTGTGCCCGCTGATGATTCCGGGGGAACCATCGACGTAAGAATCATTCCAGCGATAATACCTGACAGACTGGCTGTGGAGACAATAGCCAGATCAATTCCACCGGATAGCATAGTCACCATTATTGCAATAGTCAGAATACCAATTTCAGATGCTTGAAATGCCATCGACTGCATGTTACGTATTGTCAAGAAAGTCTCTGGTCGAGCCATACTTAACAAGGTAAAGATCACAATGACTGCGGTCAGTAAACGAACAATATTACCGTTTCCATTCTTTATGAAAGATTGCAAGCGGCTTATCAGAGACTGATTGTGTGTTTCTGTATTTTCTATATGTGACATTTTCTCTCTTTCTGAATAGGCAATATTTACTAGCTTGTTACTGGTATTTCATCTCGTTGCATAGCCAGACGGCGCTGTACAACGAGGGATTGCACCATTGGAATGGCCGTACCTAATAAGATAAAGAAACCGACAATGACTCTCTGCCATTCAGATGGAATACCCAACAACACTAGACTGTTTTTTGCGATTGTAATCAGAACAACACCAAGCAGCGTTCCGATCACAGAACCTCGCCCACCAGCAATGGACGCACCCCCAAGAACTGCTGCCGCGATAATGTCCAATTCAGTACCAACAATGCTGAAGGGGTTAGCCTGGCGAAATAATGCACCAACAATCATTCCTCCAATGCCCGAGAGCAAGCCAGCGAAACCATAAATGATAAGCTGGGTACGAAGAATGTTGAACCCCGCACGTTCAGCGGACTCCCGATCACCGCCCATCGCATAAAAGCTGCGTCCCAGCATGGTGTACTTCAAGACATACCATACGATAAACCCAAGAAAAGCCAGAATGAAAAAGGTTGGGTGGAGTCCAGTTTTGCCGCTAGATGTCTCGACAGTAAAGACGCTGGCGCGAGCAAATTCCTTAATTGCTACAGGGAGTTCTGCCTGGTTATAGTAATTTGACCCGACAAAAAACAACATCGCCCCACGATATAGGCTCAACGTGCCCAGAGTAACAATTAAAGTAGGCAATTTAAACACGCCAATAATGACACCGTTTATTAAACCGAGTATCAAACCCAGCAAACCTGAGATTATGAAGGGCAGGAATATACTACCTTGAAAGTCTCGGGCAACAAGAATCGATACGGTAGTATACATAGAAAATATCGCAATACCCGTAAACGACACATCAATGCCGCCAGAAATCAATACAATCAACACTCCCATGCTGAAAATGCCCATTATTGTGGCTCTGCGAAGCAGTGAGAATACATTAGCTAACGAGAAGAATCTTGGGTTAATCAACCCAATAGTGAGAGAAATCACAATCAGGATGATTGCAATGAAAAATTCATGTTTCCTAAACAACTGTCTGAACATTAATTTTCCTTCACTTGTTAATGCCTAGCAAACAAGTATATGTACTTCAATAAAAGTATTTTGTGAGCTATTGAACTTGCTGACCCTCGCAAGTAACTCGCAATTTTCCACTTATTTTAGGTCATATTTCAAATGGTAATTACCTGCGAGGCTAACTGTTATAAAAACGGAAAGCAACCAAAAACACGGCAAGTGCATATTTTATATGGGTTTGTCCAAGTAAGTGTGTATGCTGATTGTCCGTACTTCAAATTTCCTTTCAATTCTCGATTCATGCAATAGATTCTGTGATTTTCTGATTTAGCTCCTGTTCGGTAATATCACCTGTAGTGAATTCCTCGACAATGCGCCCATTTCGCATTAGCAATATCCGGTTACATGTATGCATGAGTTCAGGCAGATCATCTGACAAAATCAATGTACCTAGGCCCTTACGAGCCAGTTCTTTGATGAGTTCATGCAGTTCCATCTTTGATCCAATATCGACACCAACGGTTGGTCCATTCAAGATCAATACCTTGGGGTTACTGGCTAACCATTTTCCCAGTACTACCCGCTGCTGATTTCCACCGGATAAACTGGCCACAGGCAGCCCCGGATCGTTAGTTTTTATTCTCAATCGTTTAACCCATATTGCGATTTGTTCTTTAAATTTCTTGGGGCTAATCAGGCCAAGCCATCCAATCGCTCTATCCAGAATGCGTATTATTGTATTTCGCCCAATGGATTGCTTCAAAAAGAGCCCTTCTGTCAAGCGGTCTTCCGGAACGTATCCAATCTTGAAACGCATTGCATCTTGTATGTTACGAATATGCACCTGTTGGCCCTCAATACTAACTTCCCCAGATTTTGCTGGTTTAATACCAAACAGAGCTAAAGCCAAATCGGTACGTCCAGAACCGAGCAAGCCGGCAATACCGAGTATTTCACCCTGTTTCAGATCAAAAGAAATGTTGAAAAACCTGCCGGGAAGCGTAAGGTTTTTCACCGTTAATATACTTATGGGGGACTTTCCTGCAGGATCATAGACGAAGCTGCTTTCAGTGATCTCTCTGCCTGTCATGAAATAAGCTAACTTGGCAAGATCAAATTCATCTGATACACCATCAGCAACTTTAATGCCATTGCGCAAGATCATGATGTTATCCGCGATTTCCTGCACTTCGCTCAACTTGTGACTCACAAAGAGAATAGATATTCCCTTTTCCTTCAGGTTGCGTATTACATAGAACAGTGCTTCTATCTCGCGCTGAGTTAGAGCAGTTGTAGGCTCATCCATGATAATAAGTTGTGCATTTTGAAGCAATGCTCGAGAGATGGCAATGAGCTGTTTGTCCGCTACAGACATCTCCCCGACGATTGCGTCAAGATCAAGATCAACCTCGATAAGTTTAATTGCTTCTGCGGCAATTGCATGAACCTCGCGCCAGTTCACAAATTTCTTATTTCGTGATAATTGGTAATTTAGTGCAATGTTTTCTGCGGCAGTCAGATTTGGGAACAGTGAAAAATCCTGATAAATAACCTGAATTCCTGCGTCTAAGGCATTACGAGGCCTTATGTTGCCCTGTAACTTTCCGTGAAATGCAATCTCTCCCTTGCTAGGTTGGTAAACTCCTGCGATGATCTTGATCAGAGTAGATTTACCTGATCCATTCTCACCAACCAGGCACCGAATCTCACCACGTGATATCGTAAAGCTTACCCCTTCGAGAGCTTGAACCCCTGCAAAATTCTTACTAATGTTGTTTACTTGCAATAATTCTTCAGTCATACTTAGCGCTTCTCAGTATTGAATAATTTCAGAGAATAAGATGTTATGTTTTGCCCTTTAGTTTACACATAAGGTACAAACTAAACACATTTACAATCATGTTGTATCTAACGAACGGATTTGCCTTACTTCCTTAGAAGAGCGGTCAGGAAAGAGCAATAGCTCTTTTCTGACCGCTCGATCTTGTTCTTACTTAGGTATTAAGTGATTAGAAGTCCCAATCCGCCAAGTTATCGAGGGTCACGTCGACCCAAGCTTGCCCGTAGAAGACTTTGCCAATCAGGGTTAGGCTTTCGTATCCTGGAAGATCAAGGCTGAGACCATCAGCAGGTGTCTCGCCCTGAAGTACCAACAATGCAATTTCGTTACAGGCATATCCAGCCATAGCTGGATCCCAGAAGCTGATAAGGTCAACAGCACCTGTTTCGACCAATGCGCCGGACATGGAGGCAAGGCTGGTCCCAACCACTGCGATTTCGTCTTGTAGACCTGCTTCCTCAACTGCCTGACCAAAACCAACTACATCATTCGCTGAACTTCCCTGCATACCTTTGAGGTCTGGGAAAGCTACCAGTAGTTCACGGCCACGCTCGTATGCGGTTTGAGCATCATCATAGGATTCGTTCTTATCACCGACCATCATCATGTTGGGGTAGTTTTCAAGCTGATGCGCGATGGCTGCGTCAATCCATTCATTGTGGGTTGTTGAGGTGAGGCTACCTACAAAGACAACGTATTCGCCTTCTTCGCCCATCATCTCAGCCAAATGATCCATCAGGTGTCGACCATAAGCTGCGTTATCAAAAGCTTCAATATCAAAATCGATGTTCTGCTGATTGGACGCCTCATGGCTTATCACAACCACACCCTCTTCGCGAGCGCGTTGCAGAACAGGCTCGACAGCTTCAGGCTGGAAAGGAATGACACATAGCGAGTCAACACCCTGGGCAAGCAGGTCTTCTAGTACCTGTACCTGGAGTGCTGCATCAGCCTGTGAAGGCCCTTGCTGGAATGCTTCAACGTAATCATATGCTGCATCAAAGTCTGCCACACCTTCTTCCATGCGGTCAAACCAACCAACACCTGTCAGTTTTACAACCGTTGCCATGACATACTCTTCAACGGGCTTTTCAGCCGGGGCTGCTGGTGAGCACGCAGATAACAACAAGCCTAAAAGTAATACCGCTACTAAAATTCGTTTCATTTCTCTCTCTCTTTTCTAATTTTAATTATAAAACAACTATATCTACTTGAATGGCATTCTGTTGTCTTTTTATATCACCTCCTTGCTAACAGGAAAATTCCCTGCTATTTATTTAATCATCTCGTTGAACTCAACTTTTTCTCCCATTGGGCCACGGATCATGAAATATTTCACTCCGTTTCCAAATAAGGGAAGAGTAATTGGCGCATCTTGAAGCAAATCTAACCCAGCATCTTTGATATCCGCATAGGCTTTATCAGCATCCAAAACATCAAATGCAATATGGTCGATAAAACCATCTTTGCGCGTTCTCACTTCAGCCAAATCGTCACCAACTAGCTGGAAGAACTCAAGTACAAATCCCGCATTCTCCATTAACGAGACTTTTACCTGGTCGTCACCCACCGGGACTTCAGCATAGGCGATCTCTTCAAAACCAAACTGGCTATAAAACTGTCTTGAACTATCCATATCAGTCACAGGGATGCCAAGATGCCCCCACCCCCCAATGTTGTTTTCGCGACGGGACAGATCAAGATGAAGAGCTTGATTGAATTCGACCTTTTCATTAAAAGGTCCGTTGAAAAAAACATATTTCACGCCATCTGAAAAAAGCGGAAATGTTTCTGCACCATTAGAGGTGGAAGGGTGAAGGGCAAGGTTTTTGGCCAGTTGCTCTTGAATAGCATCCTCTATATCAAGTACATCAATAGCAAAATGATCGATATGACCATCACCCCGGGTTTTAACCTCTTCGAGTTCAGCACCCACAAGTTGAACCAGTTCAACAACCATTCCATTGAGATTCAAGAAAGCTAATTCGATATCTCCTTCATCAGTTTGGATGTGCGGGGTATAGTCGACTGTAAAATTGAGCTTCTGTGAATACCACGTTTTTGCTTGCTCAATGTCTGGGACCATAATGCCAAGGTGCTGAACACCTTGTAGATTATCACTAAGTAGCATGCAGTCCTCCTATAGATTCAAGGAAATCTAAGTAGTAACACGAACTTGGAAAAAGTAACAAGCATCTTACAGTGAGAGTTAAATCTGTAACTCAACTAGATAATGTGATTGTCCCAACGTTAGCGGATGTAATGTTAGTCCCAAGAAATAACACCATCTGACTTGCCTCCAATCTTTGTTGCTTCCCACTACATGCGAGTTAAGCCAACAAAAATTGTGCCTTAACCTTATGCTTTATCGGGCAATGTCCTTATATTGGGACAAACAAGTCACAAACGTGAATTACAAAATCACATTTGTAATATAAGATTATCATGCTACTGCGGTCTCGTCAAGCAATAAAAGAGTCGGGGGCCCTGAAAGCCGCAAAATTGTTAATCACATCCGGTATTAAAAATGGGGCTGAGCCAATGACTTTTGGCACAGCCCCATCCTTTGTGTTAAGGGGTTAATCTTCCAGTACGTTTCTGGTTAGTCCTCGTCCA
>JAIORG010000143.1 GCA_021108255.1 Anaerolineales bacterium | reverse complement strand
CACTGCCGGCAGTGTTTTTTATCCTCCAGGTTTTTACATCGATTTTACAATCTGGTTGATCTCTATTTACAAGGGTTGCGTATTCTATAGCTGTATGAAAATATCAGACCTTTTTTAGTGGAGGAAACCATGTTTAAGAAAATTGTTTTATCTTTGATGGCGGCTATGTTGATAACAGTTGCAATCAGCGGCCCAGTTTTTGCCGCAGAGGAAGACCCCGGGGGGTATGTTAAAGCGAGGGGAGAAGTGATTGATGTAAATCTTTCGGCAGGAAAATTCCAGCTTGAAAAACCCGATGGGACAGTAATGACCTTTTTTGTGGATGAGAATACCCGTTTCCGGGGGAAGGTGGAGAGCCTGGAAGACCTTCAAATTGGATGGAAAGCCGGTGTTGCAGCCCATGAAGGTAATGGGGAAGGGGAAGGCGGAAAGTTAATCGCAGTGTTGGTAATTGCCGGTGACCCGGCTGATTTAATCCGGGTTCGGGGAGAAATCACCCGGGTAGATCCGGGAGCCGGAACCTACCAGCTTCAAAAACCGGACGGAACAGAGATGACCTTCTTGGTAAATGAAAACACACGCTACGGCGGTCAGGTTAACAGCCTGGATGATTTGCAAGTGGGATGGAAGGCAGGCGTGTCCGCCAGGGAGACCAGCGAAGGCAGCTTGATGACTCTGGCGCTGATAGCTGGAGATGCGCCGGAATTGGTAAAAGCAAGAGGAGTTGTCATGGCTGTAGACCCAGGAGCTGGACAATTCGAGATTAAAAAAGCCGACGGGACAACTGCGAGATATTTTGTTAATGAAAAAACCCGCTACCAGGGGCAATTGTCCAGTCTGGATGAAATGCAAGTTGGCTGGCAAGCAGGAGTGGCCGCAAAGGTTGATGAAGATGGCAATCTCATGGCAGTTTTAGTCATTGCTGGAACTCGACCGGAGGTAATCAGGGCCCAGGGTACCGTGTCCGCTGTGGCTGTCGGCGCTGGAAAATTCAAGTTAACCAAACCTGATGGTACAGTGCTGACAATCTTTGTGGATGAAAATACCCGTTTCCGAGGGCAGGCAGCGAACCTGTCAGAAATGGAGAACGGCTGGAGAGCTGGCGTTGTGGCAGTAGAACAGGCAGATGGAAAGCTCCTGGCCCGACTGGTTTTGTCTGGTAAGCCCCGCCCGGAGAGACCTGCAGTTGGTGATCTGGACAGCTCGATCTCAACCAGACCTCTGGATTTGCCCTCAACTCCTTAGAAGATCGCGGTTGCCGGTATGGGACCTTAAGATCTGCTCCAGGCACCAGGCTTCACTCCGAAGCCTGGTGCCTTTCTTACTTAAGGATTACTGTGTTTTAATCCCCGCAGAGTTGGATGTTATAATACCCAGGTATTTCTTAAGCATAATAACTACAAAGTGAGGATCTATGGCAAAACAATGGGAAAACCCGCCGGCATTGACAATTGATGAGGATCGGGTATATCTGGTAAAACTGGAGACCACCAAAGGGGAAGTTCAGCTTGAGCTTTATCCCGAACATGCCCCCAAAACGGTGAATAACTTCGTTTTTTTGGTGAAAGAGGCTTTTTATGACGGGATCTCTTTCCACCGCGTGATTGATAAGTTCATGATCCAGGGCGGCGACCCAACTGGTTCAGGCATGGGCGGTCCAGGATACAAATTTGAGGACGAATTGTCCGGTAATCCCCTGAAACATGGCAGTAAAGTGATTTCCATGGCCAATTCAGGACCAAATACTAACGGCAGCCAGTTTTTTATCACCCATCTTCCCCAGCCCCACCTGGACGGAAAACACACCGTGTTTGGCAAAGTTATTCAGGGCGAGGACGTGATTGACAGCATTCAGCAGGGTGACCTGATCAATAAAGCGAGTGTTGACGCCTAAGGTTGCAGGAAATCGGTTCTTAGAGTAAGATAACAACCGCGATGGAATACTTAATATCTTTTATTCCTTCGCGGTTATTTTATAAAAAGGAGGTGGCTGGAAAAGGTCAAATTGGGAAAATAGCGCACGGGCTCAAGATTTTTTGCCCTTTGGATAGATAAACATTCAAAATTGAGCAAAAGGCAGGTTCTTGAGTTGACGAGGATGAGGGTTCCTCCATTATGGAGGCTAACTGGCCGGGGGCAATTGGGTCAGGAAAATCGAATTATCAGCGGAAGCCCTCCGGAGATTGTCACTCTCCGATTTTTCCCTCCTAACTTAATCGGATGAAAAAACCCCGGGCGACCGGTGGAACAAAAGCATCCCTGGTGACTTCAAACTAAACTCAGCTTGTTGATCTGCCTTGACAGTAGGGCAAAATTCTTGAGGATTTTGCTGCAGCAGGCATGGATCAAATACGGCTAAACTAAGTCAGGGAGGGTAAATCCCATGTGTGGAATAGTAGGTTATATTGGACCCCAAAATGCCACGCCCATCATCATGAATGGGTTGAAGAAGCTTGAATACCGGGGGTATGACTCAGCTGGTATTGCAGTTCTTGAGAACGGGGGTATCGAAGTCAGGAGGGATGCCGGCAAATTGGAAAGATTGAGCCAACTGGTTCATGAATCACCCTTAAAAGGCAACGTTGGGATTGGACACACACGCTGGGCAACCCACGGTGTGCCAAATACACGCAATGCGCATCCTCATCTGGGGATGACAGGGGACGTGGTACTGGTTCATAATGGGATCGTGGAAAATTTTTCCGCACTTCGGGAGGAGTTGGAAAGTGAAGGGGTTGTTTTCCAATCAGAAACAGATTCGGAAGTGATTGTCCACCTGATTGAGCGTTATTTATCCGGCGGAACTAATCTTACAGATGCTGTTCATCAAACCCTTCTTCTCTTAAAAGGCGCTCACGGCATTGTTGTATTGAGCAAAAACGACCCGGATAAAATCATCGCCGCCAGAGTTGGAAACGCCGGCGGTGTTGTGATTGGGTATGGAAAGGATGAAATGTACATCGCGTCGGATTTACCTGCCATCCTGGAATATACCCGGGAAATGGTTTTCCTTGAGTCCCGCCAGATGGCTGTAGTCAGCCGCGAGGGAGCGGTGGTAATGTCGCTGGACGAGGGCGAGATTCAGCCTGAAGTACATACTATCCCCTGGGATCCGGTTTCGGCAGAAAAAGGCGAATACCGCCATTTCATGCACAAAGAGATCCATGAACAGGTTCGCTCATTGACGGATACCATCGCGGGAAGGGTTGACTTTGAATTGGGCTCTATTCAGCTGCCGAGTTTAAATCTTTCGCCTGAGAAGGTGAAAGACATCAAGAAAATCTTTATTATTGCCTGTGGAACGGCATCCTATGCGGGAATGGTGGGTAAAGTATTGATAGAAAAGATTGCCCGCATTCCGGTGGAAGTGGAAATTGGATCTGAGTTCCGTTATCAGGATCCGATTGTTGACGAGAACACTGTAGTTTTGGCGATCAGCCAATCCGGGGAAACTGCCGATACCCTAGCGGCAATGGAAGAAGGACACCAGAAGGGAGCCACCTTGTGGTCGATTGTAAACGCGATTGGATCCCAGGCGATGCGTATCGCAGATGGATTTATTTCCATGCAGGTCGGACCTGAAATCGGTGTTGCCTCCACAAAAGCTTATACTGCACCGTTGGTGGATTTGTATATGCTGGCAATTCTTCTGGGAGAACTGCGAGGTACGATTGATGAAAATCAACGCCGCCAGCTGGTAGCTGATTTGCGGTTGGTTCCGGATCTTGCTGGACGCTGTCTGGACAGGGAAGGAGAGGTAAAGAAGGTCGCTGAAAGTTTGCTGGAAGCCCAAAGTGCGCTGTATCTGGGAAGGGGAGTGAACATGCCCACTGCTTACGAGGGGGCCCTGAAGCTGAAAGAGATATCTTATATCCATGCCGAAGGGTATCCTGCAGGGGAAATGAAACATGGGCCGATTGCGCTGATTGATGCAGATCTTCCAGTCGTGGTAATTGCTCCCCGTGATCCCTGGTACGATAAGATGTTCAGCCAGATCGAACAGGTTAAAGCCCGGGGCGGGCGGGTAATAGCGGTTGCTACTGAAGGCGATGAACAGATCCAGCAGCAGGCAGATCATGTTTTAAGTGTGCCTGAAACCCCCTGGATGTTATCCCCGGTCACCACGGTGATACCGCTACAGTTGTTGGCTTACCATATAGCAGCCCAACGCGGTTTGGATGTAGATCAACCCCGCAACCTGGCAAAATCTGTTACTGTGGAATAAGCCGCAAGGGAGACCTCCGAGGTCGGTACGACCTCGGAGGTTGTTATTACCTCGGGGATTGTTTAAATAAAAAAATCCCGGACTATGAGCCGGGTGGGCACTGTTCAAGATGGGGCTTTGTGTTAGTGGGTTCGTTCAGGATTCATGATTCGGGATCTGGCGGTTTGTTCTGAAAGCCGTTTTGTTCCAGCCAGTAACGGGCTACTTCATCCATGGAAAGGATGAAATCAGACTTCGCTTCCGTATAATTGCCGCTTTCTTTGGGGAAACGTTTGGCAAGTTTTTCTTTTATGATTTCATACTTTTGGGCAGCTTCCGGATTGGCGCGGAGAAAATCCCGAAACACCAGGTGCCTTTCAATATCCGGGTGGCCTTGCTGAAAAACATGCAGGTGATGGCTGCGTTCGCCATCAGTGTCTTTGGTGAAGAACTGCCTTCCAGGGATGCCGTATTCGCCTTTGGAGATATAACCCAGTTCTCCCAGCATTTCAGTTGATCGGATAATATCGTCCAAATCTTCCACTTCTATGACAAAATCGAGGATGGGTTTTGCTTTAATCCCGGGGATTGAAGTGCTGCCGATGTGGTAGACGCCGATTACCGGGACCGAAAGTTGCTCCAGGATTCGTTTGGCTTCTTCCTCAGCTAACTGAGACCATTCTGGATTATGTGGAACCAGCTCAACTTCGCGCTGTTCCGGGTTAATTTGTTCGCCATCTGCCATAAGATAAATTCTCTTCTGGAACGATTTAGCTTATTTGGGGATCAGGTATTTTTCTCCCCGGTTGCCTTCTGGGCTTTTTAGATTACCTTTACATTATATTGTATGTTGTAAATATTGTCAGTCTTTTTCCCAGGATTAACCGCAGTCCCGGTATCAGCCTGAACCACTCTTGAAATGTAGATTCTATGAGTCACAGCAGATTCTCCTACACCACCTTGCCCTCAAATTCAGGGGCAGGATGATTGACCACATGGTCAGGATTGAGAGGGAAATGAATAAAGACAGAAATGTTTTTAGCCGGGATAGATTGCCCCGAGGAATTTTTCTAATACAAAATTGAGAATTTCAAAGATCATTCATGCTAAAATGAGGGCTGGATTATTGAAATTATTAATACAGGATGGATGAAAATGGCCTCAAAAGAAATAACCCGTGAATTAGTGTTAACCGCCCTGAGCGAAGTCCTGGACCCTGAAATCGGAAAGGACCTGGTCAGTCTGGGCATGATTGACAATGTAAAGATTGACGGCACAAAAGTAAACTTCACAGTTAATCTCACTACCCCCGCCTGCCCACTAAAGGAAGAAATCAAAGGCAGCGCTTTGGCGGCAGTCCAGGCGATAGAGGGAGTAACTGAAGTTAATATTGAACTGGGAGCAAATGTACCTGTTGGTCAAAAAAAGTCAGAGCATTCCAATATAAAAAATGTGATTGCTATTGCTTCCGGTAAAGGTGGTGTGGGGAAAAGCACCGTAGCTGTTAATCTTGCTGTTGTCCTGGCTCAGAAAGGTGCTAAAGTTGGATTGCTGGATGCAGATATTTACGGACCGAATATTCCTACCATGATGGGTGTAGACCAACTCGGTGGAGCTACAGAAGATAAGATCTTGCCCGGAGAAGGACACTCTGTAAAAGTAATGTCAATTGGCTTTATGGTGAAACCTGAACAGGCGCTTATCTGGCGTGGGCCGATGCTGCATTCCGCAATAAAGCAATTTGTTCAGGATGTGGATTGGGGGGAACTGGATTATCTTGTGGTTGATCTTCCCCCTGGAACGGGAGATGTTCAGCTCAGTTTAAACCAGACTCTGGAACTGCAAGGTGGTGTTATAGTGACTTTGCCCCAGCAGGTTTCTCTCGATGATGCCCTGCGAGGAATTAACATGTTCCAGGAATTAAAAGTCCCTATTTTGGGAGTCATTGAAAACATGAGTTATCTGGAAACACCGTCAGGTGAAAAGATGGATATCTTTGGTACCGGTGGAGGAGAAAAATTAGCGGCAATGACAGGCGTAGATTATATTGGATCGATTCCGATTGATCCCGAAGTCCGCAAGGGCGGAGACAATGGAATCCCGGTTGTCATTTCTCATCCAGAATCTCCTGTGTCATTAGTGCTGATCGAAATTGCTGAAAAGATAGCAGCTCAGGTAAGCATTCTGGCAATAAAGGGAAATTAATATTCTGTTGGTGATTTTATATTCCCTGAGCGGGTGGGTTTTACCCCCCGCTCTTTTCTTTTGGGGATGCAGGAATTGGAATTCTCCAAGGAACTCGCTTCCTATGATTAATAAGGTAAAATAGGCACATGATGGCTCTTGTTGTTGGTATCCGATTCCACGGTGGTGGAAAAACTTATCATTTTAATGCTTCAGCCTGTCCTGAAATCCAGGAGAGGGATTATGTAATTGTTGAAACCAGCCGGGGTCAGCAATTAGGGCAAGTAGTTTCCTTTTTGGATGCCAAAGATAGTAAAGGAAACAAAAAGTGGAAACCGATTTTGCGTATTGCTTCCTCGCGTGATCTGGTCATGCGCCAGGTATGGGAGAAAAAGGAACAGAGTGTTCTGGAAACTTGCCGTGAAATCGCACTTGGGGAAAACTTAAGCGAAGTGAAGTTTGTTTCAGCAGAGTACAGCCTGGAAGGTGAAACTTTGGTTTTCCTCTACTGTTATGAAGAAAAAGGTGACCCGAATTTTGGTGGATTACTGGCTAAATTAAGGAAAAAATATCCTAAAACCAAAATAGAGCTGCGGAGAATTGGACCCAGAGACACTGCTAAGATCATTGGCGGGATGGGCGCTTGCGGGAGAGAAATTCGCTGTTGCACTGAATTCATGACGGAATTTATCCCAATTTCGATCAAAATGGCCAAAGAACAGGGAATCTCCCTGGCTCCAACGGAAATCACCGGCATGTGCGGCAGGCTTCGTTGTTGTTTAATGTATGAATATGAGCAATACGTAGAAGCAAAAAAGACCCTTCCAAAACGGGGGAAAATGGTATCTACCCCAAAGGGAGAAGGCAAGGTCATTCGTCTTAATCCGCTTAGCCAGAAGATTTCTGTAGATTTGGGGGAAGCTGGCATCCAGGACTTTGATCCAGATGAGGTAGAGCGAATTCACTCATGACCTCAATATTTTCTCAGGCTGAAGAATTATTTCCTTATACCCAGAATTTGAGACGGGATTTTCACCGTCACCCTGAGCTGGGATTTCAGGAACACCGAACAGCAGAAATAATCGTTAGAGAGCTTTCCAAATTGGAAGATATGGTGATTCAAGATGGAATCGCCGGAACTGGTGTTGTAGGAACCCTGAAGGGTGGAAAACCGGGCAGAGTGATTTTATTGCGTTTTGATATGGATGCTCTGCCAGTAGAAGAAAATACCGGTGTGGATTATTCCTCTGAAAATGAAGGATTGATGCATGCCTGCGGACATGATGGTCACCTGGCAATCGGCTTGACAACCGCGCGATTACTCCATGAGGGGCGCGAAAATCTTCCAGGAACGATAAAATTCGTGTTTCAACCTGCAGAAGAGGGTTTGGGCGGCGCAGTTGCGATGATTAAGGAAGGGATTTTAAGTGATCCAGTGCCGGAGGTCGCTCTTGCTCTTCATCTCTGGAATGAAAAACCTCTGGGTTGGATAGGTATAACGGATGGCCCGATGATGTCTGCCTCAGAGACTTTCCAGGTAGAGATAACGGGAAAAGGCGGGCATGGTGGAAAACCTCATGAATCTATAGATCCAATTGTCGCGGCAGCTGGAATCATTAATGTGCTTCAATCTATAGTATCCAGGGAAATACCACCGTTGGACAGCGGCGTAATCACGGTCAGTTCAATCCATGGGGGAGAAGCCCACAATGTGGTCCCCGAACAAGTCATCCTAAGCGGCACAATCCGGTCCTTTACCGAGGAAACCAGGGATTTATTACTCAAACGTTTCCATGAGGTTGTTGAACAGACGTCGGCTGCATATTTATGTCGCGCCAGGATAACAATCGAGGATATATCTCCGGCAGTGAACAATGATCCAAAGATTGCTGCGGTTCTGCGCCAAACTGCGGGAGAACTATTTCCGCAAGCGGTTATTGATCAGGGATACCGGACAATGGCGTCGGAAGACATGGCGTTTATGATGCAGGAAATACCTGGCTGCTACTGCCTGATTGGGTCTGCTGATTCCGAGAGGGGACTGGACGCCAAACATCATCAACCGGAGTTTAATTTTGACGAACGGGCCTTGACTCAGGGCGTGGCGCTGTTGGTCTCTGCGGTCCAAGATCTGCTGAAAGACTGAATAAAAAAATAACGATAAAGCCCAGCGAAAGATCATTGATCCGCAATCCTTGGAGGATTGGGGATCTTTTTCTTAATAAAAGGAACCCGGAGTTTTAAGAAACTCCGGGTTCCTTCATAACTCCGGGAGCCTTTGCTTAACGCAAATGCTTGACGGCGGGGAATGAGAATGTTAAAATATAATTGGATTAATCTTATTGATCGCATTAATCATACCAGGGGCGAATATGGATCATTCAGAATTCTTTACTTATCTCCTTCGATACTCAGAAACAGAACAAGGAAAATTTCCTGCGCTGAAAGATCTCAGCTCAGAACTCGGTATAAGCACCGCTAAACTTAGAGAGCAAGTGAGCGTTGCCAAAGCTCTGGGCCTGGTGGATGTCCGCCCGCGACTAGGTATTCGACCGCTTCCGTATTCATTTACACCTGCGGTTGATGCCAGCCTGTGTTATGCAATTCAGCGTGATGCTGCCTATTTTGAAGATTTTGTTGATCTCAGAAGGTACCTGGAATATGCTTATTTTCCCCGGGCTGTGGATCTTTTACAGGAATCAGACCACGAGGAACTCCGAAAACTGGTCTTGAGCGCCTGGGAAAAATTGCGGGGAAGCCCGACCAGAATTCCCCATGAAGAACACCGGCAATTACATCTCACAATCTATAACCGTTTGCACAACGTTTTTGTAACAGGATTATTGGAAGCATATTGG
This sequence comes from Anaerolineales bacterium, assembly GCA_021108255.1. Classification (GTDB taxonomy): domain Bacteria; phylum Chloroflexota; class Anaerolineae; order Anaerolineales; family UBA11858; genus B10-G9. The sequence continues at coordinate 13,959 of JAIORG010000143.1, read as the reverse complement.
GATGCTTATGAAGCCGTCGGATTAAATGTCTATGCAGATCTGGATTACCTGAAACAGGTTTGGACTTATCATGAACAACTGGCGGAAGCCGCGATTATCAAGGATAAATCCCGGGGATTGGATATCCTCCGGGAGCATTTTGATTTGATGGATCGCTTGTTGGCCAAATAATTATTGAAGGGAAAGGTACTACAGGAGTTTTTATGGCGAAAACAACACCAGAAATAAAAACACAGAAAGTAGTCAACGAATTTTCAGTTAATATTGCTACGGTGAACGGGTCTGGCAGTCAGACAGCAAACATGACCTTGATCAGATCAATTTTTAAGATGGGGATTCCAGTATCCGGGAAAAACATCTTTCCTTCAAATATACAAGGTTTACCTACCTGGTATAAAATCCGTGTCAGTAAATATGGGTATTTAGCGCGCACTCAAAAGACAGAAATTGCGGTAGCTATGAATCCCAAAACCTTTACGGATGATCTGAATGAGCTGATTCCGGGCGGCGTTTTTCTTTATGCTGACCATATTAAAGAACCAATCCTTCGAGAGGATTTGCTTCTCTGCCCTATGCCTGTAAAGACTATTGTTAAACAGGCCAACCCTCCCCGGAAATTGAGGGATTATGTCGCCAACATGGTTTATGTGGGGGTATTGGCATACCTGTTGGATATCCAGCTAGATACCTTGAAAAGCGCTCTTGAATTTCACTTCAAAGGTAAACAGAGCGCTGTTGATTTTAATTTATCTGTGATCCGGGATGCTTTCCAATGGGCTGAAAATAACCTGGAAATTGTTTCGCCTTTTAAGGTTCAACCGTTGAATTTAACCGACGGATGCCATTTGGCAAAAGGCAATACCGCTGGAGCTTTAGGAACGATTTATGGAGGTATGCACTTTTTATCGTGGTACCCAATTACCCCGGCGACGAGTTTACCAGAGGCGATTCATGCCTATGCTCCAGATCTGAGAAAGGATCCTGAAACAGGAAAAAATACTTACGTTATCATTCAGGCCGAGGATGAATTAGCAGCGATTGGCATGCTGGTTGGTGCCGGGTGGGCTGGTTTACGGGCAATGACTGCAACCTCTGGTCCTGGATTAAGTTTGATGGGTGAATATGCCAGCCTGGCATATTTTGCTGAGATTCCGATAGTTGTCTGGAATGTTCAGCGGGTGGGGCCCAGTACTGGGCTGCCAACCCGGACAGCGCAAGGTGATGTCAACCTGACTTATTACCTGGGCCAGGGAGATACCGAACACGTGGTGCTAATTCCCGGATCAGTGAAAGAGTGTTTCGAATTTGGCTGGAAAGCCCTGGATCTGGCTGAGCTGCTGCAAACACCTGTATTTGTGCTTTCTGATCTGGATTTAGGACAGAATCAATGGATAACACCCCCATTTGAGTACCCCGACACACCTATCGAACGAGGAAAGATTCTCTGGGAAGAAGATTTAGAGAAAATTAAAGATGACTGGGGCAGGTATCTTGATTTGGATGGGGATAATATACCTTATCGAACAGTGCCCGGAAACCAGCATCCGAAGAGCGCTTATTTTACTCGGGGAACTGGACATGATGATTATGCAAAATACAGCGAGAAACCCGAAGATTGGGAAGAAAATTTAGATCGGATAAAAAGAAAAGTGGATTCGTCCCGAAATATACTGCCAGAACCGGAAATTACCACCCGCTCCGGCTCTAAAAACGGGATTATTGCTTTTGGTTCTACTGACTTTGCTGTCAGGGAGGCCTGCGATTATTTGGAAGCTGAAGGTGTAAAACTGGATTATCTGCGATTGCGCGCTTTACCTGTTAGTTCAAAAGTTCTGGAATTCATCCGGAAGTATGAGCGGGTATATGTGATTGAAAATAACCGGGATGGACAAATGCACAGTATTCTTTCTTTAGAGCTGCCTGATCGTGCTTCAGATCTGGTTTCCTTATCTCACATTGATGGGTTGCCTTTGTGTGCGGAATGGATTAAAGATGCAGTTTTGGAAGAGGAGAAATCATAATGGCTGAAAAAAAGGTCAAGTTGAATGAACTTGGATTAACAAAAGAAGATTACAAAGGTCAGAAGTCAACCTTATGTCTGGGCTGCGGACACAACGCGATTGTTGGTCAGGTCATCTCAGCCTGTTTTGAGTTGAATATCCCCCCGGAGAAAGTGTTTAAAGTCAGCGGGATTGGCTGCTCAAGTAAAGCGCCTACCTACTTCATGAAACGTTCTTTTGGGTTTAATGGCTTGCATGGCCGGATGCCCTCCCTGGCTACCGGCGCTGCATTTGGGGATACATCCATGATCGGGATTGGCGTGAGCGGTGATGGAGACACAGCAAGTATCGGGATGGGACAGTTTAAACATATCACAAGACGAAACCTGCCTTTCCTTTATATTGTTGCCAATAATGGTGTTTATGGTCTGACTAAAGGTCAGTTCTCAGCAACAGCAGAGAAGGGTTTAGCGCTTAAAAAACAGGGGCAAAACCGCTATGTACCGGTTGATATTGTATGGGAAGCCATTGCCGGTAGAGCATCTTTTGTAGCCCGAACCTTCTCCGGGGACCCCCAGCAGTTAAAGGCATTAATAATGGCAGGTTTACACCACCGCGGAATTGCAGTCATCGATGTAATCAGCCCTTGTGTGACCTTCAACAATCAGGATGATTCATTCCATTCGTATGCCTGGGGTAAATCCCATGAGGTTGCCCTGCATAAATTATCATTTGTCCCGCCAGTTGAGGCAATTAAAGTTGAATATGAGAAAGGTGAATCCCTGGATGTCCCCCTTTTCGATGGGACCCATATCATCCTTAAAAAACTTGCTCATGATTATGAACCAACGGACCGAGCCAGAGCGCTCCAGATGCTGGAAGACGCCAATCGACAAAACGAGTTAATTACGGGATTAATTTACATCAACCCAAAACAAAAATCACTCTTTGATTTGTATGATCTTCCGGATACGCCGCTCAATAGACTTCCTGACGAAAAATTACGCCCAAGTCCAGAATCAATAGAAGAGATCAATCAATTAATGCTTTGATGCAGTTTGAACCGCATCTCATGCACATCAGTATCTAACGTTGTCCTGAGAGAAGAAAAATTTTCAACAAGAATTGCTTATGGTTGTTTGATTAAATAATATCGGTTGTTGCTTATTGATTTTTACCTGGGAGGAGCCATGGCTCTTTGGAGACAACCACTTGATAGAGACCGCATCAGGATCGCACACGGCATCGTTCACATCATCGATGACCGCTGTAAGGGGTGCGGTTTTTGTGTAGAATTTTGCCCCCAGGGAACCCTTGCTATTTCCCCTCATACAAACGCCAAAGGATATCATCCCCCGGAAATTGTCCCGGATGTCCACTGCATCAATTGCGGATTGTGCACACTTTTGTGTCCAGATTTTGCGATATTTATTGAAGATGGCGGAAAACATACTCCAGATAAAGTAATACCTATTCAGCGGTACGAGGGCAGAGATGAGTAAAGAAAAAGGCAGACTCACCGGGGAACATTTTATGTTGGGCGACCATGCCTGTGCGGAAGGCGCGATCCTGGCAGGCTGTAGGTTTTTTGCCGGTTACCCGATTACGCCGGCAACCGAAATTGCTGAAAGAATGTCCGTCAGGCTGCCGCAGGTGGATGGAAAATACGTCCAGATGGAAGATGAGCTGGCATCCATGAATGCTATCCTGGGTGCTTCCTGGGCAGGAGTAAAATCCATGACAGCAACCAGCGGTCCTGGATTTTCATTGATGATGGAAAATCTTGGACTCGGCATCATGCTGGAAACTCCTTGTGTGCTTGTGAATGTTCAGCGTGGAGGACCCTCTACCGGCCTGCCGACATTGGTGGGGCAGCAGGATATGATGCAGGCTAAATGGGGTTCCCATGGAGACTATGAAATTATTGCTCTCAGCCCTGGATCACCTCAGGAACTTTTTGATCTCACCATCCGGGCTTTTAACCTGTCCGAGAAGTACCGGACTCCCGTCCTGGTCATGACGGATGCAGAAGTCGGGCATATGACGGAAAAAGTAGTGATCCCTCCCCCGGAAGAGATTGAGATCCTCAATCGGCCTCAAATTTATAAAGGTGATGTAGAGCCAGATCATTTCCGGATTTACCGGGAAAGCCCCGATGGCGATCCGGGGTATGTCTCTCCCATGGTTAAAGCAGGGGAGGGTTATCGCATCCATGTCACTGGTTTAACCCACGATGAGCGGGGATATCCTGCCATGAACGCAGAAGCAAATGAGTGGAACGTCTCCCGGCTGATGGAGAAAATTACAGCCAACCTGGATGACATTATTGAACTGGAAACAGACAAGCTCAGGAACGCTGAGGTAGTAGTGGTTTCCTACGGGATTTCAGCCCGCACCTCCCTCTGGCCGATCGAGCAGGCCAGGAAAGAAGGCATAAAAGTTGGTTATCTTCGGTTGATCACTGTCTGGCCGTTCCCTGAGGATACTATCTCCAAACTGGCCACTAAAGTCGGCGCGTTTGTTGTTCCGGAGATCAATATGGGTCAGATTACCCGCGAGGTTGAACGCTGCGCTGCCGGGAATGCACAAGTATTCGGTGTCCATAAACCTGGTGGTGATATCCTGGACCCCGGGGATGTGTTGGATACAATCAGGAAAGCTGCGGCAGTAACTCAGAAAAACTAAAAAAACGGTATAGTCCTGGAGTGGTAAAGCGGAGGAAACTATATGTCAGCAGAAGCCATGGAGCGCAGTGAACGGTTACGGATTATGAACTATGATACACCGGCTGAGAGTGATTGGGAAACCGGGTTGCATCCGATGGATGATTTACTGCGTGGTGAACGGCTTCCCCATATCTGGTGTCAGGGATGCGGTTTGGGTACCGCGTTAACTTCATTTATCAGCTCCTTAAAATGGCTGGAGAAGAATCAGGGCTGGGATCTTGATAAAGTCGCTGTTGTATCCGGTATCGGCTGCACGGGCAGAATTGCTGGTTATTTACGGTTGGATTCTTTCCATACTACTCATGGCCGGGCGATTCCATTTGCTACTGGTCTAAAAATTGCCAATCCGGAATTGAAGGTAATTGTCATCTCGGGTGATGGCGATATAGCCGGGATTGGTGGGAATCACTTGATTCATGCTGCCCGGAGGAACCTGGGCATCACCGTTATTTGTGTGAATAATTTTAATTACGGCATGACTGGAGGTCAGGTAGGACCAACAACGCCTCATGAAGCCCGGGCTGTTACAGCCCAATATGGAAATTACGAATTTCCATTTAACCTCCCTTACCTGGCTGCAGCCAGTGGAGCATCCTTTGTTGCCCGCTGGACAGTTCTTCACGCCCGTCAGTTAGATTGGACTTTAAGAAAGGCTTTAATCCATTCCGGATTTAGTTTTGTGGAAATCATTGCTCCCTGTTCAACTGCCTATGCCCGCTGGAACCCTGAAGGGAAGGGTTTGGACCCGGAAAATCTCCGGCGGCGAGGTTTAGAGGTAATGAAGCATTACCAAAAAGTGGGCAAGACAGAACAAGGCATTCATCCCAAAGACGCCCATGTTAAGGTGAATAGCTCCGGCGAAGTGATTGAAATCGTAGAAGGAGAATTCCTGGATGAAACCAGGCCTGACTTTAAGGAAGCTATTGATCAGCGTGCCACAACAGCAGAAAAGTTCTGGTTGAGTGAAAAGAACGCCCTTGATAAACGGAAAAAGCTACCGCCAAAAAAGGGAAAAGTTCCCCGCACTGAGATCCAGTTAGGAGGTTTTGGCGGCCAGGGCATTATGAGCGCAGCCAAAATTATTGGTATGGCAGCTTCAATATATAACAATCTAGAGGCTTGTTTCACCCAGAGTTATGGACCGGAAGCGAGAGGGGGAGCGGCAGGATCACAGGTCGTGATTTCCAGCACTCCTATTCACCATCCGCACCTGACCCAACCAACCAGCATGATCATGATGTCCCAGGGGGCTTATGAAAAGTACGTGGCTGATTTATCCCCGGGAGGGGTGCTGCTGATTGATGATGAATTAGTGGATCTGCCAGCTGAACATCGGGAAGATATCAAAACCTTTGGGATACCAGCAACCAAAATTGCTCAAGATGCTGGCAATAACAGGGCTGCAAATACAGCCATGCTGGGTTTCTGGACGGCAGTGGAAGGAATTGTAGACAAAGAGGCGATGCAGGAGTCCATCGCGGAATCTGTGCCGCCTAAAACAGTTAGTATAAATTTGGATGTGTTTGAATCCGGGTATAAAAGGGGACTGGACCTGGTCAAGAAATGACCTGCGGGGAAAACTCTATGGGAAGAGAAGTGCTCATCATCGGCAGCAGCCAGGCAGGATTACAAGCCGCAGTAGATCTTGCTGATATTGGCTTGAAGGTACAACTCGTTGAAACCAGTCCATTTATGGGGAAAAACGAAGAATATCTTCTCCCCGATTATTTAGTTAACCACAGGTTGTTAGAGATTGTTAAGCACCCAAACATTTCAACCTGGACTAATACTGAAATTCAGGAATTGCGCCGGGAAAACGGGAGTTTCCGGGCGATACTGCAGCAGTTCCCTCGCTATATTGATCTCTCAAAATGCACAGCTTGTGGAGCTTGCATTGATATCTGTCCGGTTACTGTTCCCGGAACAAATAGAAAAGCTATCTACCTGGGCGGACAGCCTGATTGTGCAGTGATTGAAAAGGGAGGAATTTCTCCCTGCACAACCGCCTGTCCAGCAGGAATTCACGTTCAGGGTTATGTGGCGTTGATTGCCGAACAGAGGTACCGGGAAGCATACGATTTGATCCATTCAGCGCTGCCGTTTCCTTCGGTTTGTGGTCGGGTGTGTAATCATTATTGTGAAGAATCCTGCACACGAAGCAAGATTGATGAAGCAGTGAATATTATGGCCTTGAAACGTTATGTGGCGGATTGGGCTTACCGGCAAAAAGATGATCAACCCGAGAACCAAACGACAGCTCAGGAGCTTACTTCAGACAAGAACAATGTACTCTCCTCTGGGAAAAGTGTAGCCGTGATTGGGGCGGGACCAGCTGGGTTAACTGCAGCCAGGGACTTGATTCACAGCGGACATGCGGTCACTGTGTATGATGCCAATTCTGCAGCAGGCGGCATGATGCGGGTTGGCATTCCAGCCCATCGTTTGCCTTATGATCAATTGGATTGGGAAATTCAACAGATTCTATTGGAAGGAGTTGAGCTTAAACTTAATACCTGGGTGGATGATATCCCCGGGCTTTTGAAAAATGGATATGATGCTGTACTTATTGCTACGGGTGCGCATCAGGCAGTGAAAATTTCCATTGAAAATGCTGATCATCCGGAGAACTGGCTCAGTCTTGATTTCCTAAAGAGGGTGTGCCTGGGAGAAGAAATTGATCTCAGCGGCAGAAAAATCATTGTTCTGGGAGGCGGGGATGTTGCCATGGATGCTGCCAGAGCGGCAGTTCGATTGGGGACTCCAGAAGTTCGACTTGTCTGCAGAGGGTTGAGAGCATCGTTTAATGAAATCATGGAAGCTGAAGAAGAGGGTATAGAAATCATCCGAGGTCGGGTATTCAAAAAAGTAATCCTCGATAACGGTGATATTGCTGGCGTGGAGTGCTTGGAAGCAGAGATTGGAGAGGTAATTAATGGAAAACGCCAGTTCACTGAACTTCCCGGCACGGAGCATCTTATTCCCGGGGACCTGGTGATCTGGGCTGTGGGGCAAAAGCCGGATTTCTCATTCTTACCGGAAGATGATCAGATTGCTGTGCTTTCACCGCAAGGAATAAAGACTGACAGCCAGATGATGACAACTATGGAAGGTGTATTTACCGCAGGAGATGTCCGCCGCGGAACCACCTTTTTCGTAGTTGATGCTGTGGGGGAAGGGCACCATGCTGCCCAGTCTATCGACCATTTCCTGGAGGGGAAATCACTTGAGATTAAACTGGAGCGTCCCCCGGAAGTAATTCTCAGTCAGGAAGAAATACAAACCCGTGTTGATCAGAGGGAAGAGGTCAGGATAAATAGAGCACTGGTTCCTCGCCTGCCCGTGAGCGATAGGGAGAACAATTTTAATGAAGTGGATCTGACTCTCAAGGAAGAAGCAGTGCTTCAAGAAGCGGGACGCTGCCTGATTTGCGGACCTTGCAGTGAGTGCATGGCCTGTGTGGAAGTGTGTGAAGCGGGGGCAGTGATTCACAACCAGACCGGATCAAGGGCTGTCCTGGACCTCGATGCTGTGATAATAGCTGACGATTCGTTGGCAGAGTCTGATGATTTGAATATCTACCGGATTCCTGTGGATGATCTGTATGCAGGATCAGCTGCCGCTTTCCAGGTGATGATGGACCTGAAAGTAATCCCTGCTAAACCGCTCCAAATTTTCTCCCCGGCAGCTTCACCCGAAAATAGCACTGACAGGATAGGATTATTTTTATGTCAGTGTGGTGGAGAGATATCCGAAATTGTTGATACCTGTTCCCTCGCTGAAGAAGCAGTCGGCTGGCCCGGGATAGTCCACACCCAGGAGCTGCCTTTTTCCTGTAATGAAGAAGCTGCTGATGAAATGAGAGAAATTATTCAGGAGAAAAACCTGAGCAAAGTGATTCTGGCTGCTTGTACCTGCTGTTCCCTGGATCAAGTTTGTTTTAGCTGTACTTATCAGCGCCTGCGCTGTAAAGAGAATCTGGGAGTATTTTCTTCCCTGAAGGAAATCACGCCCATTGAATTTGTAAACATCCGGGAGCAGTGTGCCTGGGTGCATATGGATAACCCGGAAAAAGCAACTGCTACTGCAAAATCACTGATAAAAACTGCTCTGGCGCGACTGCAATTTGCAGAGTCTGGTGAATCACTTATCTCTCTGGATCCAAAAAAGGTCTTGATAATTGGAAATGGTCCGGCAGGACAGGTTTGCAGCTCATCACTTAACCAACTGGGCATAGCCACAGATACAACTGAGGATATGCCTTCTGAGATACTGCGGGTTGGTGGTCATTTCCAAATTAACAATGGAATATCTGAAGGGCGAGCTGATCTGCTGGTCATAACTCCAGGAGATGAAGAGGAACTGAGTAAGTTTAGAGATGTTCTAAAGATGCCGGATGGACGATCCCTTCTTTCTTTGATAGATGACCAGACCAATTCACTGGATTTTGGAGTGATTGTTACACCACCCGAAGTGGACGCCGGGATTTCAGGCCGGGCTGCAGCGGCCCGGATTGCTGCCTGGATAAGCCAGATTAACAGCCGGACTACTTCCTTCGCGGTTGAAGTTGATAAATCCCGCTGCCGCGGATGTGGATACTGTGTTGAAGTATGTGGATTTGGCATACCGGAGCTTTTTGGGGAAGCCTCTGGTCAATATTCACGGATTGATCCGAAATTGTGTTTAGGCTGCGGCATCTGTGCTGCTATTTGTCCCTCTGGAGCGATTACATCAAAAAGCGCTTCAGATATGCAGCTGGAGAAAATGCTGGATGCGATCTTGAGTTGATATGAAGATACAAGAAAAGGGTTCAAAAATCATCTTATTTACCTGTAACTGGAATGCCTACAGTGGCCTTGAGGGGGCAGGTGCAGAAAAAAGATCCTATTCTGCCTCGGTGCACCCGATCCGGCTTTCTTGTTTGGGGCGTATCACTCCAGGGATTATTCTAAAGGCATTTGAGCAAGGCGCCAAAGGTGTGTATCTGGTGGGCTGCCTTGAAGATGAATGCCGTTATGAAACTGGCAGTCAACAAATCAGGGAGATTTTTCTGGAAACCAAGAATCTTCTAAAACTTCTGGGTTATCAGGATAATCAATGTCAATTGGATTTTGTAGCTGCCGGGAATGGGAAATCCTTTGTGGAGAATATCCATAAATTTGTAAAAGGAATAGAAGAACTAGAAGAAAACCTATGAACGGATTTAAACAGATCGTTCAATCAAACCGGGTATGGTTGTGCCTTGATTGCGGAAAATGCAGTTCAGTCTGTCCTATTACGCGGCATGTAGTTGACTGTTATACAAGTCCCCGGTTGCTGGTAGAAACGGCGATTGGTTGTGGAGAGGCTGAAGTTTTAGATGACCCGCTGCTCTGGTCCTGCTTAACCTGTAATCAATGTACTGAAATTTGTCCCTCCCTGGTATCTTTTTCTGATTTTATTCAGAACGTCAGGGAAGCAGCCAGGGATCAGGATCGTTCTGGCGATTGCACCCACGGCGGGATGATCCAAACCTGGGGACGGATGATGACCGACCCTGAATTGAAGCAAGACCGGTTGGATTGGATTGGGAGCGGGCTTAAAACTTCTGAAGAATCAGATACGGTGTATTTTACCGGTTGTTTGCCCTATTATGATGCAGCGTTTGAAAAATTAGATATTGAAGGGATAGAGATTGCCAGATCTGCCTTAAAGATCCTCAATCACCTCGGTATTGAACCCATAGTATTAGCAGATGAGCGCTGCTGCGGTCATGATCAATTTTGGCAGGGTGATATGGCGGCCTTCCGCAAATTGGGGGAAGCGAACCTGGAAATCTTAAAGAGGACAGGAGCCAAACGTATCGTTACTACCTGCCCTGAGTGTGCCTGGACATTAAAACACACCTATCCGGACACCATTGGGGATTCCGGGATGGAGGTACTGCACCTGGCAGAACTGCTGGCAGAAACAGATTTATTGGATAACCTCACGATAAATCCTGACACCGCTCACAAACAAGTTACCTATCAGGATCCCTGTCGTTTGGGTAGATTTTCCGGTGTTTATCAGTCGCCGCGTGATTTGATCCAGGGGTTGGGGTATGAACTCAAGGAGATGGATCATAATCGGGAAGCCAGTCTCTGCTGTGGAACAAGCTGCTGGTCTTCCTGCGGGCAGGTGAACAAAAAGATCCAGGTAGAGCGGTTGAAAGAGGCAAAATCCAGCGGGGCAGAACTGCTGATCACGGCTTGTGTAAAATGCCAGATTCATTTTAAATGCGCTCAGAATGACCCGGTACTGGAAGAGGAAGTTCAGATCAATATCCGCGACCTGACCACATTAATTGCTGAACAATTATAGATATTCATCTAGGATGCAAACCCTATGGCTGATATCAAAGAGAAAATGACCGAGAGGAGGCTACCTTTGCCAGATAATAATTTACGCATTGGGGTTTTTGTTTGTGATTGCGGATCAAATATTGCCGGAACGGTGGACACTGAAGCTGTCAGGGAATATGCAGCCAGTCTGCCAGGGGTGACTACGGCGATCCGGAATAAATATACCTGTGCAGATCCGGGTCAACAGGAGATACAACAGGCCATCATTGAACACAATCTCAATCGGGTTGTGGTTGCGTCTTGTTCACCAACTTCCTATGAGGTGATCTTCCGTAAATGTGTTGAGGGAGTTGGGTTAAACCCATATTTACTGGAGATGGCAAATATCAGGGAGCATTGTTCCTGGGTGACCGCAAGTGATAAAAAGGCAGCAACAGAAAAAGCAAAAAAGACAGTAAAAGTGGCTGTTGCCCGTGCTCGCTGGCTGATTCCCCAGGATGAAGAGCAAATCCAGGTGACCGATGCCGCCTTGGTGATTGGAGGTGGTGTGGCGGGAATCCAGGCAGCTCTTGATCTGGCTGATTCCGGACATCAAGTATACCTGGTGGAACGGGAACCATCTATCGGCGGAATAATGGCCCAGCTGGATAAAGTGTATCCGGATATCGAATGTAGTATTTGAATTCTTGGACCCAAAATGATGGATGTCGGTCGACATCCAAAAATCAAATTACTGACATTTTCAGAAGTAGAAGATATCGCCGGCTATGTGGGCAATTTTAAAGTACGGATCCGCAAAAAAGCTCGTTATGTAGACGAAACCGAATGCACTTCCTGCGGTGATTGTGTGGAGGTCTGCCCGATTGTAATCCCGGATGAATACCAGGAAGGTCTGGGAAGTCGCCGGGCGATTTTCCTCTCATTCCCCCAGGCCGTTCCTTCAGCATATATCGTGAATGCGGATGAATGCCTGGGCCAGAATCCCATTGCCTGCGGGAAGTGTATTGAAGCCTGCGAAAAATCCTGTATCGACTTTGATATGAAGGATGAAATTATCAACGTAGACGTGGGCGTTGTGATCGTTGCGACCGGTATGGATATATATGATCCAACACCTCTGAATGAATACGGCTATACAAGTTTTTCAAATGTGATGACCAGCCTGGAGTTTGAAAGGCTGATTTGCACAGGTGGTCCACTGGAAGGTCAATTGGGCAGGCCGAGTGATCTCGCCTTCCCGAAACGAATTGGTTTCATCCAATGTGTAGGGTCAAGAACCCAGGATCCGGAACGAGGAAACCCTTACTGCTCCAATTTCTGCTGCATGAACACTATTAAAACAACCCAATACCTGAATGATGCTCATCCAGAAGTGGAATCCACTGTGTTTTATACGGATCTGCGCGCCTTTGGCAAAGGGTTTGAGGAATTGTTGATGCGCAGTAAAGGAAACGGAGTAAAGTATATTCGAGGTTTACCTGGTGATGTGGTGGAGGATCCAAATACAGGAAATCTTCAGCTGACGGTGGAAAATACAACCCGCAACCGGCTGGAAAATCACAGTTTTGATCTTGTGGTACTGGCTGTAGGGGCTGTTCCGTCTGAAAATACAGAGACCATCCGTCAGATGGTCAGCCTCTCAAAATCTCCCAGTGGATTCTTGCGTGAAGCCCACCCGAAACTGCGCCCGGTTGATACACCTACGAAAGGTGTCTTTATTGCCGGTGGCGTGGAAAGCCCCAAGGATGTCCGGGGAAGTGTCACCCAGGCTAGTGCTGCAGCCTCCAGGGCTTCAATTTTGTTAAATAAAGATCAATTCTCGGTGGATGCCATCACCGCTGTGATCGATGAGGAATTGTGTAAAAATTGCGGCATTTGCGCGGATGTTTGTCCCTTCAGCGCCATTGTCTGGGAAAAAGGGCAGCCAGCCGAGGTCATCACCGCGGCCTGCACCGGTTGTGGAACCTGCGCGGCGGAGTGTAAATTCAATGCCATAGAAATGCGACATTTTTCCGATCAAGCCATTTATGCCCAGATTGACGCTATGCTGGAAGAAAATCCACAGGAATCGATTGTAACTTTCGCCTGCAATTGGTGCTCATACGCTGGAGCAGATACCGCAGGTGTGGGACGGATGCAGTATCCCCCCAATGCCCATATCATCCGGACCATGTGTTCCGGACGCGTAAGCCCGGAATTTGTCTGGTATGCCTTTAGAAAGGGAGCTCCCGTTGTCCTGGTGTCTGGCTGCCATTATGTGGACTGCCACTATATTGACGCCAACCGCAGCACCACCCGGCGTGTGGATGGTCTCTGGGACGGATTGGATAAAAATGGTGTGGATCCTGGGAGATTGATGCTGGAGTGGTGTTCCGCAGCTGAGGGAGCCCGCTGGCAGCATATCATGAAACAAGCTGAGGAAAAACGATTGGTAGTAGAAGAGGAAATGATCCAGGATACCCGCTCATTATTGAAGGAAGCCAGGGTTCCTGGTCCGCGCAATCCGAGGGCAAAAGATGAAAACCAACCGGCGGATTATCAGTGTCTGATTTGCGGGGACTCATGGAGTGGAACTTACCAATCTGATGCGGAGCGAACCTGTCCAGCTTGTCGATCCAACAGTGTACGCTGGATCCGTAAGCGCTGACTATGAGGAAAGATTTGATTTCCTTTCACTAACATCTAGCCATTTGTGTCCGGGCTGAAAACTGCGCCCTCTGTGAGGGTTTGGAACATCTGTAGGGGCGACCCGTCCTTTCGATACGCTGATACAATTCATCAGCTACTCAAGACAGGTGGGTCGCCCTTTTTAATTAATCTGTCATTGCGGCTATCTCACCCGGCGATTAAAATCGCGGGTTGTGCAACCTAAGTCCCACTTCAGTGGGACTCCTTCCCCATTTGTCATCCTGA
>JAIORG010000069.1 GCA_021108255.1 Anaerolineales bacterium | reverse complement strand
AGTAAAGGCGGTCTTCCTCCTGACAACGTGGTCGAAGATGAAAAACAAATCCTCAAGGATTCTCAACGGCTGATTGAGGCTTACCACGACAGCACACCTGGTTCTTATACTCAAATAGTCCTCGCTCCCTGTTCTCCATTCAGCGTTACTGGAGATCTGATGCGTGAAAGCGCTGCTTTAGCCCGGGAGTATGGCGTTCAGCTGCACACACATTTGGCTGAGACAGAAGATGAAGTAGATTTTACAATCAAAAAATTCGGCAAAAGACCGGTTGCATATATGGAAGAAGTTGATTGGATCGGTTCTGACGTCTGGTTTGCCCATTCGGTTTACCTGAACGAAGATGAAATCAAGGTGTATGCGGATCATGGTTGTGGTGTTGCCCACTGTCCCAGCTCAAATATGAGATTGGCTTCCGGGGCAGCGCCGATACTTGATCTGATTGCAGCAGGAGTGGATGTCGGGTTGGGTGTAGATGGATCTGCCAGTAATGACGGATCTCATATGATCGAAGAAGCCCGGCAAGCGATGCTGCTTGCCCGCGTCCGGGCAGGCATGCTAGGCGCTTCCCGTTCTGGAGAGGAAAAGTCCCCGATAATGTCAGCCCGGCAGACACTGGAATTGGCCACTCGGGGTGGGGCTGCGGTTTTAGGGCGAAACGATATAGGTTCGCTTGAACCGGGAAAAGCAGCTGATTTTACAGCCATTAACCTTAACCGGATAGACTATGCCGGCGCTATGCATGATCCTGTGGCAGCAGTTCTCTTCTGCGCCCCGGTAAAAGTAGATTACACAGTTGTAGGTGGAAAGATAGTGGTTAAAGAAGGAAAACTGACTACCGTAGAGCTGCCAAAGCTGATTGAGATCCATAACCGGGCTGCAGCTCGATTATTAAATGGTTAAAAAGTAACGCGTACTTCATTTCAGTGGAGAGATCCAATGACAAGAAAACAGATCAGTACTCGAACACGTGGTTTAGTAGATGTCGCTATGGGTCGGGAAAAAGCCGACCTGGTCATTCGCAATGGACAGTGGATTTGTGTTCAATCTGGAGAGATTCTCCCGGGAACAGATATAGCTGTGCTGAAGGACCGGATTGCTTATGTGGGTGAAGATGCCAGCCACACGATAGGTGAAAACACAAAAATCATCGATGCGGATGGAAAATACCTGGTTCCCGGATTACTGGATGCTCATATGCATGTGGAATCGGGAATGGTAACCATCACAGAATTCGTCAGGGCTGTTGCCCCCCGGGGAACGACCGGGATGTTTATTGATCCTCATGAGATCGCTAATGTTTTTGGTTTAAAGGGTGTTCAGATCATGGCTGATGAAGCAAAAACCCAACCAATTCACGTTTGGGTTCAGGTTCCTTCCTGTGTGCCCTCCGCACCGGGATTGGAAACACCAGGCGCATCAATTGGTCCAGAGGATGTGGTAGAAGCAATGGGCTGGGAGAGGATTATTGGCTTGGGAGAGATGATGAATTTTCCCGGTGTTTATTCCAGCGACTCCAATATGCATGATGAAATGGCTGCAACACGTGCCGCTGGTGGAGTAATCGGCGGGCATTATGCTGCACCGGATCTAGGAATTCCTTTTCATGGATATGCAGCCGGTGGACCGGAAGATGATCATGAAGGGACAACCAAGGAAGATGCTGTTGCCCGGGTGAGACAGGGGATGAAATCGATGCTCCGGTATGGATCAGCCTGGCTGGATGTTGAAGCCCAGGTGAAAGCGATTACCGAAGAAGGCCTGGATTCCCGCCACTTTATTCTTTGTACGGATGACTCTCACTCTGAAACGCTGGTAAATGATGGTCATATGGACCGGGTAGTTCGCCATACGATTGGTTTGGGCGTAGATCCTCTTACTGTTCTGCAAATGGCGACAATAAATACTGCGGAACACTTTGGAGTTGCCAGGGATATGGGTCAAATTGCACCGGGAAGATATGCGGATATCCTGCTGGTCCCAGATCTGATGGATTTCAATCCGGAAAAAGTGATCGCAAAAGGGCAAATTCTAGCCGAAAAGGGAAAGTGGATCCAGGACCTGCCGCAAACGACCTATCCTGATTGGGTAACAAAATCAATAAATATGAAGCGGCCCTTGACCCCTGATGATTTCCGATTGGTAGTGGAAGGGGACTTTAAATCAGATTCTGTGATTGCCCATGTGATAGGCGTTCTTGAAGGACAGGCGCCAACCCAACATCTAAAGGTTCCAGTAAAGATAGCGAACAGTGAAATCCAAATTGCCGGAAAAAAAGATCTGGCAAAAATTGCCCTGGTGGAACGCCACCAGGCTACTGGCGGCGTGGTTGTAGGTTTGGTTTCCGGGTTTGAGTTGGAAGGGAGATGTGCTATTGGTACCACTGTCGCGCATGATTCCCATCATATGATTGTTGTTGGAACAGACGAAGAACTAATGGCACAGGCAGCCAACCAGCTGGCAGAAATGAACGGTGGTCAGGTGGTAATAAAGGATGGAGAGATTATTGGACAGGTATCTTTGCCGATTGCAGGGTTAATGTCCAATAAACGGGCAGACCTGGTAGCTGAAGAAGCTGCCACTGTCCTGAAAGGATTCCAAACCTGCGGCTGCACGATTGTCAATCCTAACATGCAGCTGAGTTTGCTGGCGCTGGTCGTGATACCCTCCTTGCGTATTTCAGATCTGGGATTGGTTGATGTGGAAACTTTTTCCCTGATACCAATCATCGAGGAAGAACAATTGTGATCCGAGATAATGACGTCTCAAGATCTCTTCATGAGCAGTTGAGTATTCTGATTTCAGAAACCGAATCAGGTGACAGATTGCCGTCTGAACCCCGGCTGGCAGAAGACCTGGGTGTTTCCCGGGCGTCCTTGAGAGAAACTATGAGGACTTTTGAAACCCGGGGGCTGCTGCAGAGGAAGCAGGGAGTCGGTACATTTGTTATTCATCCTGACACTGTGTTTGACAGCGGTTTGGATAAACTTGTCAGCCTGGAAACACTAGCTGCCCAGATCGGGTTGGAAGTGTCGATGGGCGATCTGGAAATATGCCGGCAAGTGCTTGATTGTGAATTGTCTGAATACCTGGGTCTGCCGAAAAATGAGGAAATCCTTAAAGTTTCCCGGGTTATCCTGGCTGAAAACCGGCCGGTCGCTTTCCTGGAAGATAATTTACCTGTGGATATTATCAGTGAACAGGAAGTAAAGGAGCATTTTACTGGATCTGTTTTGGATTTATTGATTAATAGGGATGATATCCCTCTGGCCAGCTCTCGGTGCGATATCAGCGCCATCGGCGCGACACCAGAAATTGCCAGGGCGCTGGAAATCCAGCTGCACGAGCCCTTAATGGTTTTTTCATCCTTGCTGTACTCAACCAGAGGCAGGATTATCGATTCGTCGTTTAGTTATTTCATCCCCGGATATTTCCATTTTCATGTCGTTCGGCGAGTAGGAGACTAAATATGGGTTTGAGTTATTATGTTGAATTTGTAGGTAAAAATGGATAAAAGGAATTTTCATTAGACCAACCTGATTTATCCGCGAAAAAGACACTTTATTCACCCAAGGAGTATGATCATGAGAAGTTTTGCAGGACGTAACATTATTTCATTGAAGGACTTTGAACGCCATGAATTTGAGCGTGTATTTGAGGTGGCGGAAATATTAGCCCCGATTGCTCACAACCGGAAGAATGTTGATATGCTGAAAGAGAAAACCATGGTAACGGCATTTTACCAGCCGTCTACTAGAACTCGCCTGGCTCACGAATCAGCCATGCTTCGGCTGGGTGGTAAAGTGACAGGTTTTGCGGATGCTAAGATGACCCGCGCCGGTGACTTTTATATGGAATCTATCAAGGATACCTTTAAAATGCTTGAAAATTACGGCGATGTCATTGTTATGAGGCATTTCCAAAAAGGCGCACCCCAGGAAGCAGCAAAATGGGTAAGTGTCCCCATTATCAATGGTGGCGACGGTTGGGGTGAGCACCCGACCCAGATTCTCACTGATCTCTATACCATCCAACGCGAAAAAGGATGCATTGATGGATTAAAATGGGTTGCTGTTGGCGATATGAGAATGCGTACCATGCATTCCCTGGGACACGCATTAACCCAATTTGATTGCCCAATCACCTTTATCTCACCTGCAGATATGTCCTTGCCTGATGAATACCGGGAAGATTTTAAACGGAACAGCTTAAACTTCACCGAAGGTGATGATGTTCGTAAAGTTATCGCAGATGCAGATGTCATTCTAGTTGAGCCGGTTGTTCAGCCTGATTACACCAAATCCCGCGATGAACGGGACGGCGATGTTGGGTTAACTCCTCCGGAATTCAAAATCACCAAAGAACTGTTGGAAACCAAAGCAAAATCGGATGCAGTGCTGCTGCACTCACTGCCCCGCATGGATGAAATTCCTCCTGATGTGGATCAGACCCGTTGGGCGCGCTACTGGCAGGAAGGATTTAACGGCGTTGTGATGCGCATGGCTCTCCTGGCGCTGGTTTTAGGCGAGATGGAGTAGGATTACTGCAAAAAGAAGTTAAAAAATTACTGGTAGATTGGTTTATTGTTTGCCAATCTACCAGGAAATCAGCAATTAATAAGACATCAATACATTATTTGTTGAGATAAGGAGAAAATGATGATATCTGATTTACGGGGTCGTGACTTAATTGGCGACTTGGATTTTACAAAAGAAGAAGTAGAAACTGTCCTTGAAGTAGCCTGGGATCTTAAGAAAAAACGCGCACTGGGCGAACGGCATGCTTTGCTTATTGATAAAACTCTCTCAATGTTGTTTTTCTTCTCCAGTACAAGGACCCGGGCTTCCTTTGAGTCTGGAATGGCCCAGCTGGGTGGACACGCTGCTTTCATGGAGAGCCGGACAACACAGGTATCACATGGTGATACCGAGAAAGAATTAGGTGAGATTCTCGGGCGATATTTTGACGGAATCGCCATTCGTCATGTAGATTGGGGTATCGGCAATCAGTACCTTAATAATGTTGCCTCCTCCTCTCGTGTCCCGGTTTTGAATATGCAGTGCGAGATCTATCATCCCCACCAGTGCCTGGCGGATATTATGACAATTATTGAGAAAAAAGGTCGGGATTTAAAAGGAAAAAAGATGGTTGTTTCCTGGGCCTATGCTTCCTCATACTTGAAACCAATTTCAGTCCCGCAATCTCTGATCCTGCAGATGCCCCGTTTTGGTTTGGATGTCACTCTGGCTCACCCGCCAGAATTTAAGTTAATGCCGGAAATTATGGCACAGGCACAAGAACAAGCTGACAAATATGGCGGCAAATTTGAAGTTGTAGATGACATGGAAGAAGGCTTTAAAGACGCGGACATCGTTTATGCTAAATCCTGGGGCCCTTTACTCACGACCCAGGACCCTGATGAAGGAAAGAAGATCCAGGATAAATACAAAGATTGGATCACTGATTCCAAGAAAATGGCCCTGGCTGATAAGGATGCGATTTACATGCACCCGCTTCCCGCAGACCGCGATGTAGAGGTCACCAGTGAAGTAATGGATGGTCCACAATCAGTAGTTTTTGACCAGGCTGAAAACCGGATGCATGCCCAAAAAGCAGTCATGGCTCTGACCATGCGTTAGGAGATAAATATGTCAAATAAGAAAAAAATAGCAGTTGTTGCCATTGGCGGCAACTCATTAATCAAATCTAAACAGCATCAAACTGTAAAAGATCAGTATAAGGCTGCACAGGAAACTGCAACCCACCTGGTGGATATGATAGAAGCCGGATGGGATATTGCCGTTGGGCATGGAAATGGACCTCAGGTGGGATTCATTTTACGCAGAAGTGAAATTGCCCATAAGGTCGAGGGAATGCATGAATTACCTCTCGATGTCTGCGGCGCAGACAGTCAGGGCGCAATCGGTTACTCCCTGCAGCAGAATATTCAGAATGAGCTGAAAAAACGGGGTATCAATAAACCGGCTGCAACAGTGATCACCCAGGTTCGAGTGGATCCGAACGATCCTGCTTTCCAGGAGCCCGCCAAACCCATCGGTACTTTCATGGAAGAAGATGAGGCGCAAAAAAGGAAAGATGAACTTGGTTGGAATGTTGTTGAAGATGCCGGCCGGGGTTGGCGCCGAGTTGTCGCTTCTCCACTCCCTGTTGAGATTATGGAATTGGAAGCCATCAAAGCGCTGATCGATTCCGGCACGATCACCATCACCGTGGGCGGCGGCGGTATTCCTGTTATTGATACTGATCAAGGCATTGAGGGAACTGCAGCGGTAATTGATAAGGATTTTGCTTCTGCCTTCCTTGCCAATGAAATTAAGGCTGATATGCTGCTGATCTCTACTGCAGTTGAAAAAGTCTCATTAAATTTTGGCAAACCAGACCAGATTGACCTTGACCAAATGACTGTTGCTGAAGCAAAGAAGTACCTTGATGAAGGAACGCATTTTGCAAAAGGTTCCATGGAACCCAAGATAAAAGCCATTGTCCGATTTCTGGAGCAGGGTGGTAAAGAAGCACTTGTTACCAACCCGGAAAACATCGGAAGGGCGCTGAAAGGAGAAACCGGGACAAGGATTGTCCCTTAATAAGATTGAAATTATCAAGGCAGATCAGGATATTGTTCTTAATTGGAAAAACAATATTCAAGTATACTAACTGTAAAGAGTTTTGCGATTATTTTTTTGAAGGAGGTGGAGCTTATCTCAGATGTGTTTTTGTTCAACAATTGTTTGGATAAACCTATTTTGCAGAGGAGAAATTCATGAAGAAGAAAACCTTTTGGTTGGTAATTAGCTTGATGCTGATTGCAGCGTTCGTTTTCACCGCCTGCCAGCCGGCTCCTGAAGAAGTTGGTGGTGTACAGATTCCTGACATTGAAGATGGAAAATTCAATGTTGCCATAGTGATGCTCAGCAACCACGATGATGGCGGCTGGTCGCAGGCACAGTGGGAAGGTATCAATTACCTTGAAGAAAATATGGACGGCGTTCACACTGCTTACCTGGAATTGGTAGCAGAAGGCGCTGACTCCGAGCAGGTATTCCGCGCATTGGCCCGAAAGGGCTTCGATTTGATCTTCGGTGGGTCCTTTGGTTACATGGATTCCATGGAAGTTGTTGCTGAGGAATTCCCCGACATCGGTTTTGTTCATATATCCGGTTACAAGTTCAATGGAACCAACTTCGGCAATATGTTTGGCGAGATGGAAGTTATGAAATACGCTGCTGGCATGATTGCTGGATCCCGGGCCAAAGCAGATGGCGCGACCCGCGTCGGTGGCATGGCTACCTTCCCCATTCCCGAAGAATTCCGTCTGTTCAATGCTTATGCTTTGGGTGTACAGGAAACCTGCCCCGATTGTGATGTTGACATTCGCTGGATTTTCACCTGGCACGATCCCATTGTTGAACGAGAAGGCGCAGACTCCCTCTTTGATGCAGGCTCCCATGTTGTGATGACCGGCGCAGATACCCCGGCTTCCGCTCTGGCTGCTGCAGACCGTGAAGGCGTTTACGGAATCACCTATGACTGGGTCGGCTCCTGCACCATTGATGAGTGCCTGACCGCTCCGTATTGGGTCTGGGGTCCGGTTTTTGTACGGATCACCGAAGAGGTGCAGGCCGGAACCTATCCATATATGGCTGACTATTTTGATGCTTCCACAGGTGGCGTTGCCCTGTATGGATTCATGGATGGACAGGAATTACAGCCTGGTGTCGCCAGTCTTCCCGCAGATGATCTGGCCAAAATCCAGGCAGTAATGGATGGTGCTGCAGCAGGCGAGTTTGATCGTTTTGACGTCTTTGCAGGACCCATCGTGGATATTGACGGCAATATTGTTGTTCCGGATGGCGAATTTATGACCCAGGCAGATATTGACCAGTTTGTGCCAGGCGCACCTGGTTTTGAAGCCACTTATGGTATGTACTGGTGGAATCAGAATATCGCAGCTGACCTGCCTGATCTCTAAACACTAAAGAATTTGGGTGACCAGAATTATTTTGGTCACCCATTTTTTAATTGCAATTATTTTTCTACTATTATTTATTTCCCATCAACTTTTATTATATGGATCTTAACTATGGATCAAGAGATAACTCCTCCCGGTATCGAAAATGTGATCAGCATGAGGGGCATCAGTAAACGTTTCCCAGGTGTCATCGCCAACGATCAGGTTGATTTTGATCTGCGCAGAGGGGAAGTCCACGCCTTACTGGGAGAAAATGGCGCTGGAAAAAGCACTTTGATGAACGTCCTGGCTGGATTGTACCGGGCAGAAGGTGGAACAATCACAGTTCATGGCAAGGTGGCAAATTTCAATTCTCCCAAAGAATCCATTGATGCTGGTATAGGTATGGTTCACCAGCATTTTATGCTGGTTCCCTCACAAAGTGTCACAGAAAACATCCTGCTGGGGTTAGAAGAACCGCGGTTCAGAATGAAGTTATCAGAATTCGATAAAAAGATTGAAACAATAGCAGAACAATTTGGGCTCCATGTAGATCCTGAAGCAAAAATCTGGCAGCTTTCTGTAGGAGAGCAGCAGCGCGTTGAAATTCTGAAGATGTTGTACCGCGGAGCTGACGTGCTGATCATGGATGAGCCAACAGCCGTTCTGGCACCCAGTGAAATTGAGGAGCTCTTTAATACTTTGAGATCGATGACTGATCAAGGGAAGTCGATCGTTTTTATCAGTCACAAGTTGCATGAGGTGATGGAAATTTCTGATCGGGTGACAGTGCTGCAAAAAGGCAGGGTTACCTCAAGTGGAATTAATACCAGCGATGTGACCAGAGCAGATTTAGCCCATCTGATGGTTGGGCGAGAGGTTGTTTTCAGGGTTCAAAAGAATGAGGTCCAGGCGGGTGATCTTGTCCTTAGTGTGGAAAACTTGAAAGCGATGAACGATAAAGGCCTTCAGTCCCTGAATGGGGTCAGCCTAAACGTTCGCCAGGGAGAGATCGTAGGACTAGCAGGCGTGGCGGGCAATGGACAAAACGAATTGGCGGAGACCCTGGTAGGTCTTCGGGAAGCCATTGAAGGCAAAATTACGGTAAACGAAAAAGAGGTGACTAATAAGCCGGTAAAACTTGGCATCCGGCATGGGATTTCTCTTATTCCGGCAGATCGCACCCAGGTTGGTACAGCACCTAACCTAAGCGTGACCGATAACGTGATTATGAAGAATTATGATCAGAAACCTATCGGTCAGGGTTGGATGGTGAATTCTTCGGAAGCCGGCAAATATGCCTCAGAACTGAAAGAAGCCTACGATATTATCGTACCCACAATTGACACATCCGTACGCTTGCTTTCGGGTGGAAATCTTCAAAAAGTCATTCTAGCGCGGGAGATTTCCAGTGAGCCAAAATTAATGATAGCGGTTCAACCAACCCGGGGGCTGGATGTGGGCGCGATTGAAGGAGTCCAGAAACTTTTATTATCCCAACGGGAATCCGGGGCAGCGATATTGCTCATTTCTGAGGAATTGGAAGAATTATTATCCTTAAGTGACCGGATTTATGTCATTTACGAAGGTGAAATTATGGGAGAAATCGCCGATGGCGATATTGAGAAGATTGGTCAAATGATGACCGGTACACGTTTGGAGCAGATTGGAAAAGAAGGAGTTGGATCCAATGGCTGAGATTAATAACACAAAATCTGCTTCGAGTTGGAAGTTCCCTTTCCGAATTAAGATTGAGAATCGGGTTGATAATCCTCCGAAATGGTTATCTCCCACCCTCTCAGTGGGCGCGATAATTATTGCCTTATTAATTGGCGCCATTGTTATCTGGATGGGAGGCGGCAACCCCTGGGCTGCATATTCCCACATAGCGAAATATTCCCTGGGCAGTGTTGGCGTGTTATCAGACACTTTGGTGAAGGCTATTCCTCTCATGTTGGTGGGTCTTGCCTGTTCGATAGCTTTCAGAATGAAGTTATGGAATATCGGCGCTGAAGGGCAGTTCTTCCTGGGTGCTTTTGGTGCCAGCTTGGTTGTTCTTCTTCCCATCTTGCCTGAGGACGCACCCAAATGGCTGTTCATCATTACCATGGCATTTTTTGGCATGCTGTTTGGTGCTTTATGGGGTTTTATCCCGGGGTTATTGAAAGCCCGGTATAACGTGAATGAAATCATCTCAACTTTGATGATGAATTACATTGCTATCGAGTGGAACAATTATTTCATATACGCGGTTTGGTCTGAGCGTGGTTTCCAGATGTCAAGGATGTTTCAGCGTAATGCCTGGCTGCCGCGTCTTTCGGATCTGTCCACAAGGTGGCCTTTTTTCAGCGGCTTAACCACCCATTTTGGACTTGTATTTGCAGTCCTTGCCGCCATTATTTTGTGGCTTATCTTAAGCAAAAGTAAATGGGGGTATGAGATACGTTTGATTGGCGACAACCCCAAGGCAGCAGAATACGCAGGGATCTCGATTAAAAAGAATATTGTTTTGGTCATGATGGTTTCAGGCGCACTGGCCGGGTTAGCGGGAATGTCAGAAATTGGTGGAGTTGTCCACCGTCTGCAGGGAGCCATCTCACCCGGGTATGGATATACCGGGATTATTATCGCCTGGCTGGCTAAACTTAATCCGCTGGCTGTGATCCTGGCTTCGATCTTATTTGGAGCGCTTATATTAGCAGGCCGGGAAGTGCAGCCTGCAGGTATTCCGACTTTGATCCAGGGCATGATTATGGTAACTCTTATTGCAAGTGATTTCTTTTATCGCAATCGAGTCACTATCATTCGCCGGGTGGAGGATTAACTATGGATTTATTAATAATCTTGGCTTCAGGTGTTGCTACAGGCACAGTGCTGTTGTATGCGACAGTCGGGGAGGCATTTGCCGAGCGTTCCGGAATATTAAATTTGGGTGTGGAAGGCATGATGCTGATTGGCGCAATGGCAGCATATAAGACAGCAGCTGCTACAGGTAATGCCTGGTTGGGTTTACTCGTAGCCATGCTGGCTGCAGGCTTGATCAGCCAGGTACATGCTTTTATCACTATCACACTCCAGGCTGACCAGGTGATCAGCGGTCTGGCGTTGAACTTCCTGGCTACAGGGATAAGCCTGGTGCTGGGGGAAGGGCTGACAAGCCTTCGGGATGTGGTGCCTCAACTGCCCAAGTTCACCATTCCAGGACTGGCCCAAATTCCATGGTTAGGCAGGGTATTCTTTGATAATCAGAGCATTTTAGTTTATGCCGGTTTCCTTTTTATCCCTCTTGCCTGGTATTACATCAACCGCACCCGTCCGGGCTTACATTTACGAGCTGTTGGTGAATATCCGGCAGCGGCGGATACTCTTGGTATCCATGTCTATTTTCTGCGATATTTTTATGTGTTTGTAGGCGGCACCTTGGCAGGTTTAGCTGGAGCAACAATTAGTTTGTCCATTTCACCGGGATGGTTCGGCGCCTTGACCACTGCCGGCCAAGGATGGATTGCTGTAGGCCTGGTAATCTTTGCCCAGTGGAATCCGATCCGGGCTGCATTTGGCGCTTATACTTTTGGAGCGCTACGCCGGCTGGTTCTGGATATTCAGGCCCCGGTATTGATATTTGGCTTAGCCAATCCTTTTTACTCTAATTTGAATTATGCTTTCTTTTTGAAAATGCTGCCCTATATCTTTACGGTTGTGTTCTTAGTGATCGGTTCGCGGGAAGCGAATCGCAAGCGGATTGGTTCTCCTGCAGCTCTCGGTTTACCCTATATTCGCGGCCAACGTGGGTTGTAATCCATGATCAGCTTATCCGAACGAAAAGATTTAATCAGGACAGCCCTGGGTGAGGTGCCGCTGGACCTGCGGATTGACAACGTTCAGGTGGTAAATGTTTACACAGGAACGATTAAACCAGGATCAATAGGGATCAAAGGCGGCCGGATTGTCACTCCTTATGCAGGGGAGTATGCTGCTGAGAATGTAGTAGATGGCAGGGGAAAGTTCGCATTACCCGGTTTTATTGACACGCACGTTCATCTGGATTCCACTCTTGTCATTCCCGAAAACCTGTCCCAGCTTATTGTCCCGCGGGGAACGACGGTTATGCTGTCAGATCCCATGGAAATTGCTAATGTTGCTGGATTGCCCGGCTTTAAAGCCTTGCTCCGATCGCGGGAAGAACTTTCTTATCATATCTTTCTGGAAGTTTCTTCCCGGGTACCGACTGCGCCTGGATTGGAAACAACTGGCGGAGAATTAAATCTCCAGGATGTCAGTGAAATCCTGACCTGGCCGGAAGCTGTGAGCCTGGGAGAACTGGATCCTTCGAAAGTGCTGGAAATGAGAGATGAATACTTACTGAAGATTGAAGCTGCTCAGCGCTTGGGGAAGATTTGCAACGGTCATGCTGTGGGACGGGTAGGTAAGGAGCTTGTAGCCTATGCCTGCGGTGGATTATCTGATGATCATGAATGCGTGGATTATGAGGAAGCCTTATCCCGTTTGCAGCTGGGTATGGCAGTGTTGATCCGGGAGGGAAGTACCGAGAGAAACCTGGAATTGATCTTAAACGGCGTGGTCAGGGAAGGGACCTATTCGCATCATCTGATGTTTTGTACGGATGATAAACATCCGGATGAAATTCTGGAGGAAGGCCATATTGACTATATGGTTAACCAGGCGATAAAACTGGGTATACCCCCTATGCAGGCTGTACAGATGGCAACTATTAATGCTGCAAAACACTTCCGGATTGAACACCTGGTAGGGTCTTTATCACCCGGCAGATGGGCGGATATCCTGCTCGCTGATGATCTGCAGCATATCGTTCCCGAAAATGTCTTCTTTAAAGGCATTCAGGTTGTCGAAGATGGCCGATACATAGGTTCAAACCCTGAGGCTGATTATCCTGACTGGCTTTATGAAACAGTGACCCTGAAATCTGGAAAAAAGGCCGCTGATTATAAACTTGGCTATGATGGGAACCAGGCCCAGGTCTGGGTGATTGATCTCTTTCCAGACCAGATTATCAATACCAAAATCAGCGCTGAACTTGAGGTGATTGAAGGGTCTGTGATGGCTGATCCAGACCGGGATATTTTGAAACTTGCTGTCGTCGAACGGCACGGTAAGAACGGCAATATTGGCATAACTTACGTGAAGGGTTTTGGTCTGAAAAATGGAGCACTGGCTTCATCAATTGCCCATGATCATCACAATATCATTGTTGCAGGTACTAACGACCAGGATATGGTTGCCTGCGCGGTGGCCATTGAGGAAATGCAAGGAGGATTCGCAATTGCAGCAGACGGAAAAGTGCTGGGGACACTGTCTCTTCCCATTGGCGGATTGTTGAGTGAAGAACCTGTTGATGATATCATCGCCAACCTGGAAGAAATCAACCAGATTTATCACAACCTGGGCGGCACATTACCCGCGCCGTTCATGACGATCTCTTTTATCGGTTTACCCACGGTGCCGGATATGGGTTTAACGGATATGGGTTTAGTGGATGTTCTGAACCATGTGTTAATCAGTTCTTTTGTGAGGGATGGAGATTAGGCATATGCAGGGTTTTGACTATCTCAGACCGGAAACAATATCAGAACTAAAGAAAGATTTAAGCAATCCCGGCGCCAGGGTATTGGCCGGGGGAACTGATATTGTTCCCAAAATGAGGCAAGGTGTATTTTCTGCTTCTATCCTGGTAGATGCCAGTAGAGTGATATCCCTGGATTTTATTGAGGATCAGGGAAAAGAAGTAGTAATAGGGGCATTAACTACCCACCAAAAATTGACAGATTCTGCTCTGATTAAGAATGTAAATCCTGCTTTAACAGCTGCTGCAGAAAGCGTAGGATGCATCCAAACCCGCTGCCGGGGTACCCTGGGCGGCAATATAGCCAATGCATCGCCAGCGGCTGATACCATTCCTCCTTTATTGATATATGATGCTGATCTGCTCCTGCAAAGCCTGGAAGGAGAGCGGATTCTGCCTTTGGAAAGTTTCCTGAAGGGGCCGGGTGAAACTGCTTTAAAACCGGGTGAGTTTATTCACAGTGTGTCTTTTTCTCCCTTATTGGGATCCTGGGGTTCGGTTTTCCTGAAGATAGGAAAACGATCCGGCATGGCAATTTCGGTAGTAAATGGAACTGCAGCTATTGTCCTGGATGACGAGGGAATGATCACTAACGCTAGAATAGCGCTGGGAGCTGTAGCTCCTACAGTTATCCGGTGCAGGGAAACAGAAAAATCCCTCATTGGAAAAGAACCATCCCCTGAATTATTCAACAATGCTTCAGAAATCTGCCGGGAAGAAATCACACCTATTACTGACATAAGGTCCACTGAAGAGTACCGGATCCATTCAGCTGCTGTAATAGCTCGAAGAGCATTAGAACAGGCTGTGGACCAGGCGCGGGAGAGGAAGAATTGAAACCAATCGAAGTAATTTTCACCCTGAATGGCAAGGATACAAGGGTGTCGAGTGATCCGAACAGGACCCTGCTGGAAGTGCTGCGGAATGATCTGGGATTAACGGGTACAAAAGATGCCTGCGGTGGAGAAGGGGAGTGCGGCGCCTGTACGGTGATTTTAAATGGAAAACCAGTTAATTCCTGTTTGTTATTTATTGGTCAGGTGATGGGACAGAATATAACCACAATTGAAGGTTTATCTGAGAAAGGTGATTATCACCCTATTCAGAAAGCCTTTGTTGAGGCTGGTGCCGTGCAATGTGGATATTGTACACCTGGAGCAGTTTTAGCTTCTAAAGCTCTTTTGGATAATAACCCACGTCCCTCAGATCAGGAGATCAGCGATGGTTTGTCCGGCAACCTCTGCCGCTGTACAGGCTACAAAAAGATGATGGATGCAATTCATCTAGCTGCGGAGCGGCACAGCAATGACTGAAATATTGAAAACCATCGGAAAAGCGGAAATCCGTAAAGATGCCTGGCAGAAAGCAGCAGGGAAAGCCCTTTATACTGCTGACATCCCGGTGAATAATTTAAAACATGGCATTGTATTCAGATCGCCTCACCATTATGCCCGCATCCTGGAGATTGATACAACAGATGCATTGAATATGCCTGGTGTGCTTCAGGTTCTTACTGCAGAGGATATTCCGGGAGATAAGATCTTTGGACCGCTTGTCCCGGATCAGCCGTCTCTTGCCCAGGAAGTTGTACGTCACCTGGGAGAGCCAGTCGTATTGATTATTGCTGAATCCAGGAAGGAAGCTCTCGCAGCCAGGGAAAAAATTCAAGTTACCTTTGAGCCTTTAACCCCGGTATTTGATCCGGTTCTGGCGGCAAAACCAGATACCCCGCAGTTACATGAGGATGGCAATGTCATCACAGAGTTAAATGTTCAGGATGGAGATATTGAGCGCGGTTTTGAAGAAGCAGATATTGTCCTGGAGGAAGTGTATCACCTGCCGCGGATATCACCTGGATATATGGAGCCAGAAACTTCCCTGGCGGTTTGGGAGCAAGATAATTCGATAACTGTTTGGGTCAGCTCCCAGCATCCTTTCACCGATCAGGGATTTATCGCCGCCGCGCTGGACCTGCCTGTGAGCAGTGTCAGGGTAAAAAGCTCAGTGATCGGCGGGGCTTTTGGCGGAAAAGAAGATTCCAGTTTATCCATTTTGGCGGCATTGGGCGCCCAGGCGGTCAAAGGCGCTGTAAAGCTGGTGAATAACCGCCGGGAATCTTTTCTGGCTCATCCCAAACGGCACCCGGCTCAAATCAAATATAAACTCGGGGCAAAAAAGGATGGATCCTTTACCTCGTTGAAGGTAGAAGCTTACCTTGATACCGGTGCGTATTCTTCTTATGGTCCTGCTGTAGGTATGATCTTTACAGAAACATTGACCGGATCTTACAAAATTCCGAATGTGCAGGTTGATACCTATGTGGTGTATACCAATTCCCCAATTTCAGGCGCGATGCGGGGTTTTGGCAGTCCTCAATCCCATTTTGCTGTTGAAAGCATGGTGGATTTGATGGCGGAAGAACTTGAGATGGATCCGATTAGATTGCGGGAGAAAAACATCCTCCATCCCGGAGATAAAATTTTTACCGGAGTGATTATTAATGAGACAGCTAACTCTCTCCCGATTTGCCTGAAAAATGTCCGTGAGATTATCCAGCGTTTCCAGGCGATAAAACCTTCTCCGGGTAAAAAAGCTGGAGTGGGTTTTGCCCTGGCATCTCAGTCGATGGGATTAGGAGCGAACGTGCCGGATGATTCCACTCACAGATTGGAGTGGGCGCCAGACGGCAGGATACTGATCCATCTCGGATCTCCTGATTTAGGGCAGGGACTGGCTACAGCCGCGGAACAAATCACAGCAGAATCGTTGGGCATCCCGTTTGATCAAGTGGTGACTCTTGAATTAGATACTTTAGATTCGCCGAACGGAAATGTTACCTGCGCCTCCCGCATGACTTATATGGCAGGAAATGCTTTGATTGATGCTTCAGAAAAGTTGATCCAACAGCTGCTGATCCACTCAAGCAGGATATTGGACGTACCCGTTGAAAATTTATTATATAAAAACGGTCAGGTAATAAAACCGGATGGATCTAAAGTTCCAGCAGTTGAGTTTGTCAGCCGCCTGGCGGAAGAATCTATTGTCCTCTGCAGTGAAAGTACATTTAGTTTTCCTTATCCTGAGGATACTACACCACAGCACTTGCCCATTGGTATGCCCCATGTTTTATTTTGTTTTGGGGCACAGGTCGCCCGGGTTGAGATTGATCCGGAACTGGGTACAGTTGATGTCACCCATTTTGCTGCCATCCATGATGTAGGCAAAGTGATCAGCCAGGCCGGAGTTGAGGGGCAGATAGAAGGTGGTGTTGCCACCGGCTTGGGATATGCTCTCTATGAGACTATGCTTCAGAAAGGTGATCGCTGGGTAGATAGTTTCACGGAATATTTGCTTCCCACTGCAAAGGATTTGCCGCATCATTATGAGAATATTATCCTGGAAGTGCCGGAAGCCAGCGGGCCATACGGCGCCAAAGGCATTGGTGAAATTACCCTGGTGCCTACTGCTCCAGCCATAGCGAACGCTGTTTATGATGCGGTAGGGGTGAGGGTAACCAAATTGCCAATTACGCCGGAAAGAATTCTGGGATTCGCGGATTAAATTAAGGAGTGTATTTGAATGGCAAAATTTATCGGTTATCAATGTTCAATTTGCGGGAAAGAGTATGAACCGGGAGAGGTAACATATACCTGTCCGGAGGATAATGGGAATTTGGATGTAATCCTTGATTATCAAGAATTAAAGAATAAAACAACTGCAGAGCTGATCAATAAAAACGAATCTTCTCTATGGCGTTATTTTCCACTGCTGCCGGTATCTGATTTGATTGGGGAAGGCACAACCATCCGCTCAGCGGGATGGACCCCGACCTTTTCACCGCCGCAGTTAAAGAAAGAACTTGGAGTTAATCAGCTCTGGATCAAAGATGAAAGCAGCAATCCCACAGCGTCATTTAAAGACAGGGCCAGTGCCATACTGGTGGCACGAGCGAAGGAAATTGGAGCAGAAGTAATAGTGACCGCTTCCACGGGTAATGCCGGGGCAGCACTGGCCGGCATGGCTGCGGCAGTGGAACAGGATTCAGTAATTTTTGCGCCCGAAACAGCACCCCCGGCAAAGATAGCCCAACTGTTGATTTATGGGGCCCAGGTAATCCTGGTGAATGATAACTATGATGCTGCCTACAAGCTATCTCTGGAGGCTACCGAGGAGTTTGGTTGGTATAACAGAAATACCGGTTATAACCCATTTACCGCGGAAGGTAAAAAAACAGCAGCCTACGAGATCTGGGAACAGGTATTGCTTTCAAACCAGCTGGATAGGCCATTGTGTGTTTTCGTTTCTGTAGGTGATGGAAACATCATATCCGGGATACATAAAGGATTTAAAGATCTTTATAAAATTGGACAGATCAAACAGATGCCCCGGATTTTTGGCTGCCAATCGACAGGTTCAGCGGCGATTTATAATGCCTATAAATCTGGCAAAGAAGAAATAATCGCAGTATCAGCTGATACCCTGGCCGACAGCATTTCTGTAAATTTACCCAGTGATGGGTTAAGAGCATTGCGCGCCGCCACCCAAACCGATGGAGCTTATATTGTGGTGGAGGATCAGGCAATCTTGACAGCAATCGCCGATTTGGGTAAAGTAGGTATTTTCGCTGAACCTGCTGGAGCGACCTCATTGGCGGGTCTGAAACAAGCTCTTCAGGATGGTCTTGTTGGAGAGGATGATCCGATTTTGGTGCTGAATACTGGAAGCGGTCTCAAGGATGTAAAAGCAGCTATGCAGGCTGCCGGGGAAGCACCAGTTATTTCACCGGTGCTGGGGGAAGTGAAAAAGCTTATTCGAAGCTGATAAATGGGATTGATCACATCTTATGAAAGGGCAGGTAGATAATGAAAAACAAACCAACCTATACGATCATTGCACCGATCTATAACGAGATCGACAATATCCAGTTGCTTTACACCAGGATTTCTGAGGTGATGGCACAAACCGGTGAGCCGTGGGAATTTGTGATGGTGGATGACGGCTCATCTGACGGATCTACCGAAGCAATCCTTGAGTTGAAAGCGCAGGATGATAAGGTCAAACCGGTTATCTTTGCCAGGAATTTCGGGCATCAGATAGCTGTTACAGCCGGCCTGGATTACAGCAAGGGAGATGCGGTGATTATTATCGATGCTGATTTGCAGGATCCGCCAGAAGTAATTCTCGATTTAATCCAGAAATGGAAGGAAGGCTTTGAAGTTGTATACGCTGTCAGATCTAAGAGAGTGGGCGAAACCTGGTTTAAGCTTTTCACTGCATCCGCATTTTACCGGCTTATCCAGCGGATAACGGATGTGAATATACCCATGGATACAGGAGATTTCCGGTTGCTGGATAGAAAAGTTGTCCAGGTTTTAAACGGGATGCGGGAAAAACACCGTTTCCTGCGGGGGATGTCGGTTTGGGTAGGATTTAAGCAAACTGGAGTGGAGTACGAGCGGGCAGAGCGATTTGCAGGGGAGACCAAATATCCTTTGAAAAAAATGATCCGTTTTGCCAGCGATGCCATCACGGGCTTCTCCTATTTTCCCCTTCAGCTGGCAATGTATCTGGGTTTTATTTCAACAGGGATCAGCATCATCTCCATCCTGGTTGTATTAGTACTCTGCTTGGCAGGGTCTCAAGCTTTCTTCGGCCAGGCGACCACATTAATCGCAGTTTTATTCCTGGGCGGTGTGCAACTGATTTCTATAGGATTGCTTGGTGAGTATATTGGTAGGCTTTACGATGAAGCCAAAGGCCGTCCTTTATATATAACTCGGGAGAATATGGAGGTGGAGGGTTAAGAAGATAGATCAATAATCGAAGTTAGATTCGTTGTAAGTAAATTAATATTTATTAGATTGGAAAGGAAAGAAAAAATGATTGACCTCAGAATGGACAAAAAGCAATTAGAACGGACTGTAGAGAGGGCAAAGGAACGAAATATCATCATTCCCACCTTTGCCCAGATGAAAAACCCCGATTTGATTCCTGACAGCGTTAAGGAAGAACTCAAGAAAATCGGACTCTGGGATATCACTGCCCGGAACCTGTTCCGCATCACCTGGAAAAACGAACCGGTCGTGGATGGCGGTGGATATGGCGGTGTGAATTACGTTGAGTTGCCTTCCAGCCTAACAGGTGTGGATGCCAGGATTATTGCCCTGGTTGGCAAATGGTTTCCCACGGGAGCACACAAAGTTGGAGCAACTTTCGGTTGTCTGGTCCCTCCTCTGGTAACCGGACAGTTTGACCCCACGTATCACCAGGCAGTATGGCCGTCCACCGGCAACTACTGCCGTGGCGGGGCTTATGATGCATCTTTGTTATCCTGCGAATCAATCGCAATCCTTCCTGAGGGTATGAGCCGGGAACGATTTGACTGGCTGGCCAATGTAGCCGGGGAAGTAATTGCAACACCAGGATCTGAGAGCAATGTGAAAGAGATCTATGATAAAGTTTGGGAACTCCGGGGGGAACGGGATAATATTTTTGTCTTTAATCAATTTGATGAGTTTGGAAACTATCTCTGGCATTACGAGATCACTGGTCATGCGATGGAAGAGGTTCTGCAGGAAGTTATGGGGCCCAATGATGAATACCAGGGTTTGACCCTGACCACAGGTTCCGCGGGAACACTCGGTTGCGGCGATTACATGAAACAGCTCTACCCTTCCAGCAAAGTTGTTGCGGGAGAAGCTCTCCAATGCCCAACGCTGTTGGAAAATGGCTTTGGCGCTCACCGCATCGAGGGCATTGGGGACAAACATGTTCCCTGGATTCATAACATGAAGAACACCGATATGATAATGGCCATTGATGATAATGCGGTTGTTAATCTTGCCCGCTTGTTTAATGAACCCGCAGGCAAGAAATACCTGGTTGAACATGGCATTTCGGAAGACCTGGTTGGAAAACTGGATCTGCTGGGCTTTTCCAGCATAGCTAATACCTTGATGTCAATTAAAATGGCTAAATATTATGAAATGGATGCCAATGATGTCATCCTGACTGTCTGGACAGATTCCATGGAACTGTATGAAAGCCGCCTCAAAGAGATGCATGAGGAAGTTGGGGAATACACAGAAATGGATGCTGCCCGCACCAGTGCCCGGTACCTGGAAGGGATTTCTCCCAATAACCTGCAGGAGCTGACTTATGAGGATCAACGTCGCGTTCATAACTTGAAGTACTTTACCTGGATTGAACAGCAGGGTAAAACCTATGAGGAGATTCAATCACAGTGGTATGACAAGGATTACTGGACCAATTTCCAGGAGCAAATTCCTGAAATCGATGAGCTCATAAATGACTTCAATGATAAAGTTGGTTTGATCTAAAAAGTGGTTCACGATCCGGGATTCTCGAAGGATCCCGGATCGTCGAATATTAGCGGTATAATTGTCCATGAAGGGGGAAAATGGTTTTTTCCTGGTTTTCACATTCAATTTATTGAGATAACAAATACATTAGGGGTGAAATTATGAATATGTCGTATTTGTCTCCAGCTGCGTTAATCTTGGTAGCTATTATTCCCACACCGGAGGATCTGCAAGTTGCCCGGGTACTCGGTTGGTATCGTATTCCAATCAGAACAGCGCCCAGAATATTAAATGTAGATTTCCTGGCCTTTTACCAGCCGGCATCCTTTATTGATCGGAAATGGAGGATTGAATTTCTTGCGCCGGTCCTGGGGCATGAGCTGACAACCAGGATTGATCTGCTCAGGGAAGAAGCGGATCATCCCCGGGCTGACGAAGAATATTTTAAAGTACAGCTGGGTCCAGTTCAGGTGCTGACGCGCCCGATACCGGCAGGGGAGTGGAAACGCTTTACTTTTTTATATACAACCGGTGAGTACCTCCAGCGGGCAGGAAAATTAACCGATCTGACTGTCCGTCCAGGAGAAAGAAGAAGATTATGGAAGGCATTAAGGGATCGTGGAAGTCATATCCCTGCTTACCAGGCGGAGCTGGATAACCTCGATGAGCTCTCAGTGGAAGTGCTCTCTGCGCTGCTTGGCATCCCGGGACCTTCAGGCGCCTCCCCGCCTTCCTCCTGAAATTTTTTCTATGGCTATCATTCCAGAGAAGACCAACCTGATCCGGATTTCAGTTAATGGCGGGTACTCGTAGAAGGATATCAGCAGCTGGATGAGAGATAGAGGTCTGCGGTATAATTTTTTCCGGATCTGAATAGAATTCTTTATTGGACCAGGGAAGGGTAATTGAGGAAATGCAATGGGCACAATTCTCATTAAAAATGGAACACTTATCTCTGCAACTGAGACATATCAGGCCGATTTACTGATTCAGGAGGGAAAAATTGCTCTGGTTGGGCAGGACCTGGCGGCAGAGGGGGCAAGAATTGTCGACGCAGTTGGAAAATACATCATGCCAGGAGGAATCGATCCTCATGTCCACCTGGATCTGGCGATGTTTGATACGGTCTCATCCGATGATCATTACACAGGTCATAAAGCTGCCGCATTTGGCGGAACCACTACTGTAATGGATTTTATTGAGGATAAAGACCCCGATTTATCGAGGAATGTTGAAGCCTTACGTGCTAAAGCGGATCCTAAAGCAGCCATTGACTACAGTTTTCATTTCAATATCACCACCTTTAACGACCGTGTCGCAGCCCAAATCCCGGAACTGATCCAGGAAGGTATTACTACTTTAAAAGTGTTTACAGCCTACAATAACAGGCTGCGGCTGCAGGATGGAGAAATCTTTCAATTGCTGCGGGTTGCTGCTGAACACGGTATGCTGACTATGATGCATGCTGAAAACGGGGATGTAATTGACGTTTTAGTTGAGGAAGCCCTGCAAGCCGGACATACGGAACCGATCTGGCATGCTTCTACAAGGCCAGCTTGGGGAGCAGTGGAAGCAGTTCTGCGGGGCGCAGCCCTGGCAGCTCAAGCGGATGCGCCCTTGTATATCGTCCATATGAATACAGCCGGTGGGATTGACCAACTTCAGTATGCCCGGGAGCAGGGTGTGAAGGTTATGGGGGAAACTTGTCCTCAGTATCTGTTTTTTACTGAAGAACATATCAAACGGCCTGATGGCGCCAAATGGATATGTTCACCCCCGATGAGGGGAAAAGCAGATAACGAGCGGATTTGGCAGGGATTAGCGGATAACACGCTTCAAACAGTGGGAACTGATCACTGTCCTTTCTTTTTTGATGGTACCAAAGCGATCAATTATGAAGGAGTGGAAGTTAAAATCCCCGGGAAGGAACTGGGTCAGGATGATTTTACAAAGATTCCGAATGGTCTGCCTGGTGTAGCTGACCGGATGGCGATTTTATGGACCGAGGGAGTGGTTAAAGGCCGCTTGACTCCCAATCAATTTGTTGCTTATACAAGCACCAACGCGGCTAAAATATTTGGGCTTTATCCTCAAAAAGGGACCCTTGCTCCGGGTTCAGATGCGGACCTGGTGATCTGGGATCCGGAGAAAAAACTAAAGTACGGGGTGAATGTTGCCCATCAGCGGACGGATTACAATTTATATGAAGGTTGGGAACTTCAAGGATACCCTGAGATGGTTTTCTTGCGGGGGGAACCTATAGTAGATGGGGAAAAATGGCTCGGCAAACGCGGTCAGGGCCAGTTTTTAAAGAGGAAACCAAACGCAGAAGTAATTTAAGATTTGCGTTAAAGATGCATAAAGGATGCGTGATCCTCTAGAGATTAGGGGGTATTTAAATTTGCGTGAAGAATTATGGGGCTAGCGTAACTTAAGGATCACGCATCCTATGTTGAGATCACGCATCCTGTAAAGGGAAAAGTAGCATCCAACAAATAGTAGGGGGTATTAGGT